>NZ_JBIALB010000007.1:0-360821 GCF_042872965.1 Micromonospora sp. NPDC005087 | reverse complement strand
TCGATGGCTCCACGTCCATATCCAACACCGTCCGGTATGGACGTTACGCCCGTGTCATCCCCACTCGGCCGCCGAACCTTGCTGAGATCACCTCAGTGCTCCAATGTGAAATCTATAGGCTTCAGGGTTCCGTTGTTGGAGTTCTCGGCCGAGCATGCCGTCAGTGCCACAATGAGATCGGACTCGGCGCGCAGAAGGATGTGATCCCCCGGTCGACTCATCGGGGGCCCGAGCAGCATCTTCCCAGTACTGCAATCGTAGACCACATTCATGAAGATGTTGAAGCTCACGCCGATGTGGTCAACGGCCACCTCGTACGGAGCCAAGGCGTCAGCGATGTTCTGTTGGCAGCTCGGGTGATAGCCCTCATGGTCGGGATAGAGGAGGTCGAAGGTCTGCTGAGAGCAGGGAGTGAGGGTGAAGTCGTGCCTGCCCACAGTGTCTTCGATGATCCGTAGCATTGGCTGGCTGCGATTGCTGTAGAGCACGTCACCGGTGGTTAGCCATAGCTTCCCGGCGTAGTCCAGGCTGCGGCCGGACGAGAGGTGCTCCGCTCGATCATAGGCCGATACGGCGTACAGGTCGCTGACCTGTTCTCCGTTCGGATCGGTGACGCGGAGATATGCCCCGGCCGGTAGCTCAAACGCTTTGCCGGTCTGGGGCGCGAGACGCTGGATGGTGGTGGTATCCGTCATCAGTCTGCTCCTTTCGGATAAGAGACGTCGCCGGTGCTCGTGGCGGGTGCAGCGAGGGGACATTGCCAGTCGGCTTCGACCTCGCGCCCCGCGTACTGTCGCGCTTCAGAGGCCTCGCCGAAATGCATGAGCATGGGATTGGGGCGGCCCTGCAGACGTCCGTCCTTGGCGCGAATAGTCCGGCTGACCCGATCCATCTGCCCCCGTTGTCGCAGGGCGTCGAACTGTGCGTGTAGGTTGAAGACCAGCGTGGGGAATGGAGCGATCCGCGCGATGCGGGATGCCTTTGGATGCATGCCGACCACAAAGAAAGCCTGACCGGAGACGCTGAAGGAAAACCGTGGGTCGTCCGGATCCATCGACACCGTCGGATCCCATGACCACTTTCGCCTGTCCCACTCGTGAACGAAACTCAAGTGACGCCACAGCAAGCGTTCGAAGTCGCCCTCATCGTCGACCGTCGGACTTTCATACATCGAGATGAACGTTACAAAAGGCTTCTGAGGCAAGCGACGGATCTCGTGGCTCTGCACGAACCACTCGAGGTCCCTGGCAAGGCAACGGGCCGATTCTTTTGCCCCCAACTCGTCATAGACGGCGAAGGCGTAGTTGTCGGCGCGCATCACTGATGCTCCCATCACGCACGGGTACGCGCTGCTCAGGACCGCGGCTCGAAACTTGTCATGAAGCAGTCGGGTGCGTGGGTGGGCGGGGCGGCCGTCGATGACCCTGCACAACCGGCGCCCTTGGACGGTGAACACGCCGTGAGCCACAGCTACCGCATCCGTAGGTGGAACCTCTGCCTCCACCCATCCGGCGCGCGGCTCCGCTATCGCCGTGCGCTGCGTCGGCGCCTCCACGCTGTGTGCACCGAGAAGGGGCTGCTCGCCCTCGAGTCGATCGAAGCGCCAGTCGCTCGCCGACTGGTAACGGGCGTCCGTCACGACCTACCGTTCCAGGTAGCCGTCGGTGTGCCGCTGACCGAGCCTGTCTCGGAAAGGTCGGTCGCCAACGCATTCTGGAGGGCGATGTCTGACCATCGATCACCGCCGCCATTGATATTCCCAACCGCTCCGAACCAGTCCATCTTGCACACAGACGCTCCCTTTGAATCTGATCATGAACGCTCATCTGATTCACAGCTATGAAAACTCGGCCAGGCCCATCCTAGAAAGCGTCGGCGGACTTCAAGGCTGACTGGCAGAAATTGCGCGGACGGATGTTGCTGCGACAGGCGAAGGCGTTGGCCGGCTGCCAGGACGATCGCCGCGCAGGCGGTTCCGGACGATTCGGCAGCCAAACCCCCGGGCGGGCGGGACGCCCAGCGCAGGGTGAGGTGATCTCAGTGAGAGGTCCGCGCCGGATCTGATCGACACGGGCATACCGGGAACTGGCGCGCCACCTCGGCCGGCACCGCAGGAAACTTGACCCAAGTGTGAAGAACCTAGCGACCAGAGATCGTTAGGCGCCCTCCTTCACAGATCGACGGGAATAGTCGATTGTGAGATCCGGCGGATCCGGTTGGCCCGCCGGTCGCGCGCTGGGGCCACGGGCGTTGGTGACGCGTCCCCGGTCGAGGACCACGCGGGTGTCGCACCGCTGGACCGTGCTCAACCGGTGCGCGATGACCAATACGGTGATCTTGCCGTACAGCTTCTCGATGGTCTCGACGATCTGCCTTTCCGTCTCGGTGTCGAGCGCGGCCGTGGCCTCATCGAGGACCAGCACGTCCGGGTGCAGGTACAAGGCGCGCGCGATCCCGATGCGTTGCCGCTGCCCGCCCGAGAGCCGGACGCCGTGCTCGCCGAGCATGCTGCCGAAGCCGTCGGGCATCGCGAGTACGGTGTCGAGCAGTTGCGCCTGCGCGATGGCGCGCTCGACGGCAACGTCGTCGATCTCGTCGTCGTCGAGCCCGAGCGCGACGTTGCGGCGTACCGTGTCATCGATGATCACCGTTTCCTGCGGGACGTACCCGATCCGGGCGCGCCAGCCGTGCACCAGCTCGGGGGTGATTCTCACGCCGTCGATGTAGATGCCGCCACAGGTGGGTTGCAGCAGTCCCAGCAGGACATCCACCAGGGTCGTCTTCCCCGATCCGGACGGGCCGACGATGCCGACGGACTCGCCGATCCCGACGGTGAGATTGATCGAGTCGAGCGTAGGGGTGGGTGCGGCCGGGTACCGGTAGGTCAGGTCGCGAAACTCGATGCACCGCTCGAAGGTGACCGGCTGCGGGTCGTGCTCCGCCGATCTCGTGATGTCGTTGCCCGCCGCGGCGAGATCCTTCTCCACCTGCTCGAGGCTTCCCACGCCCACGCGAACCAGGTTGGCCATCGCGAGGACGCGTTGCACCGACGGCAGGAGCCGCATCGACCCGGCGAGGATGACCCCGACGGACGCGAGTACGTCCGCGTCGCCCAGGATCGCCGTGCCGGCGGCCGCCGCCATGACGAGCAGCACCACGGACTCCAGGTAGTACCGCGACAGGTTGGAGATGAAGAACAGCCCGCGAAGCGCATAGGTGTGCTCGCTGCGTGCCGTCTCGAACCGCCGCACCACGGCGCCGCGCCGGCCCAGAGTGGTCAGCACCTTCACCGCCCGTAGGCCCTCCTGGATGATGCGCTGATCACGCGACATCAGCCGCTCGTCGTCGACCCCCATGCGCCGCGCCCACTTGCGGACCAGGAACAGGTACGTCCCCATCGCGCCGCCGAGCGCGCCGATCGACACGAGCGCCGTCACCGGTTCCAGGACCAGCAGCGCCATGGCCAGGCCGAGGATCAGGAACGCGTCGATGATGATCGTGGTACCGGGAAGCAGGACGCGCGATGTCAGGTAGCGGACCGACATGATGACGGTGCGCATCAGGTCGGCCGAGTGGCGTTGCAGGTGGAACTCGTAGCTGGTGCCCATGAACGTGCGGAAGAGCCTGGCCGACAGGGTCGCCTCGGCGCGGGCCAGCAGCCCGGCCTGCCACCACGCGAGCGCGCAAGCCGCGATACCGCGCGAGACGAGCAGCGTGACGGCGACGCCGCCCACCGTCGCCACGAAGTCGGTGAGTCCGTGCGGGTGCGCGGCGCGGCGGGCCAGCCCCACCAGGGTGTCCGGTCCGGCCTCGTGCAGGAGCTGCGGTGCCGCGAGCACCTGCACGACCGCGGCCAGCGCCAGGAAGCCGGCCAGTTCGAGCAGGGTCACCGCGAGCGCGACCGGAATGCCCAGGACCAGCCCGCGCCGGGTACCTGGGTCGAGCAACCTGGCGGCGCGCCAGACGATGCTCAGCACGACGCCCCCCCTGCGCGCTCGACCAGTGGGGCGAGGAGTTGCCCGAGGGCGCGGGACATCGCCGTACGCGACTGGTTTTCCCGTATCCACCGCCGGCCGGCCGCGCCCATCTTCGTCAACTCCTCGCTGCTCGCCTGGTACATCTGGCTGAGACCGTGGGCAAGGTTGCCCGGGGCGGTCAGGTACCCGGCGCCGGCCCCCATGACGAGGTCGCCGACCGTGCCCGGGCTGTTGGTGACGATCGGCAATCCGGCGGCCATGTAGTCGAACACCTTGTTGGGGCTGACCCCGACGCGGAACAGTTCGACGTCAGCGAGTACGTGCAGGCCGATGTCTGCCGCGTGGAGAATGTCGGGGATCTCGGTCTTCGGTACCGGATCGAGGAAGCGCACGTTGCGGATGCCATGTGCCGCCACCTGCAAGCGCGGCTTCTCCACACCTGACCCCACCAGCACGACGTCGAGGTCAGGTACCGCCTTGGCCGCGTCCAAGAGCAGGTCGAGCCCGTTGGCCGGACCGTGCGCTCCCGCGTAGATGGCGGTGCGGCGGGTGAATCCGTACCGCCGCCGCAGCTCGTCGCGATCGGCGCTGGGCACGAAGTCCTCCGGGTCGGCCGCGTTGGGGATGAAGGCGATCTTCTCCGGCGCGGCGCCCTTGCCCTCGACCGCCGCCCGCACGCCCGGCGCCATGATGACCACGCGGTGGGCGCGCCGATACAGGAACCGCTCCACGCGCTCCAGCGCACGGTACGTCAGCGATGTTTCCGCAAACCTTCCCATGTCGACGAGCACGCGCGGCCACAGGTCCCGGATCTCCAGGACGAACGGCACGCGCCGGACCGCCGCCACGATCCAGCCGGACACGCCGGCCAGCAGGTGCGGCGAGGACGCGTACACGACATCGAGGCGGGGTTGCCGCAGGCCCGCCGCCGTAGCCGTTACCGCGTAGCTGGCCCAGTTGACCACCCGGCCCAGACCGTTGCCCCGGTACGGCGTCACGGCGACAGGATGGAATCCTGGCTCCGCCCGCTGCGGCAGCCCGGTCACCATGTTGCGGCGGCCCGCGATGACCACGTATGACCACCCGGGTAGCCGGCTGAACAGCTCGACATGCCGGGTACCGCCCGGATAGCCCCGGGGCACGGCGAAGTGGTTGAAGACGAGGACCCTGTGTTCCGTCATTGCGGCGCTCGCACGTGATGGACTTCTCCCGACGCGATGTGGGTGACGACGAGGCATGCGCCGGCGCGATCCCAGTTCACCTCGAACCGGAGACCGTCGAGCGCGGTCGGTTCGGCCCGGGACCCGGGTACCTTGCCGAGCCCCCAGACCCCGGTGTCGGCCCCGCTTTCGACCGTGATCCACGTCGCCGGTTCCCAGTGCCCGTAGGTGCGGCCGTACCAGCCTGCGAACGGTGCCGGCTGCCCGCGCACGGCCGTGTAGCCGTCCAGCCCGAACATGTCGACGGCGCACTCGCCCGCGACGAGCGAGTTGCCTTCTGCCGTGACGTCGGGGTGCAGGGGCACGGTCAGCGACCAGGATGCTGCGGTACCCAGCGGGTCGGCGAACTCGACCACGGCGACATAAGTGTCGGCCACGACGACGGCGCGCCCGACACGCACGGGCCGTGGGCCGCGCGCGTACGCGTCGTGCCAGCCGAAGACGACGGTGCGATCCGGCAGCAATAGCGGGGGTGCCAGGTATCCGCGCGCGGTGTTGAGCCAGCGGAACGCGCGATGCGGCACGAGTTGGTCGCGCCCGTCCGGCCGGCGTACCGGATGGGCCGCGGAGGTACGCAGCCCGTTCCGTATCTCCAGCGGACCGTTGTACGCACCGGTGCCGGGGTCGGCGATCAGCCACCTGCCGCCGTACTTGATCCATACCGAGGTCAGGTCGGCGTGCCCGTGCGAGGGCCCGCTGTCCACTTTGAACCATACGTGCCACGGCCCGCGCTCGACGCGGACGATGCCTCCGGAGGTAGTCGCCGCCGGCCGGGTGTAGGTGATCGGTGCGGCCGCCCCAGGCGCGGCCTCCTTCGGCGGCACCGGCGCGTACCACGCCAGTTCGTCGAAGTCGGCGTACCACCGCGGTGGCACCCGCTCGCCGCACAGCACCAGGCCGAGCGCGACCGACCCGGCCACGTCGAGCGGGTCGCCGGATGACGCGAGCACGCGCCCCTCGTCCCAGTCGCCGTACTGCGGCACGTCGCCGTCGAACACGCCAAGCCGAGCCAGGTGCAGGCCGGCCGCGTGAAGGTCACGTTGCACGTCGGCCGGCGCGCCGCCAAGCATCACCCGCACGATGAGCATCTCGAGGACGAAGCGGTGGTACGACAGCGAATCCTCGATCATCCGGCCGTCGGGGGCGAAGTGCCGGCGCTGCTGGGCCGCGAACATCTTCTCGCCGGTGCGCGCCCACCACGCCGCGCGCCGCTCGGTGGGAAACATGCGCGACAGCACGATCAACCCGAGCGCGTCGCCGAGCAGGTGGTTGTTGCGCATGCTGCTCAACGTGTACGGCAGCTCGACCACCAGGTGCCGGGCGCTGGCCAGCAGCAGCCGCTCCATGGCGGTCACGACGTCGCGGGGGAGCCGCTCGCCGGCCAGCGCCAGGATCTGGTTCCAGGCGATCGCGCGCAGGGCAAGTTCGAGGCTCGAGTACCAGTTCACGCCCTGCTCCGGCGGTGACTGCTCGCACCAGGACCGCAGCAGGCCGGCGAGCCCGTCCAGCCACGGTCCGCCGGGGTCGAGGCGGGCGGCGCGCGCCAGGACGACGAGGTCACGGTGGCGTGCCGCCTCCCAGACGTGCTTGACGTCCGACAGCCGCGCCTCGGAACGGATATCGATCCTCCACCACGGCTCGCGCGCCGGCCATGGTCGCCCCGTCAGCGGGTCGGTGCACCACGGCGCCGATACGCCGGTCGCCACCCGGCGCCCAAAGACGCGTAGCCCCTGTCGCAGCACACGCCGGGCGTCGTCGAGGCACCGTTGCCTCGCCTCGTCGCTGATGGGCAGCGTGTTGGTCAGCGGCACCGGCGTGGCTGGGTGGTGCCCGTGCGTCCCGCCCCGAAACAGGACGGCATGGAATCCGCCGCGCTTCGATATCTCGTACGCCGCGCGCAGCGGCGCCGACAGGCCCAGGGCGCGCGTGTCCGCGGCGATCGTGCGCAGACTGGTGTTTCCCATCGACTTTCCCCCCGGTTACCGTTATTTGTCCGTCCGGATGCGGCCTGCCGGTCAGTGGCGGCCCGAGCGTGGCTGGTTTGGCGGTCCAAGCCTCCGCGCGCCGGTGCGCCGCGGTCAGAGCCGCTCGACGTTGTCGCCTCGGCAGCGATCGCGGGCGTCGAAGACGTAGCGCGCGCAGCGCACGACCAGCTCGTAGTCGAGGCTGTCGTGGTCAGTGACCACCACCGTCGCGTCCGCGGCCCGCAGTTCGCGTTCGGTGAGGTCCACCACCGCGACGCCGTCGGGGATGTGGTGCGGTTCGGCGTACGGCTCGACGGCGCGTACCCGGGCGCCGAGCAACTGGAGCCGGCGGGTGATCTCGATGGCCGGGGAGTCGCGCATGTCGCCGGTGTTCTTCTTGTACGCCAGACCGAGCACCAGCAGCTGGGACCCGTTGACGGCCCGGCCCTGCCGGTTGAGCCCAGTCATGATCCGTTGGACGACGTGCTCGGGCATTTCGTGGTTGATGTCGTTGGCCAGTTCCACGAACCGGAACTGCCGGCCGAGGGTCCGTTTCACCTGCCAGGACAGGTAGCAGGGGTCGATCGGCAGGCAGTGCCCGCCGACGCCCGGGCCCGGCCGAAACGACATGAAGCCGAACGGCTTGGTCGCTGCGGCGTCGATCGCCTGCCACACGTCGACGCCGAGTTCGTGCGACAGCACCGCCAGCTCGTTGATCAGGGCGATGTTGACCTGCCGGAACGTGTTCTCGATCAGCTTGGTGAGTTCCGCCACCCGGGTCGAGTCGACCGGGACGGTCCGCTGGACGATCCGCTGGTAGAACGCGTCCACCTGGCGCAACGCCGCGGCGTCCATTCCGGACACCACCTTCGGGGTGTTGTCCAGCCGCCACGTCGGATTGCCCGGATCGATGCGTTCCGGGCTGTATCCCAGGTGGAAGTCGCCCGGGCTCTGCAACCCGCTGGCCGTCTCTAGCAGCGGGCGGAGCAGTTCCTCGGTGGTGCCCGGGTAGGTGGTCGACTCCAGGATCACCGTGCACCCGCGGCTGACGTGCGGGCCGAGTCTGACACCGGCCTGTTCGATGTAACTGACATCGGGGGTTCCGTCGCGCAGCGGTGTGGGGACGGTGATGACGCAGACGTCGAAGCCGGCGGCGTCCGCGTACTCGGTGGTGGGGTGGTAGCGACCCGTGTCCAAGGCCCGGCCGAGCCGGACGGCGGGGATGTCCTCGACGAACGATTCGCCCGAGGTGAGCCGCTTGACGCGACTCTCGTCGAGGTCGATGCCGACTACATCGAACCCGGCCTCCACCCCCCTCATCGCCAGCGGGAGACCGACGTACCCCTGGCCAACGACGACCAGCTTCTCAACCCCCATTTTTGCCCCTCCAACCAGCACGGTCTGCACCAATAGGGAGCTTACGCCCATTAGTGCCGACAGATCCCAATAACCGTTAGAAATAGGATATTCAGTGTGAAGGGGGTCTGGGTCTGCCGTGCGTGCGGCTGCAGAAGGTGCACTGGCGGCACTTGGCTTCACCAGCTCGCGTCACGTGAGGTGCCGCCACGGCTGGCGTCTGCCAGCGACTGTGCGGTGCCGAAGAACTCGGGGGCCGTTGCGTGGCCGTCAGCCGTGATGCCGTCGCGACGCGCGACCTTGACCACCGTCTCCATCAGGATGCGCAGATCGAGGCGGAGACACCGCCCGTCGACGTACTGCACGTCGTAGGCGAACTTCTCCTCCCAGCTCAGGGCGTTGCGACCGCGGACCTGGGCCAGGCCGGTTACGCCAGGACGCACCTCGTGGCGGCGCGCCTGCTCCGGCGTGTACCGCTCGAGGTACTGCACCAGGAGGGGACGCGGTCCCACCAGACTCATGTCCCCCCGCAGGACATTCCACAGCGTCGGCAGCTCGTCCAAGCTGGTCAGGCGCAGCCACCTGCCGAGACGGGTCAGTCGCTCGCCGTCACTAACCCGACCTCGACCTGGCGGGCGCATCGTCCGGAACTTCCGCAGCTCGAACAATGCGCCGTAGCGTCCTGGCCTGCTCTGCCGGAAGAGCACGGGGCGGCCCATCACCAGCGCAACCGCGACGCTCACGGCCAGCAGGACCGGTGACAGGACCAGCAGCGCGAGACTGGCGACGAAGATGTCGAGTACCCGCCTGAGGCGGTCGTACGGATGGCGTTCAGTGGCCACGGTGGTGCTCCCCACAAATCAGTCGTCGCGTCAGCAATGTGGTCTGTTGGTGTCCGGGCATGGCGACGAGGAAGCCGCTCGTCCGGTTTCCGGCGGCGATATTTGCCCTCTTCATCGGGCCTCGCGCTGCACCGGCGAAACATCGTCCGCATCGGACGGAGTCCGCCCGGTCGGCCACTCAGCGTCGCGTCGTCTTTCCTGGTGACACGGGCGTCGGCTGGTCATCTGGCGGCATTGTGACGGGGTTGGGGACGGCGACCGCGGATCCGACGTATGGCTTTGACGGATATCGATGGCACAGCTCGCGCAGGATGGCCGCCACCTGCCGCATGTCGCTGCTGCTCCACCGTAGGTCGGTGTGCAGGTGGAGCATCCGGCGGGAGAAGTCCAACTGGTGCGGTGGGGTGTCTTCTGGGGTGAGACTCCAGAGCACCGCCGGGTAGACGCTCCTGGCGATCAGCCCGTGCCGGATGGCTTCGCGCCGCTCGGGCGAGTCGAACTCCAGCACCACGCCGAAGGTGCGGGTGTGGGCCATTACGCCGGGAAGATCCCGCAGGCCCGACGTGAGCTCTGCGGCGTTGACCATCCGGTGGCGGCGCAACTCCTGCGCAGGAAGGACGCGCAGCGCCTCGCGGGAGAAGTCGGAGATCCCGCTGACCGTGGTCGAGCGCAACGCCGCGTCGCCGGCCGCGTAGAGCGGGAGGTACTGCTCCTTGTGCAGCGGTGAGCCTTCCAGGTAGGCCGCCTTCAGGCACATCGCGGACAGGATCCGGCTGACCGTCGCGAGGTGGCCCTCGGTCGGCGGCACGGCGGGCGGCAGCGCGCGCCCGTTGCCCGACCAGAGCACCCCTCCGTCGGGCAGCGGCAGGGTCTTGTGCAGCGAGGCAACGACGTAGTCAGCCCGGGTCTGGTCGAGCCAGGGCGCGACCGGGTCGTGAGTCACGTCGATGATCAAGGTTGCCGGAGTCGACGGCAGTATGGGGGGCTCGCCGAAGTACGAAACGGTGATCACCGCATCCGCGGGCCCGGCCTCGGGCCGCGGGTGGGGACCCATCGGTCCGGCGTCGTATCGGCGCACGGGGAGCAGATCGACAATACATTGCACCACTGAGGGGCTGTAGTAGGCCGGGACGTGTACCGCCTGCCACCCGTACTCCCGCCGGCCGAACTCGATGAGGGCCCTCAGTGCCTGCCGCCCCGATCCGAAGTACCGGACCTGCTCGGGCGGTTCGTCCCGACCGAGGCCACGCGGCAGCATCAGCGGGAACGCGGACCCCACCTCCCAGCGGTCGCCCCCTCTCATGTGGCCGGCCCGGAGGTTGCCAGGACGTCCTGCGTGCTGGTGGCGATGGCCGGGCTGAGCAGCAGCAGCGCGGATGCCAGCACCACATTCCTCGGTCTCTGTTCCTGGGCGGCCGGAACCACACCACTCTCCTTTCGCGGTAGCTGGGCGGAGCTCGACGCCCGGAATGCCGTCCGCGATGCGCCGGCGACCACGTAGTCACCGTGAGGCGCCAAGCCGACGGGGAACTCGTCCGCAAGCTGCAATGCATTGCATCGGTGGTCAGCCCCAGATCGGACCGGTAGTTATGGCTGACGGGGTTAATGCCATCCTATCGCCCCATCCAGGGCAAATGTTCCTAATACTCTCAAATCGAACTAACCCGGCGACCGCCCGGGAGGGTTTGCCGAGGCACCTCGACATCGGCCTGTTCGGACCGACGGGGGCGCGCCGTGGCGGCCCATTCGCAGCCGCGGCCGGGCCTCGGGGAGCGTGGGTCAGGCCGGTACGGACGGCAGGCCCTGGCGGTACCCGGGGAAGAAACCGGGATCCGGTTGCCAACCAGCGAGCCGGCGCCGCCCCTGCGTCTGGTGCGCGTCGACCAGTTGGGCGTACGTCTGCTCGTCGAACACTCTGGTGCCGACCGAGTAAGGCACCAGGCCGTCGGGGGCGAAGCCTCGCTTGTAGCGGAAGATGCCGTCGTCGGGCGCATAGCCGCCGCCGAGTACCAAGTGCCTCTTCCCGTGCTCCTGTCCCCACCGGAAGACCTCGACCTTCAGCAAGTCGTTCGGGCGCAGGTCGAATGCGGACCGCTCGGTGCCACCCAGATAGGAGTACAGCGTGTGGGTTGACGACAGGACGAGTTCAGTGGAGACGACGCGCCCGTCGTGCAGGGCATGAAAGAAGGCGAAGTGTCCGGGTAGTTCGTGGACAATGGTCCTGAAGAACTCTTGAGGGAAGTAGAAGTTTGCCCTGGCGTGCCGGCGGTCCATCGTGGACTTGTAGATCTGCAGGAAGTCGTCGAGGCGTGCCCCGGTCTCGTCGACCTCGATCCGGACGCCCAGCCGCCTAGCCTTGTTCACATTCTTGCGGACCTTGGGGTCGAATTCCCGCCACATCTGGTTCTGAGATGTCTGCAGGTCGCGCACCACATTGACGAGCTTCTGCTCGGTCCGGCCCGGGTACGGTAGGCGCCGGTCCTCGAACAGGCAGAGGCGGGTGAACTCCGACACCACGTTGCGGGTCCGGCAGAAGTCGTCGAACGCCGACCAGAACTCCTTGGCGTCCACCTCCCCAGCGCCGGTGTGGAACGCTCCGCCGTAGCCGTACGGGCTGGTGATGTCGAAAACCGGTCGGCCGGGGCTGACCAGATGCGGCGCGGTGACCGGCCGGAGCACGAACGGGTACAGGATGAACCCGGACGGCGTCTCGGCGTACGCCGCGAGGGGCTCGTCCTGCTCGCCGGCGAAGAGGCGTACGTAGGAAGGGTGGGCGAACACCTCCCGGGCGGCCCACGCCTGGTGAACAGCCAGCCATCGGGCCGCGTCCGCGGTCCTTCGGGCGTTCCAGATCTCGAAGTTCATCTCACTGTCTCATCCCCCCGGGGGCATCGGCCCTCGAGGAACTGTTCGATCGAATTGAGGACCCGGACAACCTGGCTCTCGGTCATCGCGGTGCCGCTGGGCAGGGTGAGGCCGTTCTCGAAGAGCCGCTGCGCGGCGCCGGTGAGCAGCGCGCGCGCACCGGCGAAAACAGGCTGAAGATGCATCGGCTTCCAGACTGGCCGGGTCTCGATGTCATACGCGCCGAGGTGGGCGGCGAGGTCCGCCGCCCGCCAGCCGGCGGCTGCCGGATCGACGGCGATAGTGGTGAGCCAGCAGTTGGCACCCACGTCATCGTCGGCGAGCAGGCGCACGCCAGGGACCGCGGCGAAGAGTTTCGCGTAACGCTCCCGCAGCCGGCGCCGTCGCGCCACGACCTCGTCCAACCGGCGCAGCTGTGCCCGACCGAGTGCGGCGAGCACGTTGCTCAGCCGGTAGTTGTAGCCCACCTCGATGTGTTCGTAGTGGGAAGCCGGCTGGCGGGCCTGGGTCGACAGGTAGCGGCTGCGGGCGATCAGGTCGGCGTCGTCCGAGAGGAGCATCCCGCCGCCGGACGTTGTGATGATCTTGTTGCCGTTGAACGAGAGCACCCCGGCTCGGCCGAACGACCCGGCGGCTCGGCCGTGCCGGGTGGCCCCGAACGCCTCCGCGGCATCCTCCACGACCGGTACCTCGGCTTCGGCGCAGAGCGGCAGGATCCGGGAGTAGTCGGCGCAGGCTCCGAACATGTCCACCGGCATCACGGCGGCGATCCTTCGGCCCCGGGCGCGTAGGTTGCGGAGCAGTTCATCCAGCAACGCCGGATCAAGGTTGCCGGTGGCGGGCTCGCAGTCGACGAAGACCGGTTCCGCTCCCGTGTAGACCACGGCGTTGGCCGTCGCGACGAACGTCAGGGTGGGGACCACGACGACGTCCCCGGGCCTTACGTCGAGGGCGAGCAGGGCCAGGTGCAGGCCGGCGGTGCCCGAGGCCAGCGCCAGCGCGTGCGCGCAGCCGACCCGCTCGGCGACCTCGCGCTCGAACGCCTCGAGGTGCGGCCCCGCCGGTGCGACCCATCCGGACCGGAGCGCGTCAAGGACGTACGACTCCTCGAGCGGGCCGACATCGGGAGGCGACAGGAGGACCGGATCGGTCACGGGACAAACTCCTTGGTGGATGCGAACACCGGTCACCTGCGCGCAATGCGGGGGTACAGGCATCGAGGGCATCCGGTGCTCAGTGTGCGGTTCGGGCATGCGCGTCCGACCCGCTGGAATGTTCTTTTGAGGCTAACGAGGAGAATGTCGACCAGTGGCGGTATCGCCATATTTGGGGGGATAAGTGATGCACCCTCGACGCGGCGATCATCCACGGTGGGCGCAGGCTGGAGGGCGGCCGAGTCGGTGTTCGATGCCCGGGAAACTGCCCCGTAGAGTGGGCCGACCACGATGTCGCCGAATGGCGGATGGGGGAGGCATGCTGCACCTGAGGATCATCGCTCCCGCCGACCAGTCGGCGGCGGTGGCCGACCTGCTGGCCGCGGATCCCGGGGTCACCCACCTGGCTGTGCTCAACGGAGCCGGCCGCCAGCCCGCGGGCGACCTGATCCTCTGTGACGTCGTGCGGGAGAGTGCGGACGGCGTGCTGCACGGACTCCGGCAGTTGGGGGTCGAGGCCCGCGGTGGGATCGCCGCCGTGGATGTGGAGTTGACCCTGTCGACCGCCGCCGATCGGGCCGCCCGGGACGCTCCGGGCAGCGGCGCCGACGCGCTGGTCTGGGACGAGATCGCCGCCAAGACCGGTGAGCAGACGGAACTGTCCGGGACCTAGCTGGTCCTGATCGTCGTCGCCACCATGATCGCCGGAATCGGCGTGCTCCTCGATCAGCCCATCCTCATCGTCGGTGCGATGGTGGTCGGCCCCGAGTTCGGTCCGCTCGCCGCACTCTGCGTCGCGCTGCTGCGGCGCAGGGCGAAGATCATCGTGCGGTCGGTGCAAGCCCTCGTGGTCGGGTTCCTGGTCGCCATGGTCGCCACGGTGCTGAGCACCTGGGCGCTCACCGCCGCCGGTCTCGTCAGCCGGGAGATGCTGCTCACCGAGCGGCCCCTGACCGATTTCATCTGGCGGCCCGACGCGCTCTCCTGGGTGGTCGGCCTGCTGGCCGGGGTCGCCGGGATGCTCTCGCTCACCTCGAAGAAGTCTGGGTCACTCGTCGGGGTGCTGATCTCGGTCACTACCGTGCCCGCGGCCGCGAACGTCGCCGTCGCCGCCGCGTACGGGGTCTGGCACGAGGCGGCCGGGTCGGCGCTTCAGTTGGTCATCAACCTCTGCGCCATCGTCCTCGCCGGCCTCGTGACCCTGGCCCTGCAACAGCTGTGGTGGTGGAATGTGGCTCGCCGCACCACCGGGCCGATCACTCCCAGGCGTCCCCGCCCTCCAGCCGACGATGGAGCAGCGTCCGCAGGGGGACGGATTCGCCATCCCGACCGCCCGCTCCGATGACCAGCGGCGGCGGTTGCGGGCGCGGGTCGGCGCCGAGCAGCCGGGCCCGCAGGCTGGCCGGGACGGTCAGCAGGTAGAACCGTCCGTCGGCGTCGACCGCCCGGGACCGGGCCCGGTCGATGTACCACCCGGTGAGCCGGGTCCGGTAACGACCGGGGCCGTCGTGAGGCTGGGCGGCCAGCGGCACGGTGCGCAGATCGCGCCGGGTCGCTTCGGCCGCGAACCGGGCGACGAGTTCCGCGGCCTCGGCCTGTTCGGCCGCGCGGCGCCGCTCCTCGGCCGCCGCGCGGGCCCGCACTGCCCGCTGCCGCTGCTCGTGCCATGTCGGGCCGTTGTCCTCCACGTCTGGACGGTACGCGATGCGCTGTCGCTCGCCCCTCCCGCAAGCCCGTACTGGCCATACACCGGTTCAACTGCCTGCATCGCCTTTAGCGGGTAATGTCCGGATTCATGGTGGAGCAGGTTCATCCTGGCGAGATAGGGCGGTCGTCCCGACCGCCGTGGAATCCGCGGGGCGACGACACCGGTCGACGGCGACGTCGACGGTGGTTGCCCAGGAGCCGGTGGGCCCGGGTGATCATCCTCGTCGCCGCCCTCGTGCTGCTGCTGGTGGTCGGCGGCGGTGGGGTCGGCGGGTGGCTCTACGTGCGGTCACTGGAGAAGCAGGTCGAGAAGGTGGACGCCTTCAACGGGCTGCAGGAGGAGCAGCGACCGGTCCGGGCCGCGGATTCCGCGCTCAATTTCCTCATCGTCGGCAAGGATCAGTCCGCGCCGGGGGACACGGTCTCGCGTACCGACGCCATCATGCTGGTCCACGTGCCGCACAGCCGGGACCGGGCGCAGGTCATCTCGATCCCGCGGGACACCTGGACCACCATCCCGGCGTCCCTCCCCGTGGACGGCGGCGGTCCGAGGAAGGACAAGATCAATGCCGCGTACGCCTGGGGCGGGACGCCCCTGCTGGTCCGGACGATCGAGGGCTTCACCGGAGTACGCATCGACCACGTCGTCGTGGTGGACTTCGCCGGCTTCGGAAAGGTCATCGACGCGCTTGGCGGTGTGGATGTCAACGTCGACGTTCCCTTTACCTCCGAGGTGTCAAACGGACGGGTCTACCAGCCGGGAGTCCATCACATGGACAGCACCGTCGCCTTGGACTACGCACGGCAGCGCAAGCAGTTCGCCGACGGCGACTACAGCCGGATGCGCCACCAGCAGGCCATCATCAGCGCGGTGATGCAGAAGGCCAGCCGCACGGGCATCCTCACGAACCCCGCGCAGCTCAACGACTTCCTCCGGGCGACCGCCAGCGCCGTGCAGGTCGACCAAGAGCTGTCGGTCTTCGACACCATCTGGAACCTGCGTGGCGTCAGCGCCGGGGACGTCACCATGTTGACCAGCCCCACAACTGGCGTGGGGATGGTCGGCGACCAGAGCGTGCTCTTCCCCGACATGGCGGCCTCGGCGAAGCTCTTCGCGGCGATCAAGAACGACACCATGGACGAATGGCTGGCTGAGAACCCGGACGCTCGTAACTCCCCGAACTGACCGAGCCCCGTGGGGAGGTGCCGGACCCACTTCGACGGTGGGCCCGGCAGCACTCCAGCAGATCGCCCCGGGTCCGGCCGGCGTGGCCCGCTCAGAGGGGCCCGACGCGACGGTGATCCGTCAGGCCAGACCGGCCCGGCGAAGGGCGTTGGCCATCGCGTCGTTGGTCGGCGGCGGGGCGGAGCCGCCGCGGCCCTGCTGCTGCTGCGGTCCGCCCCGACCGCCGCCGCGATCGCCCCTCGCGACACCCCGGTCGCCGCGCGAGCCGCTCTGTCCGCCGCGGGTCCCGGCCTGGTCGCCACGCGCACCGCCGCGCTCGCGGCGTCCGCCCTCCGGCTGCGGCCGGCCGTCGCCGGAGGACGCCTCGTCCTCCAGCCGCAGGGTCAGCGAGATCCGCTTGCGCGGCACGTCGACGTCGAGCACCTTGACCCGGACCACGTCGCCGGACTTCACCACGTCGCGCGGGTCCTTGACGAAGGTGTGCGACATCGCCGAAACGTGCACCAGACCGTCCTGGTGCACTCCGACGTCGACGAACGCGCCGAACGCCGCCACGTTCGTGACCACGCCCTCCAACAGCATGCCGGGGACCAGGTCGCCGATCTTCTCCACGCCCTCGGCGAAGGTGGCCGTCTTGAAGGCCGGCCGCGGGTCGCGCCCCGGCTTCTCCAGTTCGGCCAGGATGTCGGTGACGGTGGGCAGGCCGAAGGTGTCGTCGACGAAGTCGGTGGCCTTCAGCCCGCGCAGGATCGCCGACTTCCCGATCAGGGAACGCAGGTCCTGCCCGGTGGTGGCGAGGATCCGGCGCACCACCGGGTACGACTCCGGGTGGACGCTGGAGGAGTCCAGCGGATCGTCGCCGCCGGGGATGCGCAGGAAGCCGGCGCACTGCTCGAACGCCTTCGGGCCGAGCCGGGCCACCTTCTTCAGCTCGGATCGGGAACGGAACGGGCCGTTGGCGTCCCGGTGGAGCACGATGTTCTCCGCCAGCCCGTTGCCGATGCCGGAGACCCGGGTCAGCAGGGGAGCCGAGGCGGTGTTGACGTCGACGCCGACCGCGTTGACGCAGTCCTCGACCACCGTGTCCAGTGAGCGCGACAGCTTCACCTCGGACAGGTCGTGCTGGTACTGCCCGAGGCCGATCGAACGCGGGTCGATCTTGACCAGCTCGGCGAGCGGGTCCTGCAGGCGGCGGGCGATGGAGACCGCGCCGCGCAGCGACACGTCCATCCCGGGCAGCTCCTGCGAGGCGTACGCAGAGGCGGAGTAGACCGACGCGCCGGCTTCGGAGACCACCACCTTGGTGAGGTTGAGCTGCGGGTACCGCTTGATCAGCTCGCCGGCGAGCTTGTCGGTCTCCCGACTGGCGGTGCCGTTGCCGATGGCGACCAGCTCGACGCCGTGCGCCCCGGCCAGCCGGGCGAGGGTCTCGATCGAGGCGTCCCACTGCCGGCGCGGCTCGTGCGGGTAGATCGTGTCGGTGGCGACCACCTTGCCGGTGGCGTCCACGACGGCGACCTTCACCCCGGTACGCAGGCCCGGGTCCAGCCCCATCGTGGGTCGGGTGCCGGCCGGCGCGGCGAGCAGGAGATCGCGCAGGTTGGTGGCGAAGACCCGTACCGCTTCCTCCTCGGCCGCCTGCCACAGCCGCAGCCGCAGGTCCGCGCCGAGGTGGATGAGGACCCGGGTGCGCCAGGCCCAGCGGACCGTGTCGGCCAACCAGCGGTCGGCCGGGCGGCCGGCGTCGGACACGCCGAACCGGCCGGCGATGGCCGCCTCGTACCGGCTCGGGCCGGTCGGCGCGGCGTCCGCCTCGCCGGCCTCCTCCGGTTCCATGGTCAGGTCGAGCATGCCCTCCTTCTCGCCCCGGAACATGGCCAGGATCCGGTGCGAGGGCAGCTTCGGGTACGGCTCGGAGAAGCGGCGAAGACCGGTGAGCAGACCGAGCTGTCCGGCACCTACCTGGTGCTGCTCATCGTCGCCACCATGATCGCCGGTATCGGCGTGCTACTGGACCAGCCGATCCTCATCGTCGGTGCGATGGTGGTGGGTCCGGAGTTCGGCCCCCTCGCCGCGCTCTGCGTGGCGCTGCTGCGCCGCCGGCTCGGGGTGATCGGCCGCTCGGTGCAGGCCCTCTCGGTTGGCTTCCTGACCGCCATGGTGGCGACCGTGTTGAGCACCTGGGCGCTGACCGCCGTCGGCCTGGTCAACCGGGAGATGCTGCTCGCCGACCGCCCGCTCACCGACTTCATCTGGCGACCGGACGCGCTGTCCTGGGTGGTCGGCCTGCTCGCCGGGGTGGCCGGCATGCTCTCGTTGACCTCGAAGAAGTCGGGCAGCCTGGTCGGGGTGCTGATCTCGGTGACCACGGTGCCGGCTGCGGCGAACGTGGCGGTGGCCGCCGCCTACGGGGTCTGGCACGAGGCGGCCGGGTCGGCCCTCCAACTGGTGATCAACCTGTGCGCCATCGTCCTGGCCGGGCTGCTCACCCTCGTGGTGCAGCAGGTCTCGTGGTGGAACGTGGCCCGTCGGTCCCGTCGCCCAGCAGCCGGGTGAGCAGGGTCCGCAACGGGATCGACTCGCCGTCTCGGCCGCCCGCCCCGATGACCAGCGGCGCCGGGCTGGGCTGCGGGTCGACGCCGAACAGCCGGGCTCGCAGACCGCCCTGCACGGTCAGCAGGTGGAACCGTCCGGCCACGTCCACCGCCCGGGTTCCGGCCCGGTCGACGTACCAGCCGGTCAGCCGGGTCCGGTAGCGCCCGCGCCCGTCGTAGCCCCGGGCGATCAGCCGGGTGGTGGGCAGCCCCCGCCGGGTCGCCTCGGCCACGAACCAGGCCACCAACTCCGCCGCCTCGGCCTGCTCGGCGGCCCGCCGCCGCGCGTCCGCGTCGGCGTGCGCCCGCACCGCCTGCCGCTGGCGCTCCCGCCACTCCCGGCCGTCCCGCTCACTCACGACGCCGACGGTACGCCCGCGCGTGTGGCCCGGCTCAGTCGAGTACGGCGAGCAGGGTGCGCCGGGCGATGGCGGCCATCACCGGGTTGGTCTCGACGTAGTACGGCAGCGCGTTGATCGCCTGTACCAGCGCCCAGCCGCGCCCGCGTTCCCAGGTCGCATCGTCCACGCCGAGCGCCCGCCGGTACCTCTCCCGCGACCCGGCGTCGAACAGGTTCCACGCCGACATCAGGTCCACCGCCGGATCGCCCATGTTGACCGTTTCGAAGTCGATGACCGCGGCCAGTCGCCCGTCACGGACCAGCAGGTTGCCCGGCATCAGGTCGGCGTGGATCCACACGTCACCGGCGTCGTGCCGGGGAGCGTCCCGGCAGCGGTCCCACACCTCGGCGAGCCGGGCGGTGTCGGTGAGCTGGCCACTGCTGGCGAGGGCTGACCGCACCCCGACATCCTGGGCGGCCAGCGGTCCGCCCCGGCCGAACCCCGGCCAGGCCCGACCGCCGGTGTCGATGCCATGCAGGGCGATGACAACGCCGGCCAGGTCACGGGCGAAGGCGCCCAGGTCGTCGACCCGGCTTGGCTGGGTCGGCTCGCCGGGGATCCAGCGGTACGCCGTCCACGGCCCGAGATACCCCTCGCCCGGCTCGCCGAGGCCGAGCGGTTCGGGCACCGCGATCGGCAGGTGCGGGCCGAGCAGCCGGGCGTGCTCCTGCTCCCGCCGCAGCTCGGCGCGCAGCTCGGTGTCGGCCGTTGGTTGCAGGGGGAACCGCAGGACGATCTCCGCACCGAGCCGGAAGAGGGCATTCACCGTGCCGGTCGTGGGGAGCGGACGGACGGGGAGCGCCCGCCACTCGGGAAACTGCTCGGCCACCAGCGCGGCGACGACATCCGCGGTGACGTCGACCTGGTCGGCATGCATCTTCACCGCGAGATCATCACTCACCACTCCGGGGCCGGGCGACCCCATTTCTTTCTCGAGGCCCGCCCCTTCCCCAATGGGGCCCACCCTTTCCCCTCCGACGCCTTGAGTCTCCTGTCGAGCTGCCCCCGATCTGGACCACCACATGGCTCTGCCCCAGATCTGGACCACCACGTGGCCTCCGCCCCAGATCTGGGCCACCACACGGCCTCTGCCCCAGAAATGGGGCAGCTCGACAGGTTGCCGCGGGGGACTGGACCGGCCGGCCACTGAGGTGAGCAGAGCGCCGGGGGCGCCCGGGATGTCGCCCGTGCGGGGCGACATCCCGAGCCGGGTCTGGCGAGGCGTGCGGCCCCGCTGGTCGGTCAGGCCAGGCCGGCGCGGCGCAGGGCGTCCGCCATCGCGTCGTTGGCCGGCGCCGCCGAGCGATCAGCCTGCCCGCCACGGCCACCCTGCCCGCCACGGCCACCCTGCCCGCCACGGCCACCCTGACCACCCTGACCGCCACGGCCGCCTTGACCGCCCCGCTGCTGCCCGCCGCTTCCGCCTTGCCCGCCGCGACCACCTTGACCGCCGCGCTGGTCGGGCCCGCCGCGTCCGCTCTGCGACCCGCGCTGCGCCGGTCCGCCGCGCCCGTCCTGGCCGGTCCGGTCGCCGCGGGCGCCCTGTCCGTCCCGCGTACCGGCGGGTGCCCCCGGCTCGTCCTCCAAGCGCAGGGTCAGCGAGATCCGCTTGCGGGGTACGTCGACGTCCAGCACCCTGACCCGGACGACGTCACCGGACTTCACCACCTCGCGGGGGTCCTTGACGAAGGTCCGGGACATCGCCGAGACGTGCACCAGACCGTCCTGGTGCACCCCGACGTCCACGAACGCGCCGAACGCGGCCACGTTGGTGACCACGCCCTCCAGCACCATGCCGGGAGTCAGGTCACCGATCTTCTCCACACCCTCGACGAAGGTGGCGGTGCGGAACTCGGGCCGCGGGTCGCGGCCCGGCTTCTCCAGCTCGGCCAGGATGTCGGTGACGGTCGGCAGGCCGAACCGGTCGTCGACGAAGTCGGTCGCCCGCAGCCCGCGCAGGATGCTGCTCCTACCGATCACGGAGCGTAGGTCCTGGCCGGTGCTGGCGAGGATCCGGCGCACCACCGGGTACGCCTCGGGGTGCACGCTGGAGGAATCCAGCGGGTCGTCGCCGCCGGGGATGCGCAGGAAGCCGGCGCACTGCTCGAACGCCTTGGGCCCGAGCCGGGCCACCTTCTTCAGCTCGGTACGCGACCGGAACGGCCCGTTGGCGTCCCGGTGCAGCACGATGTTCTCGGCCAGCCCGGCGCCGATCCCGGAGACCCTGGTCAGCAGCGGCGCCGAGGCGGTGTTGACGTCCACCCCGACGGCGTTGACGCAGTCCTCCACCACCGCGTCCAGAGACCGGGACAGCTTCACCTCGGACAGGTCGTGCTGGTACTGGCCGACCCCGATCGACCGTGGGTCGATCTTGACCAGCTCGGCGAGCGGGTCCTGGAGCCGACGGGCGATGGAGACCGCGCCGCGCAGCGACACGTCCATCCCCGGCAGCTCCTGAGAGGCGTACGCGGAGGCCGAGTAGACCGACGCGCCGGCCTCGGAGACCACCACCTTGGTCAGGTTGAGCTGCGGGAACCGCTTGATCAGGTCGCCGGCCAGCTTGTCGGTCTCCCGGGAGGCGGTGCCGTTGCCGATCGCCACCAGCTCCACCCCGTGCGCGCCGGCCAGCCGGGCGAGGGTCTCGATCGAGGCGTCCCACTGCCGGCGCGGCTCGTGTGGATAGATGGTGTCGGTGGCGACGACCTTGCCGGTGGCGTCCACCACGGCCACCTTGACTCCGGTCCGCAGGCCCGGGTCCAGCCCCATCGTGGACCGGGAGCCGGCCGGCGCGGCGAGCAGCAGGTCACGCAGGTTCATGGCGAAGACCCGTACCGCCTCCTCCTCGGCCGCCTGCCACAGCCGCATCCGCAGGTCCGCGCCGAGGTGGATGAGGATCCGGGTACGCCAGGCCCAGCGGACCGTGTCGGCCAGCCAGCGGTCGGCCGGGCGGGCGGCGTCGGACACGCCGAACCGGCCGGCGATGGCTGCCTCGTACCGGCTCGGGCCGGTCGGCGCGGCGTCCGCCTCGCCCGCCTCCTCCGGTTCCATCGTCAGGTCGAGCACGCCCTCCTTCTCGCCCCGGAACATGGCCAGGATCCGGTGTGAGGGCAGCTTCGGGTACGGCTCCGAGAAGTCGAAGTAGTCGGCGAACTTGGCGCCAGCGGTCTCCTGGCCCTCGCGTACCCGGGAGACCAGCCGGCCCCGCGACCACATCTGCTCGCGCAGCGTGCCGATCAGGTCGGCGTCCTCGGCGAAGGTCTCGATCAGGATCGCCCGGGCGCCCTCCAGCGCGGCGGCGGCGTCGGCGACGCCCTTCTCCGGGTCGACGAACCCGGCGGCGGTGGCCCGCGGGTCCTGGGTGGGGTCGGCCAGCAGCGTCGCGGCCAGCGGCGCCAGCCCGGCCTCGCGGGCGATCTGCGCCCGGGTCCGCCGCTTCGGCTTGTACGGCAGGTAGATGTCCTCCAGCCGGGACTTCGAGTCGGCGGCCATGATCTGCGCTTCCAGGGCCTCGTCCAGCTTGCCCTGGCCGCGGATCGACTCCAGGACGGCGGCCCGCCGCTCGTCCAGCTCGCGCAGGTAGCGCAGCCGCTCCTCCAGGGTGCGCAGCTGGGTGTCGTCGAGCAGGCCGGTGGCCTCCTTGCGGTAGCGGGCGATGAACGGCACGGTGGCGCCGCCGTCGAGCAGCTCCACGGCCGCCCGCACCTGACGCTCGGCCACGCCGAGCTCGTCGGCGATCCGCTGATGAACAGACTGGGTCACGATCTCGATCCGCCTTCGGAAGTGGGTACCGCCTGCATTGTGCCGGGCGGTGTCGGGCGTTGTCGCCGCGCCCGGCCAGGCTGATCCGTCTCGCCCGGCGGGGTTGAACCGCCGCGCCCGGCCGGGGCGACCCGGCGGCGACCCCGCCGCGCCTGCGCTAGCGTTGCGATCATGGAATCAGCTGCGGAGCCGCGTGCCCGGCGGCTCTTCGGCGGCAGCGCCCGGGCCCTCGGCGACCTCACGCCCAACCCGTTCCGCGCCGACCGGGACCGGATCGTCGGCTCGCCGTTCTTCGCCCGCCTCGGGGGCGTCACCCAGGTGATCAGCCCGGTCGGTTCCGGCCTGCTGGTGCACAACCGGCTCACCCACAGCCTGAAGGTCGCCCAGGTGGCCCGGGCGATCGCCGAGCGGCTGACCGGCGACGAGCGGTGGCGTGACCTGCTGGACAAGCTCGGCGGCTGCGATCCGGACGTGGTGGAGGCCGCGGCGCTCGCCCACGACCTGGGCCACCCGCCGTTCGGGCACCTGGGGGAGCGGGTGCTGGACCGGTTGGCCCGGCAACGCCTCGGCCTCAGCGACGGGTTCGAGGGCAACGCCCAGTCGTACCGGATCGTCACCAGCACCGAGATCCGCGGCGCGGCCACCACCGGGCTGGACCTGACCGCCGCGGTCCGCGCGGCGATGCTGAAGTACCCGTGGACCCGCCTCGACCACCCCGACCCGCACCCCCGGCTGCTGGACCCGCCGCCGCGGGGGGCCACCCCACCGCCGGACGACCCGGAGAGCGGCTCGTCGAAGTTCGGCGCCTACCGGACCGAGCTCGACGACCTGCGCCAGGCCCGGGAGCCGTTCGCCGGCCGCATCCCGGAGTGGCAGCAGACCGTGGAGGCGTCGGTGATGGACACCGCCGACGACATCGCGTACGCCATCCACGACGTGGAGGACTTCTACCGGGTCGGGGTGCTCCAGCAGGGCGCGGTCTCCGCCGAGCTGATGGCCTGGCAGCGGGAGAGCGGGCACTTCCGGGCGATCACCGACGCGGCGCTGGCCACCGCGGCCCGTCGGCCCGGCGCGGCGATCGAGCGGCTGCGCCGGCAGCTGCACCGCAAGGACGCCTGGATCGCCGACGACGACGCCTTCGCCGCCGCCGTCGAGCACGTCCGGGAGGAGCTGGTCGAGGGGCTGCTGGCGATGCCGTTCGACGGTTCGATCGAGGCCGAGCAGTACGTGGCCCGGTTCTCCGCCCGCTGGTCCACCCGCTTCGTCGAGGCGATCACGGTGACCGATCAGCCGTCGGTGCGCTCCGGGTACGTGCTGCTCGGCTGCGCCCAGTGGCACGAGGTGCAGGTGCTCAAGTTCGTCCACCACCGGTTCGTGCTGGCCCGCCCCGACCTTGCCCTGCACCAGCGCGGCCAGGCCCGGCTGCTGGGCACCCTGGTCGAGGCGCTCTGGGAGTGGCTGCTCGACCCGGAGGAGGAGTCCCGGTTGCCCCGGCGACTGCACGACTTGGTCGAGCTGGCCGAGGCGGAGCTGCATCCGCGTACGTCGGACCGGATCGGCCGGGCCCGGGGGCGGGCCATCGTGGACTTCGTCGCGCAACTCACCGACGGCCAGGCGGTGGCCATGCTGGACGCGCTCTCCGGCCGCTCCGGTGCGCTCTGGACCGACGCCTTCGTGCTTTAGGCGACGGCCTGCCACCAGCCGTCCACCGCGGGTGGTTCGTCGACCACCACGCGCTCGCCTGGGCGGGGGACGGCAAGCCTCACGTCGCGGGCCTTCGCCTCGGCCCACAGCCGGTTCACCGGTTCGGACCAGTCGTGCAGGGCCAGGTTGAACGTCGCCCAGTGCACCGGGATGAACAGCCCGCCGCGCAGGTCGAGGTGGGCGTCGACAGCCTCCTCGGGGAACATGTGGATGCTCGGCCAGGCCCGGTCGTACGCGCCGATCTGCATCAGCGTCACGTCGAACGGCCCGTGCTCCGCGCCGATCGCCGCGTACCCGTCGAAGTAGCCGGAGTCGCCGGTGTAGAAGACCTTGCGGGACCTGCCCGCGATGACCCAGGAACTCCAGAGCGTGCCGTCACGGCGCAGCCCCCGGCCGGAGAAGTGCTGGGCCGGCGTGGCGGTGACCTTCAGCCCGTCGATCCGGTGGCTGTCCGACCAGTCCAGCTCGATGGTCCGGTCGGCCGGTACGCCCCACCGGTCCAGGTGTGCCCCCACCCCCAGCGGCACCAGGAACGGCGCGGACTGCCGGGCGACCAGCTCCCGGACGGTGGCCATGTCGAGGTGGTCGTAGTGGTCGTGGGAGATGAGGATCGCGTCGAGTCGGGGCAGCTCGTCGAGGCGTACCGGCGGTTCGTGCAACCGGCGGGGACCGACCAGGGCCGAGGGTGAGCAGCGCTCGCTCCACACCGGGTCGATGAGCACCCGGTACCCCTCGATCTCCACCAGTGCCGAGGCGTGGCCGTACCAGATGATGCCGAGTTCCCGGTCGGTGCCGGTGGTGGCCGGCTCGTCGGCCGGACGCAGCAGCGGCACCGAGGTGCTCGGGCGGCGCTTCTGCTTGCCGAAGATCAGTTCGCGGAGCAGGTTGCGGCCCGGCTCGGCGGCGACCATGGTGCGGGTGCCGGCCTGGTTGTGGAAGGTGCCGTCGCGAAACTGGGGCGAGCGGGCCGCCCGGTCGGCCCGGGCGCCGGCGAGTCGGCCGCCCAGTGCCGCCGGCACGTCCCGGGCCACCCAGGCCAGGCCGGCCAGCGCGGCCAGCCCTGCCGCGCCGCCCATCCGTCGCCCGAGCGACCGCTCGACGTCCGTGCGTTCCGCTGGTGCCATCGCCGTCCCTCCGCTGTGTCCCGCACTACACGGTAGTCACCCGGGCCGGCTCGTGCCCCGGCGGCCGCCGCACCGGGCCGGACGCCGCCACGACGGCCGGCCCGGGTGCGTGCTCAGCCGCCGTTGCTGGGCCGCCGGGCCGCGATCCGGTACGCCGTGCCGGCGCCGGCGAGCCGGTCCACCGCGGCGAGGAACCGGGGGCCCATGGCGGCCCGGGCCTGCACCGCCGGGTGGGTGGCGCCGAAGTCGTCCGGGTCGGCCTGCCCGTCGGCGAACAGCGCGTAGGTGAGCACCGCGGCGCCGGACCGGTCGAAGATGATTCCGGCCTCGTGCCGGGCGTCGGCGAACCAGCCCGCCTTGGTGGCGATCCGGGCCCGCTCGTCGGAGGACATGGTGCGCCGGATGCCGTCGGTGAACGCCACCGGGGCGCGCAGCAGCCCGAGCAGGAACGCCGTCGAGGCGGGGGAGAGCAGGGTGCCGGCGACCAGGGCGCGCAGCAGGTCGTGCGTCTCCCGGGGGGTGCTGGTGCCGAGGAAGAACCGGTTCGGGTTGGCCACCGGCTCGACCTGGGTGTTCGGGAAGCCCTTGCCGACCAGGATGGCGTTGAGCTCGGCGGCCGGGCAGACCGACCCGCACAGCCGCACCGCCGTGTCGTCGGAGACGGTCAGCAGGGTGGCCAGCACGTGCCCGAGGGTCACGCTGCTCGGGTACGCGCCGTCCAGGCTGAAGATGCCGTCGCCGCCCGGAACGACGATCGCCGCCGTCACCTCGACCCGCTGGTCCAGGGTGAGCAGCCCCCGGTCGACCTTGTCGAGCACCGCCGTGGCGACCGCGATCTTGTTGACGCTGTACGCCTCGATCCGCCGGTCCGCCTCGGCCGCCACCGCGACCACGGGCGCTCCGGCCGGGTCGGCCACGCTGACGTACGCCTGCCAGTTGCCGCCGGCCGCGGTGCTGAACCGGGTGTAGGCGGCGGCGACGCGGCGGGCGGCCTGGGCCGGGGTGGTTGGGCTGGGTTCGGTCGTAGCGGCGGCGCTCGCCGGGCCGGCGGCGCCGAGCACCGTACCGGCGGTGGCCACCGTGCCCAGCCCGAGTGCGGTCCTGCGGTTCAGTCGGATGGTCAATCGTCTCCCCCATCGTGGTGCGCCGGAGCGCTTGCCGGACCACCACCCTAGGCGAGTTGATCGATGCAAGGCGCCCCCCGACCGCTCAGCCGAGCCGCCGACGCAGCACGGCGCCCACCGACCCGGGCACGCTGCGAGCGAGCTGCCGCAGGTCAGGCAGGTGACCGCCGCGCACCGCCTCGCCGGCCGGGTTCGGGGCGAAGACCGTGCCGTCGTGCGCGTCGACCGGCCGCCCGCTCAGGCCGGCCAACCGCATCAACGGTCCGACCAGGACGTCGTACACGCCGGGCAGCACGGTGAAGCCGGCGCGCAGCACCACGTTCAGCCGGCCCACGGAGACCTCCCGGCGGGGCCGGTCCACGCAGTCCACGATGGCCCGGGCCACCCGCTGGGAGCTGGTGACCGGCGGTGGAGGCCGGCCGACCCGGCCCAGGTAGTTGGCCGCCTGCTGGTACACCGGGGTGTCCACGCTGCCCGGGTTGACCAGGCACAGCCGGATCCGCGGGCTGTCGCGCAGCTCCTGCTGCAGCGTCCGGACCAGCCCCTGCAACCCCCACTTGCTGGTCACGTAGGCGCTCATGTACGGCGCGGTGATGTGCCCGAGCATCGAGCTGGTGAGGATCAGGGTGCCGGTCCCGGTGGCCCGGACGTGCCGCAACGCCACCCGCGCCGAGTCGGCCGCGGCCAGCAGATCGGTGCGCACCACCTGGTCGAAGACCCGCTCCGGCAGCTCGTCGAAGCGTCCGTAGGCCATGACGGCGGCCGTGGGCACCCAGACGTCGATGCGGCCGAACCGGTCGGCCGCGGCGCCCGCGAGCGCCTCCAGCGCGCCCGGCTCGGTGACGTCGGTGGGCACGGTCAGCACGTCGACGTCGGCGCACTCCGCGCGTACGTCGGCCAGGGTCTGTGTGGCGCGGGCGGCGAGGACGAGGCGGTCGCCGCGCTCGGCGAACGCCCGGGCCGTCGCCCGGCCGATCCCGCTGGTCGCGCCGGCGATCACCACGACCCGGCTCACGGAGCGAGCACAACCTTGATGCAGCCGTCCTCCTTCTTCTTGAACATCTCGTACGCCTGCGGCGCCCTGGCCAGCGGTACCCGATGGGTGTGCAGATCCTCGACGCCCAGCGGGTCGTCATCACCGGCGAGCAGTGGCAGGATCTCGTCGGTCCACCGGCGCACGTGGCACTGCCCCATCCGCAGCTGGATGCCCCGGTCGAACATCTCCATCAGCGGCATCGCGTCCGCCTCGCCGCCGTAGACGCTGGACAGCGAGACGGTGCCGCCGCGACGGACCGCCTTGATCGCGGCGTGCAGGACGGAGAGCCGGTCCGTGCCGACCCGGTCGGTCATCGTCTGGGCCAGCCTGTCCGGCAGCAGTCCGACGGCGGCGTGGGCCAGCTTGCCGACCGGCGCGCCGTGCGCTTCCATGCCGACGGCGTCGATCACCGCGTCCGGGCCGCGCCCGTCGACCAGGTCGATCAGCGCGCCCGGTACGTCGTCGAGTTCGCGGACGTCGAGCACCTCGATGCCGTGCCGGCGGGCCAGCTCCAGCCGCTCGGGCACCAGGTCCAGGCCGATCACCCGGCCGGCGCCGAGGTGGCGGCCGATCCGGGCGCAGAACTGCCCGACCGGGCCCAGCCCGAACACCGCCAGGGTGCCCCCGGGCGGGGTGTCCGCGTACTTCACCGCCTGCCAAGCGGTGGGCAGGATGTCGGAGAGGTAGAGGTAGCGCTCGTCGGCGCCGGTCTGCGGGATGGTGATCGGCCCGAATTGAGCCTGCGGAACGCGCAGGTACTCGGCCTGCCCGCCGGGGACCGAGCCGTAGAGCGACGTGTAGCCGAACAGCGCCGCGCCCTTGCCCTCGCTGCTGACCTGGGTGGTCTCGCACTGGGCGTAGAGCTGGCGCTGGCACATCCAGCAACTGCCACAGGAGATGTTGAACGGCACGACCACCCGGTCGCCGGGCTTGAGTCGGGTCACCTCCGGCCCGACCTCCTCGACGATGCCCATCGGCTCGTGGCCGAGGATGTCGCCGGGCTTCAGGTACGGCCCCAGCACCTCGTGCAGGTGCAGGTCGGAGCCGCAGATCGCCGTCGAGGTGATCTTCACGATCGCGTCGGTCGGCTCCTCGATCCGGGGGTCCGGGACCTCCTCGACCCGTACGTGCCGCTTGCCTTGCCAGGTCAGTGCCTTCATGCCGTTCGTCCCCTCTCCGGTGCGCCTACCGGACTGCTACCCGCGCTCCGGCACTTGAACCGGTCCGGGGTGGTTGGCGGGTCGCCGATGATCAACTCGGTTTGCATGGTGTCGGGGTGTCACCGGCGTGGGGATACGCCGACTTCCAGGAACCCGAGTTGCTCTCCCGTGCGCCACCCACAGCGCCGAGCGCAGCCGGAAAGAGCCGCTGGCCGGCACCCACCAGGGGTGCCGGCCAGCGGCGTGATCACGTACCTGAGAAAACCGGGACCGGCGCGCGGACGGTCGCCCCCAGCCCGACCACGAAGAACACCAGGCTCAGGAGCCCGGAGTGTTGTCGCCCCGCTTCGAGGTGGCCATGAGGTAGTCGCGGTTGAGCCGGCCGATGGTGTTCAGCGGAATGCCCTTCGGGCAGGCCGGGGTGCACTCACCGGCGTTGGTGCAGCCGCCGAAGCCGGCCTCGTCGTGCGCGTCGACCATGCCGATCACCCGGGTGTACCGCTCGGGCTGGCCCTGCGGCATCAGGGAGAGCTGGGTGAGCTTGGCGGCGGTGAAGAGCATGCCGGAGCCGTTCGGGCAGGCGGCGACACACGCGCCGCAGCCGATGCAGGCGGCCGACTCGAAGGCGGCGTCCGCGTTGGCCTTGGCCACCGGGGTGGAGTGCGCCTCGGGCGCGCTGCCGGTCGGCGCGGTGATGTAGCCACCGGCGGCGATGATCTTGTCGAAGGCGCCCCGGTTGACCACCAGGTCCTTGATCACCGGGAAGGCGCTGGCCCGCCACGGCTCGATGTCGATCGTCTCGCCGTCGGTGAACTGCCGCATGTGCAGCTGGCACGCGGTGGTGCCGCGCTGCGGCCCGTGCGCGTCACCGTTGATCATCAGGCCGCACATGCCGCAGATGCCCTCGCGGCAGTCGTGGTCGAACGCCACCGCGTCCTCACCGGCGAGGATCAGCCGCTCGTTGAGCACGTCGAGCATCTCGAGGAACGACATGTCCGGGGACACGTCGTCGACCTTGTAGGTCACCATCCGACCCTTGTCCTCAGGGCCCTTCTGGCGCCAGATGCGCAGGGTCAGGTTCACTTGTAGCTCCGCTGCGTGGGGTGGACGTATTCGAACATCAGGTCTTCCTTGTGCAGCACCGACGGCTCACCGGTGGCGGTGAACTCCCAGGCCGCCACGTACGCGAACCGGTCGTCGTCGCGCTGCGCCTCGCCGTCCGGGGTCTGGTGCTCGGCCCGGAAGTGGCCGCCGCAGGACTCCTCGCGGTGCAGGGCGTCGACGCACATCAGCTCGGCCAGCTCGAAGAAGTCGGCCACCCGGCCGGCCTTCTCCAGCGACTGGTTGAGCTCCTCGCCGCTGCCGGACACCCGGACCCGCTGCCAGAACTGGTCGCGCAGGGCACGGATCTCGCCGATCGCCTTGCGCAGCCCGGCCTCGCTGCGCTCCATGCCGCAGTGCTCCCACATGATCTGGCCCAGCTCCCGGTGGAACGAGTCCACCGTCCGGTCGCCGTTGACCGCCAGCAGCCGCTGGATCCGGTCCTCGACATCGGCGCGCGCCTCGACCGCCGCCGGGTGGCTGGCGTCGACCTTCTCCAGCGGGCCCGAGGCCAGGTAGTTGGCGATCGTGGTCGGCAGCACGAAGTAGCCGTCGGCCAGGCCCTGCATCAGCGCTGAGGCGCCGAGCCGGTTCGCGCCGTGGTCGGAGAAGTTCGCCTCGCCGATCACGAACAGGCCGGGGATGCTCGACTGGAGGTCGTAGTCGACCCAGAGACCACCCATCGTGTAGTGCACGGCGGGGTAGATCCGCATCGGCACCTCGTACGGGTCCTCGCCGGTGATCCGCTCGTACATCTCGAAGAGGTTGCCGTACTTGGCCTCGATGGCCTTGCGGCCCAGCCGGCCGATCGCGTCGGCGAAGTCGAGGTAGACACCGAGTTTGGTCGGCCCGACGCCGCGTCCCTCGTCGCAGACGTTCTTCGCGGCGCGGGAGGCGATGTCGCGGGGGACCAGGTTGCCGAAGGAGGGGTAGATCCGCTCCAGGTAGTAGTCCCGCTCGTCCTCCGGGATGTCCTGGGGGTTGCGGTCGTCGCCCTTGGTCTTCGGCACCCAGACCCGGCCGTCGTTGCGCAGCGACTCGCTCATCAGGGTCAGCTTCGACTGGTGGTCGCCGGAGACTGGGATGCAGGTCGGGTGGATCTGCGTGTAACAGGGGTTGGCGAAGTACGCGCCCTTGCGGTGCGCCCGCCAGGTGGCGGTGACGTTGCAGCCCTTGGCGTTGGTGGAGAGGTAGAAGACGTTGCCGTAGCCGCCGGACGCGAGCACGACGGCGTCGGCCATCTCGGTGCTGATCTCGCCGGTGACCAGGTCGCGGACCACGATGCCGCGGGCCTTGCCGTCCACGATGACGAGCTCCAGCATCTCGTGCCGGGCGTTCATCTCCACGTTGCCGAGGCCGATCTGCCGCTCCAGCGCCTGGTACGCGCCGAGCAGCAGTTGCTGGCCCGTCTGCCCCCGGGCGTAGAAGGTGCGCTGCACCTGGGCGCCGCCGAAGGAGCGGGTGTCCAGCAGACCGCCGTACTCGCGGGCGAACGGCACGCCCTGGGCGACGCACTGGTCGATGATGTTGACCGACACCTCGGCCAGCCGGTGCACGTTCGACTCCCGGGAGCGGAAGTCGCCGCCCTTGACGGTGTCGTAGAACAGTCGGTGCACCGAGTCGCCGTCGTTGCGGTAGTTCTTCGCGGCGTTGATGCCGCCCTGCGCCGCGATCGAGTGCGCCCGGCGGGGGCTGTCCTGGTAGCAGTAGGACCTGACGTGGTAGCCCTGCTCGGCCAGGGTGGCCGCGGCCGAGCCGCCGGCCAGGCCGGTGCCGACCACGATCACCGTCATCTTGCGGCGGTTCGCGGGGTTGACCAGCTTGGCCTCGAAGCGTCGGGTGTCCCAGCGCTTCTCGATCGGGCCGGTGGGAGCCTTGGTGTCGGCGATCGGGTCGCCCTCGGTGAAGAGTTCCATGTCAGGACACCAATCCGGTGAGAACGGCGAACGGGACCACCAGGTATCCGGCGCAGAGCAGCACGGCGAAGACCAGCGCGGCGGTGCGCGCCCGGCGCTCGCCCCGCGGCGTCTGCTGGCCGAGGCTGCGGAACGCGCTGAAGGCGCCGTGCCGCAGGTGGAAGCCCACCGCGACGATGGCGAGGGTGTAGAAGAGCGTGACGTACCAGCGCTCCGGCGCGAAGTCGGCGACGACGTTGCCGTAGGGCTTGCTCTCGTCACCGACCGGGTTCAGCGTGCCGGTGGTCAGGTCCAAGAGGTGGTAGATGACGAAGAGCAGGATGATCACCCCGCCCCAGCGCATGGTGCGGGCCGCGTAGCTGCCGTTGACCTTCTTGCGGTGGGCGTATTTCACCGGGCGGGCCGCGTGGGCCCGGCGGGCCAGCACCGTCGCGGCCACGATGTGGGCGACGACCGCCACCACCAGCCCGAAGCGCAGGATCCACAGGAACCACACGCCGGGCAGTAGCGGCTTGCCGATGTCGCGCAGCCAGCGCGCGTAGTGGTCGAACGAGGTCTCCCCCGTGAACACCTTCAGGTTGCCGAGCATGTGTGCGATCAGGAACAGCGCCAGCATGATGCCCGTCACCGCCATGACGGCCTTGAGACCGACGTTGGAGCGGATGGGCGACCGAGTTTTCGTGACTACCACACGATCGACGCTAGGAGCACATGGATCAGTCGTCCAATGCATCAAACTCGCAGTGTTGATAGCCGTAAGCTATGTAGATGCAACTCCATCAGCTCCGGTACTTCGTTGCGGTGGCCGAAGTACGACATTTCACCCAAGCCGCCGACATCGTCGGCATCACTCAGCCTTCTCTCAGTAAGCAAATTCACGCCCTGGAGACCGACCTCGGGGCCCCACTGTTCGAGCGGGTACGGGGCAACATCGCCCTCACCGCGGCCGGCGAGGTGCTGCTGCCGTTGGCCACCCGCATCCTCGCCGACGTGGAGACCGCGACCCGGGAGGTCCAGGAGTTGGTCGGGCTGCGCCGGGGCCGGGTCCGGCTCGGCGCCACCCCCAGCCTCGCCACGTCGCTCGCCCCGCCGGTGCTGCGGCGGTTCCGCGACGCGCACCCCACCGTCGACCTGAAGGTCGAGGAGGGCGGGTCCCAGGACCTGGTGCGCGACCTGCTCCGCGGCGACCTCGACCTGGCGCTGATCATCATGCCGGCCCAGGGCGCCGACCCGGGGCTGCGCGTCGATCCGATCCTGCAGGAGAGCCTGGTGGTGGCCTCGGTGGGGGAGGTGCCGACCGCCTCGGCGAACGGGGAACTGCGCATCACCGACCTGCGCGACCAGCCGATGGTGATGTTCCGGGAGGGCTACGACCTGCGCGACGCCACCATCGAGGCGTGCCGCGCGGCCGGCTTCGAGCCGACCTTCGCGGTCGACGGCGGAGAGATGGACGCGGTGCTCAGCTTCGTCGAGGCGGGGCTCGGCGTCGCGCTGGTGCCCGGCATCGTGCTGGCCCGCCGTCCGGGAGTGCGGATCACCCGGCTGGCGCCGCCCGGGGTCCGGCGGACCATCGCGGTGGCCCGCCGGCGGGACGTCGTGCCGACCCACGCCGGCCGGGAACTGCGCCGCATCCTGCTCGACTACGTACAGTCCGCGATCGACGGCGACGACCTCCCGCCGGGTGTGGACCCCCGCTGATCGCCGTCAGCGGCCTTCGGCGTCGTCCATCGCGCGGTAGATCCGCTGCTCCGAGACGGGGTACGGGGTGCCCAGCGCCTGAGCGAAGACGTTCACCCGCAACTCCTCGATCATCCAGCGGATCTGCCGGACGGCGGTCTCCTGCCGGCGTGCCGGCGGCAGCGCGGCGAGCAGGTCGTCGTACTCCTTCTGCACCGTCGCGATCCGGTCCTGCTGCTGCCGGTCGCGTTGCGGGTTGCCGCCCAGCCGGTCCAGGCGGCGCTCGATGGCGGTGAGGTAGCGCAGCAGATCGGGCAGGCGCGCGTACCCGGCCTCGGTGATGAACCCGGCGTGCACCAGACCGGCGAGCTGTTTGCGGATGTCGGCCAGTGCGGCCACGACGGCGAGGTTGCGGGTGGCGCCGAGCCGCTGTTCGACGGTGTACGCGGCGGCGAGCACCTTGCGTACCCGGTCCATCACCTCGACCACGGTGTCGACCAGGTCGGCGCGGACCTTCTCGCGGAGCGCCGCGAACCCGTCGGCGTCCCAGGCCGGCCCGCCGGCGGCACCGATCAACCGGTCGATGGCCGCGCCCGCGGCGTCCTCGATCAGCTCCTGCACGCCGCCGTGCGGGTTGCGGCTCAGCGCCAGCTTCGCCTCGTTGTTCAGCCGGCCCTGTAGGAACCGGGCCGGGGACGGCACGGTGAGCCGCAGGAGCCGGCGGGTGCCGGCCCAGTGCGCCGCCTCCGCCTCGGCCGGGGAGTCGAAGACCTTCACCCCGACGGTGGCGCCCTCGTCGACCAGTGCCGGGTACGCGGTCACCGCGTACCCGGCGCGGACCTGCTCGATGGTGCGCGGCAGCGTGCCGATGCTCCACTCGCGCAGCCCGGTGCGGGCCACCTCCGGCGCGGCGGCCGCCACCACCTGGCGTACCTCCTGGCGGAGTTGGCGTTGCAGGGTTGGCAGGTCCTTGCCCTCGGCGACCGGCTTCTCGTCGTCGCCGAGCACCCGGAAGGTGACCCGCAGGTGTGCCGGGAGCTTGCCGGGCTCCCAGGCGTCGCGCGGCACGGTGACCCCGGTCATCCGGCGCAGTTCCCGGGTGAGCGCGTCCAGCAGCGACTCCTCGCCGGGGGTGATCGCCGCCAGGGCGGCCCGGGCGTAGTCCGGCACCGGGACGAAGTTGCGGCGGATCGCCTTGGGCAGCGAGCGGATCAGCGCGATCACCGTCTCCTCGCGCAGCCCGGGTACCTGCCAGCCGAAGCTCTCCGCCGGCACCTGGTTGAGCAGCGGCAGCGGGATGTCCACGGTGACGCCGTCGGCCGGCGTGCCCGGCTCGAACCGGTAGGTCAGTGGCAGGGTCACCCCCTGGGTCTGCCACTCGTCCGGGTAGTCGCCCTCGTCCACCCCCGGCCGGCCGTCGTTGACGAGCAGGTCGCGGGTGAAGGTGAGCAGGTCGGGCAGGTCCCGGCGGGTCTTCTTCCACCAGGTGTCGAAGTGCCGGCCGGACACGACGTCGGCCGGGATCCGCTGGTCGTAGAAGCCGAAGATGGTCTCGTCGTCGACCAGGATGTCCCGGCGGCGGGCCCGGCTTTCCAACTCCTCGATCTCGGCGAGCAGCCGCTTGTTGTCACTCCAGAACTGGTGGTGGGTCTGCCAGTCGCCCTCGACGAGGGCATGCCGGATGAACAGCTCCCGGCTCAGCGGCGGGTCGATCCGCCCGAAGTTCACCTTGCGGGAGGTGACGAGCGGGACGCCGTACAGGGTGACCTTCTCGTAGGCCATCACCGCGGCCTGCTTCTTCTCCCAGTGCGGCTCGCTGTAACTGCGCTTGACCAGGTGTTGCGCGAGCGGCTCGACCCACTCCGGCTCGACCCGACCGGCGATGCGGCCCCAGAGTCGGGAGGTCTCCACCAGCTCGGCGGCCATCACCCAGCGCGGCGGCTTCTTGAACAGCGCCGAGCCGGGGAAGAGCGCGAACTTCGCGCCCCGCGCGCCCAGGTACTCGTGTTTCTGCGCGTCCTTCAGGCCGATGTGCGACAGCAGACCGGGCAGCAGTGACTGGTGCACCTTCGGGGTGTCGATCTCCTCCGGCAGATCGGCGCCGCCCCGGCGGCTCTCACCCCGGCCGGCGTCCGCGCCGTCCGAGGTGTCCCGCGCCGGCCGTCCGCCGCGCCGGTCGCCCTCCTGCGGGGTACGCAGCACCTGGCGCAGCTGCCCGACGATGTCCTGCCACTCGCGGACCCGCAGGTAGTTCAGGTACTCCGCCTTGCACATCCGGCGGAACGCGCTGGAGGACAGCTCCCGCTGCTGTTCCCGCAGGTAGCGCCACAGGTTGAGGAACGCGACGAAGTCCGATTCCTTGTCGGCGAACCGGGCGTGCGCCTGGTCTGCCTGGGCCTGCTTCTCCGCGGGCCGCTCCCGTGGGTCCTGGATGGAGAGCGCGGCGGCGATCACCAGCACCTCGGTCGCGCAACCGTTGCGTTCGCCCTCGACGACCATGCGGGCCAGCCGCGGGTCGACCGGCAGTTGGGCCAGCCGCCGGCCCAGCGCGGTGAGCCGCTTCGCCGGGTCGGCCTCGGCCGGGTCGAGCGCGCCCAGCTCGTGCAGCAGGTTGACGCCGTCGGTGATGTTGCGCCGGTCCGGCGGGTCGATGAACGGGAACGCGGCGAGGTCGCCGAGCCCGATCGCGGTCATCTGGAGGATGACCGACGCCAGGTTGGTGCGCAGGATCTCCGGGTCGGTGAATTCCGGCCGGGAGAGGAAGTCCTGCTCGTCGTAGAGGCGTATGCAGATGCCGTCCGAGGTACGCCCGCAGCGACCCTTGCGCTGGTTGGCCGACGCCTGGGAGATCGGTTCGATCGGCAGCCGCTGCACCTTGAGCCGGCTGGAGTAGCGGGAGATCCGGGCGGTGCCCGGGTCCACCACGTACTTGATTCCGGGCACGGTCAGTGAGGTCTCCGCGACGTTGGTGGCGAGCACCACCCGACGCGCGGTGTGCGCCGCGAACACCCGGTGCTGCTCGGCGGAGGAGAGCCGGGCGTACAGCGGCAGGATCTCGGTGCCGAGCAGCGAGCGCTTCTTCTGCACCAGCTTGCTTAGCGCGTCGGCGGTGTCCCGGATCTCCCGTTCACCGCTGAGGAAGACCAGGATGTCGCCGGGGCCCTCGGCGGCCAGCTCTTCGACGGCGTCGCCGATCGCCTGGATCTGGTCGCGGACGGTCTCCTCGTCGCCGTCGCCGTCGCCGTCCTCCTCGCCCTCGGCGACCTCGACCAGTGGCCGGTAGCGCACCTCCACCGGGTAGGTGCGGCCCGAGACCTCGACCACCGGCGCCGGTACGCCCTGCGGCTCGTCGGCGGTGGGCGGCCCCGCGAAGTGTCGGGCGAAGCGGTCGGTCTCGATGGTCGCCGAGGTGATGATCACCTTGAGGTCGGGTCGTCGGGGGAGCAGCTCCCGCAGGTACCCGAGGATGAAGTCGATATTGAGGCTGCGCTCGTGCGCCTCGTCGATGATCAACGTGTCGTACTGGCGCAGCATCCGGTCGGTCTGCAACTCGGCCAGCAGGATGCCGTCGGTCATCAGCTTGACCAGGCTGCGGTCGCTGACCTGGTCGGTGAAGCGCACCTTGTAGCCGACCACGTCACCCAGCTCGGTGCCCAGCTCGTCGGCGATCCGGTCCGCGACCGTCCGGGCCGCCAGCCGCCGGGGCTGGGTGTGCCCGATCAGCCCGTGCACCCCGCGCCCCAGCTCCAGGCAGATCTTGGGTATCTGGGTGGTCTTGCCGGAGCCGGTCTCGCCGGCCACGATCACCACCTGGTGGTCGCGGATGGCGGCGGCGATGTCGTCCTTGCGCTCGCTGACCGGCAACCCCGCCGGGTACGTGATCACGGGTACGGCCGCGCGCCGGGCGGCGATCCGCTGCTCGGCCCGCGCCAGGTCGGTGGTGATCTCGGCCAACGCCGCCTCCCGGCGCTGCGGGTCGCGCAGCTTGCGGGCGCCGTCCAGCCGTCGCTGGAGCCGGCGCTGGTCGCGGAACATCAGGGGGGAGAGGCGGCGGTGCAGCTCGCGGACGGGATCGGTCGCGGCGGAGGAGGCTGGATTCTGCATGTCGTGCCCAAGGATAGGCAGCCCGGCCGCGTACCGCCCCTGGGTTACCGCGCCGCCGCTCTCCGGGCACAGCGCGGCGGTCTAGAGTTGGCGGCCGACGTCGAGCGCTGGGGGACGGAATGGAGCTGCGGGACACCGACCGCGCGCTGGTGCAGGCCGCCACGGCGGTCGCCAAGCTGCGCTGCCGCAGCGAGAACCACACCGTCGCGGCCGCCGCTCGGACCGCCGACGGGCGGGTCTTCACCGGGGTGAACGTCCACCACGTCACCGGCGCGACGTGCGCCGAGCTGATCGTCGTCGGCACCGCCGCGACGCAGGGCGTCACCGGGCTGGAGACGATCGTGACGGTGGCGGATCGCGGGCGCGAGATCGTCGCGCCGTGCGGCCGGTGCCGCCAGGTGCTGGGGGACCACTTCCCTGCGCTGCGGGTGATCGTCGGCTCGGTGGAGGCCCTGCGGGTGGTGCCGATCGGCGAGCTGCCGCCGGAGCGCCACGTCGAGGATGAGCAGCGGAACGCGCCGCCGCCGGCCAGCTCGCCGGTCCCTCCGGCGGCCCGCAGCGCCGCGGCCGGCTGACCGGCGCCAGCTCCTGGCGCGTCAGTCGCCGGCCGCCGCCTCCAGCATCGAGCGGGGGATCGGCACGCTCTCGAACCGCACGTTGCCCTCCGGCACCAGCCAGCTCATCACCTGTACGGCCAGCTGCCCGGCTCGCACCGCCGGATCGTTGTGATACAGCTCGCGGGCCTCGTCCGGGGCGATGGAGAGCACGACGAAGCCCCGCAGCCGGTCGTCGTCGCCGTGCAGGAACGGCCCGGCCGCGAGCACGAGTCCCTGCTCCACGAGCCCCGCCTGGTGGGCCAGGTGCGTGTTCTGCAACCGGTCGATCGCGTCCTGCGGCAGCTCCGGGGCGTCCGCCGGCCGGACCAGAAGCACGACCGTGTGCTGGTCGAATCGCATGCTCCCACCCTAGGCGGGCCGCCCCCTCGCCGCGGGCGTCCGACCTGGTCACCCGCCCTGGATCGACGAGCGCCAGTTAGGCCACCCTCAGGACGTCGGCTAAGGTAAGGCGAACCTAAGCGCGAACGTGCAGGAGACTCGTGACCACCCTCGCCACCCGGCCGGCCCCGGCCCGCAACCGGTCCGGCACGCGTACCGGCCGCCGGGTGGCCGTCACCGTCGGCGCCGCGCTGGTGCTGCTGCTCACCGTGCTGGCCAGCTTCGCGCTCGGCAGCAGGCAACTCGGCGTCGACCAGGTCTGGCACGCCCTCGTCGCGCCGGACGGCAGTGACGCCAGCACCATCGTCCGCGAGCTGCGGGTGCCGCGCACCGCGCTCGGCCTCGCCGTCGGGCTCGCGCTCGCCGTGGCCGGCGTGCTGTTCCAGGCCCTCACCCGCAACCCGCTCGCCGAGCCGCGCATCCTCGGCATCAGCGCCGGCGCGTCGTTCGGCGTGGTGCTGGCCATCTCCGTCTTCGGTGTCGGCACGCTCGCCGGGTACGTCTGGTTCGGCATCGCCGGTGCGCTGATCGCCGGGCTGCTGGTCTTCGCCATCGCCACCCGGGCCCGCGAGGGCGCCAGCCCGGTCACCCTCGCGCTGGTCGGCGCGGCGCTCGACGCCAGCCTGGCCTCCGGGGTGTACGCGCTGCTCAGCATCGACGCCCGCACCTTCGAGGAGTACCGATTCTGGGTGGTCGGCGGGCTGGCAGGACGGGACCTGTCGGTCACCGCCCAGGTGCTGCCCTTCGTCCTCGCCGGCCTGGTGCTTGCCGCCCTGGTGGCCCGGGGTCTGGACGCGTTGGCCCTCGGCGACGACGTGGCCCGCGGCCTCGGCAACCGGGTCGGCCTGGTCCGCCTCGGCGGTGGCCTCGCCGCCGTGCTGCTGACCGGGGCCGCGGTGGCGGCGGCCGGGCCGGTCGCCTTCGTCGGGTTGGCCGTGCCGCACCTGGCACGCGCCCTGGTCGGCGCGGACCACCGCTGGACCCTCGCCGTCTCCGCCCTGCTCGGGCCGGCCCTGCTGCTCGGCGCCGACGTCGTCGGCCGGCTCGTCGCCCCGCCCGGCGAGATACCGGCCGGGATCGTCACCGCCCTGATCGGCGCGCCGCTGCTGGCCGTGCTGGTGCGCCGCGCCCGGGTGGTGACCGCGTGACCACCGTCGACCGCATCCCCGACTCCCCGACCACGGCGCCGGACGTCGACGCGACGCCCGGTGGCGCCGACGCCCGGCTGCCCGGGCGGTCGCTGCTGCGGATCGGCCCAGTCAGCCTGCAGGTCCGCCGCCGCGCGGTGCTGGTGGCCGCCACGCTGACCGTGCTGCTCCTGCTGGCCGTGGTGCTCAGCCTCTCCCTGGGCACCCCGTACGTCGCCCCGGCCGACGTTCTGCGCGCGCTCTCCGGGGCGGGTACCCCGTACGATTTGGTCGTCTTTGACCTTCGGCTGCCGCGGATCGTGTTGGCCGCGGTGGCCGGCGCGGCCTTCGGCGTGGCCGGCACGCTGATCCAGAGCGTGGCCCGCAACCCGCTGGCCAGTCCGGACGTCATCGGCATCACCCAGGGCGCCGGGCTCGCCGCGACCGTGGCGTTGACCAGCGGGGCGGCCGCGGTGCTGGTGGCGCCCACCGCGCTGGTGGGCGGGCTGCTCGCCGCGGTGCTGCTGTTCGCCCTCGGTGCCCGGCACGGGCTGGCCGCGCAGCGGTTCGTGCTCGCCGGAGTCGCGGTCGCCTTCGCCTTCCGGGCGCTGACCGAGGTGGTCATGCTCACCGCCGACCCGATCGACGGGCTGCGGGCGCAGATCTGGCTGATCGGCACCCTGGCCGGCAAGGGCTGGACCGAGGCCGCCTGGATCGCCGGCACGCTGCTGGTGCTGCTGCCGGTGCTGGCCTGGGCCGGATGGGCGCTGAACAGCACCGCCCTGGACGACGACACCGCACGCGGGGTCGGGCTACGCCCGGTGGCCCGCCGCATCGGGCTCGCCGGCACCGGCGTACTCGTCGCCGCGATGGTCACCGCCCAGGTCGGCGCCGTCGACTTCGTGGCCCTGGTCGCGCCCCAGGTGGCCCGGCGGCTGGTACGGGCCGAACGGCCGCCGCTGGTCTGCGCGGCGCTGCTCGGCGCGCTGCTGCTGGTGCTGGCCGATCTGGCCGGCCGACGCCTGTTCGCACCCACCCAACTGCCGGCCGGCGTGCTGACCGCCGCGATCGGCGGGCCGTACCTGATCTTCCTGCTGCTGCGCGGACGGCGGCGGTCCTCGTGACTCAAGGAGTCGTGTGATGCTCTCCACCCGCGACCTGGTCGCCGGCTACGACGAGCGGACCGTGCTCGACGGGCTCGACCTGGACCTGCCGACCGACGCGTTCACCGTGATCGTCGGACCGAACGCGTGCGGCAAGTCCACCCTGCTGCGAACCATGGCCCGGCTGCTCACCCCCCGCCGTGGCACCGTGCTGCTGGACGGCAGCGCCATCCGCGACCTGCCGACCCGGGAGGTGGCCCGCCGGCTCGGCGTGCTGCCGCAGAGCCCGCTGGTGCCCGAGGGCGTCACCGTGGCCGACCTGGTCGGGCGCGGCCGGCAGCCGTACCAGCGGTGGTGGCGGCAGTGGTCACCGGAGGACGGCGCGGCGGTGGACCGGGCGATGGCCCTGGCCGACGTGGCCGGCCTGGCCGACCGGCCGGTCGACAGCCTCTCCGGCGGCCAGCGGCAGCGGGTGTGGATCGCCATGACCCTCGCCCAGGACACCGACGCGCTGCTGCTGGACGAGCCGACCACCTTCCTCGACCTGGCCCACCAGGTGGAGGTGCTGGACCTGCTGCACCGGCTGCGCGTCGAGCGGGGACGCACCGTGGTCGCCGTGCTGCACGACCTGAACCAGGCCGCCCGCTACGCCGACCACCTGGTCGCGATGCGCGCCGGCACGGTGGTGGCCGCCGGGCCGCCCCGGGAGATCCTCACCGCGGACCTGGTCCGTGACGTATTCGGGCTGGCCTGCGTGGTCGTGCCCTGCCCGGTGACCGGGGCACCCCTGGTGGTGCCCGCGCACACCGGCGGCGCCACCACCCGCCCGGTCACCCCCTCCGCCCAACCCGCCGACGACGGGAACATCCCGCTCGCCGGCTCGTACCCTTCGAAAGGACTCTGATGCGTCGTCTCGTCGCCGCCCTCGCCGCGGCCGTCGCCCTCGGCGTCGGCCTCACCGCCTGCGGTGAGAGCGACCCGGTCGCCGGCTCCGCCACCGGGGAGACCCGGGAGATCACCCATGCCATGGGCACCACCAAGGTCCCGGCGGAGCCCAAGCGCGTCGTCGTGCTCGACACCGACAAGATCGACACGGCGCTCTCGCTGGGCGTCACGCCGGTCGGCGCCGCCACCGCCGGTGAGGCCAAGAGCTGGCCGACGTACTTCGGCGCGGACAAGCTCGCCAGCATCAAGGAGGTCGGGGTGCTCACCGAGCCCGACCTGGAGGCGATCAACGCGCTGAAGCCGGACCTCATCCTGGGCAGCAAGTTCCGCCAGGAGAAGTTCTACGACGAGCTGTCCGCCATCGCGCCGACGGTGTTCACCGACAAGGTCGGCATCACCTGGAAGGAGAACTTCCTCCTCGACGGCAAGGCGCTCGGCCACGAGCAGCAGGCCAAGGATCTGCTCGCCGCGTACGAGAAGCGGGCCAAGGACTTCGGCACGACGCTCGGCGACGCCGCCGCCCGCAAGGTGTCGATCGTGCGGTTCCTCCCCGGCAACATCCGGGTGTACGGCCCGGACTCGTTCTCCGGCATCGTCATCGGCGACACCGGCCTGGGCCGGCCCGAGCGGCAGCAGCTCGCCAACAAGGAGGACAAGCGCTTCGACCTGGTCAGCCCCGAGCGGATCAACGAGGTCGACGGTGACGTCATCTTCGTGACCGCCTACGGCGACAAGGCCGCCGCCGAGCAGGCCAAGATGACCGCCGGTACCCTCTGGAAGGGCCTCGGCGCGGTCAAGGCCGGCAAGGCCTACCCGGTCGCCGACGAGGTTTGGATGACCGGCATCGGTGTCGGCGCCGCCAACAAGATCCTCGACGACCTGGCAAAGTACCTCCCCGCCGCCTGACCAACCCCGCGTGCCGCACGCGCTGCGCGCCGCACGCGGCCGTGATCACGCTCGATCCAGGAAGTAGTGGTCTCTCTTGACGGGGAGGCCACTACTTCCGTATTCGAGCACGATCATGGTGCCCAGGGGGAGCGGGACCGCGCCCGCAGCGCGGCCCTGACCTCGGCAAGGAAGCCGTCGAAGTCGTCCCGGAGGCGCTTGGCGGTCACGTGCACGACGATCCAGTCGTCGCCGAGCAGCCGGTTGAGTCGCCGGCGGTCCCGGTGGAACTGCTCGGGGTCGTCGTGCCAGAGCCCGTCGTACTCCACCGCGATCTTGAACTGCGGCCAGGCCAGGTCCAGTCTGGCCACGAACCGGCCCTGATCGGCGACGATCCACTGCGTCTGCGGCCTGGGCAGCCCGGCGAGCACGAGCCGCACCCGGGTGCGGGACTCCTGGGGTGACTCCGCACCCGCGTCGGCCAGGTCAACCGCGCGCAGCAGGGACCGCCAGCCCCGCCGACCGGCCCGGCTCAGCGCGTACTCGCGCAACGTCGGCACGTCGATGAGCCGGTTGGCGAGCAGGGCGTCGATGACGACCACCGCCTCGACCACATCGAGCCAACGGGCGAGGTCCCAGCAGGTTCGCGGCGGGCTGGTCACCCTGACCCCCGCCCGGTCCACCGCGTCGCCACAGTCGATCTCCCCATGATGGATCCGAAGACCGGTGGTTGGCCCGATCCGGGTGTCCCTGGGCACCAACACGTCGACCGGCTCCGTCAGAGTCGGTGTAGCGCAGCCGTACAGGGCCGCTGCGGCGTTGCCGGCGATGGCCGCGCCGGGCGGGATCAGCCAGCGTCCGACTGGGCGCACCTGGTCAGGTGTGTGAATTTGACCTGGGCGTCGGCGTGGACGTCCCGGAAGAGTGGCCGCCACGCGGAGCTGCGTAGGTCGTTGCGGGTCAGCAGGCCCTGCGAGACGGCGACCGAGCCACGGAAGACCCGACCGCGCAACTGGGGCGGCCGGCGAGGAGCTTTCGGCATGGTGTCCAGGCTGACCGATCCCGGTGCCCTACACCGCCCCTGTGGATAACCACGGATCGCGCCTCGGCACCTCCGCTGCCCACTCACCCATGATCTCGCCCGAACAGGGATGTAGTGGCCTCCCGAGGAGAGGAGGCCACTACATCCGGGATCGAGCGTGATCTCGCAGGGCAGCCGCCCCGGCCGGCGAGATGGGTCAGGCGGCGGTGGACCAGATGGCGCGGAAGGCGGCGGCTTCGCCGGCCAGCCAGCGTTCGATCTGGTCGGGCTTGGCGTCGGCGGGCATGTGGTGGGCCTGGCCGCGTCGGACGTCGACCAGGACCGGCTCGGCGTGCGGCAGCACCGCGTCCATGTGCCGGGCCATCAGGTGCAGGGTGGCGAGCACGGACTCCGGACTCGGCGGGGTTTCGTCGAAGTGCAGCCGGACCGCCTCGGCCCGGCCGTCGGCGTGCCGTACGCCGAAGTGGGGGTTGATCTTGACTGGCAGATCGCCGAGCATGGCGAGGGCGTCGCGGGTCTGGGCCAGGTCGACGGCGGGCGGCTCGCCCAGGGAGTGCAGCCAGGCCGTGGCGCCGGGAACCAGCGCCTGGTAGAGCGGGCGCCAGCGTGGCTTGACCACGTCGACCACGCCGGTGAGGTGGGTGCCACCGGTGTGGAAGGCGATGTCGGCCTTGAGGGCCTTGACGAACTGGCCGTGCGGGTTGAAGCCGGAGCGGCTGGCCCGCTGCTTGCGCAGGCCGCCCACGAAGGTTGCCTTGGTGGGGCCGTTGCGGTCGACGTAGCGGGTGAAGCCGAGCAGTGTGGCGTAGGGGGTGAGGGGCGTGGAGGCGGGCGCGGTCACGGGCGTCCTCCCAGGTCAGGATCTCGATTAGTACACACATTCTAATCGACGGGTCTGACATTGCCCAGCGGGAGAACTGGCGAAGCGGGTGGGCCGATTGGTGCCGGTTCGCGGCCACCGGCGGTCAGTCGGCCCGGGACGGTTTCGGGGGCGCGAAGGCGGCGGTCAGGCGGCTGACGCCGAACTCGAAGGCCTCGTCGAGGTCGCCGCCGAGGTTGAAGGCGCCCGCGTACTCCATGCTGACGAAGCCGTTGGCCCAGGCGGTGAACATGCGGGCGGCCTCCAGGGCGTGCTCGGGCCCGGCGAGGGCGGCGGCGACGCGCAGGGCGGGGGCGCTGGCCTGGGTGAGGGCATCGAGGCTGGGCCGGGTCTCCCGGCGGCTGTTGGCGAAGATCAGCTGATAGCCGGCCGGGTGTGCGTGGGCGAACGCGCGGAAGGCGCGGGCCAGCTCGCCGAGGTCCCTGCCCGGGTCGCCGCTGCTGGCAACGGCGCTGAGCTGCTCGCCCATGTCGCGGACGACGGCCTCGGCGACGAGCTGGATCAGGGCGTCGCGGTTGCGGACCCGCTTGTAGAGCGACGGGGCGCGCACACCGACCCGCTCGGCGACCGCCTGCATGGTCAGGCGCGGGAGTCCCTCCGACTCCAGGATGCCGCGTGCGGCTTCGATGATGTCGGCGAGCGACGTCCGGTCGGGGGTCGGCATGCGGGTGCTCCTTCCGGGGCTGGGCGACGGCCGTCACCATGATAGCTATAGCGTTTAGCCATGATAGCTATGTACCGTAGCCATACGAGACGTGACGTCACTTCGGGAGGCACCCATGAAGCTCGGGCCACACCTGCACCGCATCGGCAACGACATCGTCGCCGTCTACCTGATCGAGACCGAGGAGGGTGTGACCGTCGTCGACGCCGGGCTCTCCGGTCACTGGCGGGAGCTGGTGGCGGAGCTGTCCGGCATGGGCCGCTCGCTCGCCGACGTTCGGGGGCTGATCCTCACCCACGGCGACACCGACCACATCGGGTTCGCCGAGCGGCTCCGACGCGATCACGGCGTGCCGGTCTACGTGCACGGTGCGGACGCCGCCCGCGCCCGCGGCGAGGTCAAGCCCAAGGCGTCCTTCGGGAAGGTCAAGGTGGGTGCGACTGCGCGCTTCATCTGGTACGCGAGCCGCAAGGGCGGGATGCGCACGACCCACCTCACCGAGGTGACCGCCGTGGAGGACGGTCAGGTGCTCGACCTGCCCGGTGCCCCTCGCGTGATCGGGATGCCCGGCCACTCGCCGGGCAGCATCGCCGTGCACGTGCCGGTCGCCGACGCGGTGTTCGTCGGGGACGCGCTCACCACCCGGCACGTGCTGACCGGCCTCCAGGGCCCGCAGCCGGCGCCGTTCACCGACGACCCGGCGCTGGCGCTCGCCTCACTCGCCCGCATCGAGGACCTGCCGGCGACGTGGATCCTCCCCGGTCACGGCACCCCGTGGAACGGAGGCGTCCGCGAGGCGGTGCGCCGGATCAGGGCGGTGGCCGAGGCCCGGTGAGCGGAGTCGGGCCGAGGCCGACGCCGGTGGTGTGCCGGAGGCGGGTTCCGCCTCCGGCATCGAGTCAGAGCTGGCCGACGTCGGTGATCCGGATTACGGCGGCGCCGATCTCGTCCGAGGCGGCCAGGTCGACCTCGGCACTGATGCCCCAGTCGTGGTCGCCGTCCGGGTCGTCGAAGATCTGCCGGACGGTCCACCGCTCCCGGCCCTGCTCGATCATGAGCAGCGCCGGTCCGCGTGCGTCCGGCCCGATCCCGATCGAGTCGTACGCCTCGAAGTACGGACCCAGCGCGTCGGCCCACGCGTCGTAGTCCCAGCCGTCGCCGGCGTCCAGTTCGGCGAGCAGGTCCCAGCGGCGCAGCGCGGCCAGCTCGACCCGGCGGAACAGCGTGTTGCGCACCAGCACCCGGAACGCACGCGCGTTGCGGGTCACCGCCGGCGGCCGGTCGGTCAGGGCTGCGTGCGCCTGGGCCACCTCCGCCACGTCGGACGGGTTGCGCAGCCGCTCCCACTCGTCGATGAGGCTTGAGTCGACCTGGCGGACGAGCTCGCCCAGCCACTCGATGAGGTCGATCAGCTCCTCGGTCTTGGCGTCCTCGGGCACCGTCTGCCGCAGCGTCTTGTACGCGTCGGCCAGGTAGCGCAGGACGAGGCCCTCCGAGCGGGTCAGCCCGTAGAACTGCACGTACTCGGTGAAGGTCATCGCCCGCTCGTACATGTCGCGGACCACGGCCTTGGGGGATAGCTGGTGATCGGCGACCCAGGGGTGCCCCTGCCGGTACATCTCGTACGCGGCCTCCAGCAGCTCCGCGAGCGGCTTCGGGTGGGTCACCTCGTCGAGCAGTTCGAGGCGGGCCTCGTACTCGATGCCCTCGGCCTTCATCGCGGCGACCGCCTCGCCGCGCGCCTTGAACTGCTGCGCGGAGAGGATCTGCCGGGGGTCGTCGAGGATCGACTCGACGACCGAGAGGACGTCCAGGGCGTACGACGGTGACTCGGCGTCGAGCAGTTCGATGGTGGCCAGGGCGAGGGGGGAGAGCGGCTGGTTGAGGGCGAAGTCGAGCTGGAGGTCGACGGTGAGGCGGATCCGTCTGCCGGTCTCGTCCGGCTCGGGCAGTTCCTCGACGACCCCGCCGGCGCGTAGCGCCCGGTAGATGGCGATGGCGCGGCGGATGTGCCGGCGCTGCGCGGCGGCGTCCTCGTGGTTGTCGGTGAGCAGGTGCCGCATCGCGGTGAACGCGTCCCCGGGCCGGCCGATGACGTTCAGCAGCATCGAGTGGCTGACCTGGAAGCTGGAGGTCAGCGGCTCCGGCTCGGCGTCGACCAGCCGGTCGAAGGTGGGCTGACCCCAGCCGATCGAGCCCTCCGGCGGCTTCTTGCGGACCACCTTGCGCCGCTTCTTCGGGTCGTCACCGGCCTTGGCGAGGGCCTTCTCGTTGTCGATCACGTGCTCGGGGGCCTGCACCACGACCCGGCCGATGGTGTCGAAGCCGGCGCGGCCGGCCCGCCCGGCGATCTGGTGGAACTCGCGGTTCTTGAGCAGACGGGTACGGACCCCGTCGTACTTGGACAGGCCGGTGAACAGCACGGTGCGGATCGGCACGTTGATGCCGACGCCGAGGGTGTCGGTGCCGCAGATGACCTTGAGCAGGCCGGCCTGCGCGAGGGTCTCGACCAGCCGGCGGTACTTGGGCAGCATGCCGGCGTGGTGGACGCCGATGCCGTGCCGGACCAGCCGGGACAGGGTCTTGCCGAAGCCGGACGTGAACCGGAACCCGCCGATCGCCTCGGCGATCATGTCCTTCTCGGCGCGGGTGCAGACGTTGACGCTCATCAGCGCCTGGGCGCGTTCCAGCGCGGCGGCCTGGGTGAAGTGCACCACGTACACCGGGGCCTGCTTGGTCTCCAGCAGCTCCTCGAGCGTCTCGTGCAGCGGCGTCATGGCGTACGAGAAGATCAGCGGGACGGGCCGCTCGGCCGAGCGGACGACGGCGGTCGGCCGCCCGGTGCGCCGGGTCAGGTCGTCGACGAACCGGGTGGTGTCCCCCAGGGTGGCGGACATCAGGATGAACTGGGCCTGCGGCAGCTCGATGATCGGCACCTGCCAGGCCCAGCCCCGGTCGGGCTCAGCGTAGAAGTGGAACTCATCCATGATCACCTGGCCGACGTCGGCCTTCGAGCCCTCGCGCAGCGCCAGATTGGCCAGGATCTCCGCCGTGCAGCAGATGATCGGGGCGTCGGCGTTGACGCTGGCGTCGCCGGTCAGCATGCCGACGTTCTCGGCGCCGAACACCTCGCAGAGGGCGAAGAACTTCTCCGACACCAGCGCCTTGATCGGCGCGGTGTAGAAGGTGGTCCGGCTGTCCGCGAGGGCCGCGAAGTGCGCGGCGACCGCCACCAGGCTCTTACCCGAGCCGGTGGGCGTATTCATGATCAGGTTGGCGCCGGAGACGATCTCGATGACCGCCTCCTCCTGATGGGGGTAGAGGTCGAGGCCGAGATCCTTCGCCCAACCGGCGAACGCGTCGAAGAGGGTGTCGGGGTCGGCGCTTGTCGGCAGCGCGGCGGTGAGCGTCATATCCCGTCCATGGTGCCTGGATCATGCCCCCCGGTGCCAACCGGGTCGCCGCGACACCCTTACCGGCGGCGGTAGATCAGGTCGGCGACCGGCCGGCCGGCGGTGTGCGCCCGTCGCTCGAACTTCGTCACCGGGCGGTGCGCCGGACGCGGCGCGAACCCGCCGTACGCGTCCACCAGCCCCGGATCCGCGTCCAGGGTCTGCCGCATCGCCTCGGCGTACTCGGCCCAGTCGGTCGCGCAGTGCAGCGGGCCGCCCGGGGTCAGGCGGGAGCGCAGCAGCGCCACGTGTGCCGGCTGGATGATCCGCCGCTTGTGGTGGCGGGCCTTCGGCCACGGGTCCGGGAAGAAGACGTGCACGGCGTCCAGGACGCCCTCGGGCAGGCCACGGACCAGGTCCAACGCGTCGCCCCGAGCCACCCGCACGTTGCCCAGGCCGGCGCTGTCCACCAGGTCGAGCAGGTTCGCGATTCCCGGCGTGTGCACCTCCACCGCCAGATAATCTCGGTCCGGGTCAGCGGCGGCCATCGCGGCGGTGCTGTCGCCCATGCCGGAGCCGATCTCCAGCACCACCGGCGCCCGGCGGCCGAACAGGCCGACGAGGTCGACGGGCTCGTCCGACACGTCCAGGCCGTAGCGGGGCCACAGCCGGTCCAGCGCATCGGTCTGCCGGCCGCTCATCCGGCCCCGTCGGGGGTGGAAGGTGCGGATCGCCCGGCTCGTGGGCGGGGCGGCGGGGTCATGGTCGGTGGCGGTCACAGCGACCCGAGCGTACGCGACCCGGTCGGCGGATCGGATGTGATGTGCGACCGGGAATGAGAGGATCCAACTGGTACGGCAGGCCGGCTGGTCCGCTTCCCGGCACGGCCGCACGGCGTCGAGAGGGGGCATCGTGACAGTGACCCGCGGCGGCGTGACCCTGTCGGTGGTGACCATGCTCGCCGGCCTCCTGCTGGCCACCGCTCCCGCACACGCCGCCGCCCGCGCACCCGACACCACGCCCGTTCGCGTGCCCACGGCCGCTCTCGTGCTCGCCGCGCCCGCGCTCGGCGCGCCGCAGCCCGGCCCGCCCGGTGGCGCACCCCAGCCCAGCCCGGTGGTGGATGTCTTCGTCGAGGTGAGCCCGAGCACGGTGCAGCCCGGCTACCTGGTCGGCATCCGGGCCAGTTGCCGGGACAACTCGGTGGGGGCCACGGTGGTCTCCGATGCCTTCGGCGCGGTCGGTGTGCAGCCGCAGCGCGGGGTGCTCACCGCCGCGCCGATGGTGCGCGAGCGCACCCGCCCCGGCAACTACCGGGTCAAGCTGGAGTGCCGCGACGGCGAGACCGCCTCGACGATGCTCCAGGTGGTCAAGAAGATCCAGCCCAGTCGGGGTCCGGCCACCGGCTTCGGCGGCGCCGCCGGTGGCATGACCGGCAATCTGCTGCTGCCCGGTGGCGCGGCGTTGACCATCGCCGGGTTGATCCTCGCCGTGGTGGCCCTGCGCCGGCCGCGCGTCTCCCGCCGCTGAGGCCGCCATGGAGATCTTCCGCCCCTCGCAGCCGCCCGCCGACCGTCCGTCGGTGGCCGGCCGCCCGCCGACCGCCGTCGCGCCCCGGCGCAGCCGTCCGCCCGGCCGTCCGCCCGGCCGCAGCCCCTGGACGGTGCCGGTGGCCGTGGTGCTGGTGCTGGCCGGCGTCTTCGCCACAGGGGCGGGGCTGGGCCGCTCGGTCGGCCCGCTCGACTGGGCGCCGGCCGGCGGTGACCGGCCGGCCCGCAGCGAGACGGTCGGACTGTCGGCCAGCCGCCCGGTGCGCCTCTCGGTGCCGGCGATCAAGGTCGCCGCGCCGGTGGCGCCGGTCGGGCAGGCGCGGGACGGCTCGATCGCCGTACCCCCGCTGGAGCGGCACAACGAGACCGGCTGGTACGACCGGGGACCCACGCCCGGCGAGCCCGGCCCGGCGGTGATCGTGGGACACGTGGACACCAAGAGCGGGCCGTCGGTCTTCTACGACCTGGGCAAGCTGCATCCCGGCGACCTCATCGAGGTGGCCCGGGCGGACAGGTCGGTGGTGGTGTTCAAGATCGACACGGTCGAGCATTTTCCGAAGGACCAACTGCCCGCCGAGCGGATCTACGGCCACGACGGCCCACCGGGGCTGCGGCTGATCACCTGCGGTGGCCAGTTCATCGGCGGCCGCACCGGCTACGCCGACAATGTCATCGCCTTCGCCACCCTCCAGTCCTCCCGCAAGCCCTGACATCGCCTGCCTCCGGCCTTGCTCAACACGGTCTCAGTGATGTGGGGGTGTCCCGCTGGCCCGGACACCCCTGCATCGCGGATCCCGAGTGGATCAAACGATCTCCGGAATGACCGACTAGGGCTGGGGGACGTGCAGGGCCACCTCGAACTCCAGCAGGCTGGCGCCGGTGGAGACCGGTGGGCGGGGCTTGTCGCCCGGCGCGGCGGCGTGGGCGGCGCGGGACGGACCCGCGGCCCATGCCTGGTACGCCTCTTCGCTCTCCCACTTCGTGTAGACGAAGTAGCGGGTCTCGCCGGCCACCGGCCGGAGCAGCTCGAAGCCGAGGAAGCCGGGGGAGTTCTCCACCGCGCCGGCTCGCGCGGCGAACCGCTTCTCCAACTCCGCGCCGGCACCCGGTGGGACGTCGATCGCGTTGATCTTCACAACTGCCATCCACTCACCCTAACCAGGCTCAGAACGTCTCGACGACGGGTACCAGATCGGCGTCGACCACGATCGGGGCGTGATCGGAGGGGCCCTTGCCCTTGCGGGCCTCCCGGTCCACGTACGCCGAGCGGACCGCCCGCGTGAACGGCGCGGAGGCGTACACCAGGTCGATCCGCATGCCCTTGTTCTGGTGGAACATCCCGGCGCGGTAGTCCCAGTAGGTGAACGGGTGTGGCCCCTTCATGGGGGTCGGCACCACGTCGCTCAGCCCCAGATCGCGCAGCGCGGCGAGAGCCGCCCGCTCGGCCGGCGTGACGTGCGTGGAGTGGGTGAAGACGGCCGGGTCCCAGACGTCGGCGTCGGTCGGGGCGACGTTGAAGTCGCCGCAGACGGCCAGAGGCAGCCCGCCGGCCAGTTCCGCGTCCAGCGCGTCACGCAGCGCCGCGAACCAGGCCAGCTTGTACGCGTAGTGCGGGTCGTCCGGCGTACGGCCGTTGGGCACGTACACCGACCAGACCCGCACCCCGTCGCAGGTGGCGGAGATGGCCCGGGCCTCCGGCTCGGGGAAGCCGGGCTCGCCGGCGAACCCGACCCGGACGTCGTCCAGCCCCACCCGGGACAGGATGGCGACCCCGTTCCAACGGCCGTCGCTGTGGCTGGCCACGGTGTAGCCCAACTCGCCCACCTCGGCCACCGGAAAGGCGCCGTCCGGGCACTTGGTCTCCTGCAGGCAGACCACGTCCGGCCCGGTGCCGGCCAGCCACTCCAGCAGCCGGGGCAGCCGGGCCTTCACCGAGTTCACGTTCCAGGTTGCCAGGCGCATGTCTCCAGCCTGCCGCATCCGCCCCCGCGACGCCGGGTCAGCTGCCCGGGGTGTCGCCGGGACGGGTCTGTTCGGCCAGGAACCGTTCCAGCTCCGCGCCGAGTTCGTCGGCGGTGGGCAGCGGGCCGGCGTCCGGCGCGAGCAGGCTCTTCTCACCGCGGCCCCGGGCGAACGCGTCGTACTGCTCCTCCAGGGCCTGGACCAGGGCGGCGGCGTCCTCGGTCTGAGCGACCTGCCGGTCGATCTCCACCCGGACCACCTCGGCGGCCGAGCGCAGCCCGTCGCCGGGCAGCAGCAGCCCGGTGCTGCGGGACACCGAGGTGAGCAGCACCTCGGCGGCGGCCGGGTACTCGGTCTGCGCCACGTAGTGCGGCACGTGGGCGGCGAAGCCGAGCGCGTCACGGCCCTGCTCGCCGAGGCGGAACTCCAGCAGGTGACCGACGCTGCCGGGCACCTGGACCCGTTGCAGCCAGGGCTCGTACCCGGCGATCAGCTCGGGCCGGGTGGCGTGCGCGGTCACCCCGGTCGGCCGGGTGTGCGGCACCGCCATCGGGATCGAGTTGAGCCCGACGGTGAGTCGGACGTCCAGGCGGGCGGTGAGCCCGGCGACCGCGGCCACGAACCGCTCCCACTGCAGGTCCGGCTCCGGGCCGGTGAGCAGCAGGAACGGGGTCTCGTCGTCGTCGTGCAGCAGGTGCAGCTCGAGCTCGGGCGCGTCGACGCTCTCCCAGTGGTCCTCGACGAAGGTCATCACGGGGCGCCGCGAGCGGTAGTCGAAGAGCTGGTCCACGTCGAAGGTGGCGATCGGCCGGCTCTCCAGCGAGGTGAGCAGCTGCTCGCGGGCCAGCCGGCTGGCGTTGCCGGCGTCCACGAACCCGGTGAGGGCCTGGATCATGACCGGTTGCCCGAGGTCGGGCAGATCGTCGGTGAGCTGGTAGAGCTCGTGTGGGTCGAGCACCGGTGCGGACCTCCCTGGAATGTGCCTACGGGATGCCGACGCGACGGACGGCACCCGGTTCGGGCAACGTACCCGCCATCCTGGTGCATTCCTGCTCGGGGCGATCCGTCGCCCGGTGGATGGGCGCGACCGGACTAATCACCCGATTACGCCGCCAGGTCGGCCCTGCCGCCCGATCGGCCGAGGGTGGTTCAGCCCAAAGGCCGAGTTTGTCGATCATGTCGGTGCCCGGGGTCGGATGTCCGTCCGTGTCGCGTGCCGTCCCGGCTGCGTGCGACGCCGGCTTCATCCGGTACGCGAGGTCCATTCCCCGGGCGGGTCGACGCGCCCCGGTCGTCCACCGGGAGGGCCCGGATCTGTGGCGAGCGCCACGTGATCACCGTGCGTGATCGGGGTTTCCGCCTGCCTAGCCTCGGTTGATGCGTGACGACGGCACCCTCGACGACCCGTACGCCCCGAGCAGGCCCACTGCCGATATGGAGGATGGCACCTCAGCCGAACGGACAACCGCCGCGAGCCGGATCCGGGCGTACGCCCGGGACCTGACGGATCGACGCCGGGCACAGGTGGCGCTCGCCACCGGCGTGGTCTGCTGCCTCGGCCTGGCCGCCGTCGCGCAGGTCCGCGACGAGAGCGCTGGCGCGGTGCGCTCCGATTCGCTCGCCGGAAGCTCGGAGCTGGTGCAGCGTGCCGAGCAGCAGCATGCCTCCCGTGGTCTCGACCGGGCCGCCGTCCCGGCCACGCCCACCGCCACCCCGTCCGCCGCCGACCCGGACACCACCCGGTCGGCGCGCAAGGCCGCCCCGGCGCGGCCGACCGACCCGGCCCCCGTCGCCGGGCTGGATGAGGACCAGATGGAGAACGCCGAGGCGATCGTCCGCACCGGCCGCAAGATGGGCGTGCCCCGCCGCGGCCTGGTGATCGCGGTGGCCACGGCCATGCAGGAGAGCAACCTGTACAACGTGGCCAGCGGCGTGCTGCCCGAGTCGCAGGACTATCCGCACCAGGGCGTCGGTTGGGACCACGATTCCGTCGGACTGTTCCAGCAGCGCTCCAGCAGCGGCTGGGGCCCGGTGAGCCGGCTGATGGACCCCGAGTTCGCCACCAGCCAGTTCCTCAGCGCGCTGGAGCAGGTGCCCGGCTGGCAGCAGATGCGGCTCACCGATGCCGCCCAGGCGGTGCAGGTCTCCGCGTATCCCGAGCACTACCAGCAGCACGAGTGGCGGGCCAACCGGGTCGTCGACGCGATCGTGCCGGCCGGGCGGTAACCTACCGGCCACTATGGACGGTTGGGGTTGAGCCTGTCGGGTCCCGGGTACATCCGTTGCGGGTTCGGGGTACACATGACAGCGGGATCACCGACAGGAGGACGTCATGTCACTGATGCAGCGGATCAGCATGTTCCTGAGATCACCCAAGGGGCAGCAGTTGGTCGACCGGGGTCGGCGCGAGCTGGCCAAGCCCAGCAACCAGCAGAAGCTCAAGGGGTTGGCGGCCCGGCTGTCCAACCGCCGCCGCTGACCGTTCCACCGGCCGTACCGACCCCTGGGGAGACCCGGTGACAGACACCCCACCCGTCGGCGGCCAGCCCGCCGCGCCCACCCCCCAACCGTCCGCCAACCTGCCGATGGACGCCCCCGAGGGGCCGCCTGCCCGGCTCTGGGACCGGATGCGCGCGGATCCGCAGTACGCCCCGGAGCACCTCGCCCTGGAGGCGGTGCGCCGGCTCGGGCCGGAGGCCGTCCAGTGGGCAGCCCGGGCCCGGGCTGATCAGGCTGGCGTCTCCGCCGACGTCCTTGCGGACCAGGCGGCCCGCAAGTTCCTCAATCTGGCCCGCCTCTCCGGGGCCGTCTCCGGCGCGGCCGGGCTGCCCGGCGCCGTGCTCGACGTGGGTGTGCTGGCCTGGACCCAGGCGCGGATGGTGCTGCACATCGCCGCCGCGTACGACGTCGACCCGTTGCACACCGACCGGGCCACAGACCTGCTGGTGCTCCAGCGGGTGCACAAGGTCGCCGAGAGTGCCCGACTGGCGCTCGGGGTGGCCGCCGGCCGGGAACGCGCCGACGCGCTCTTCGGCCTGGGCGGCCAGCGTCCACTCGGCCACGTCATGCTGCGACTCGGCGTGCGGCTGGCCCAGATGGCCGGCGTCCGGGCGGCCAAGCGGATGGTGGCCAAGATCGTGCCCGGCGCGGCGATCGTGCTCGGCACCTGGGCCAACTCGTCGGCCACCAGGGATCTCGCGGAGCGATCCCGTGCGCTCTACCGCCCGCGCGGTGCGAGCTTGCCGGAGCCCCGCCGCCCCTGACCCACCGCTCGCGGGCGCGTCCGGCCAGTCAGTCGGCCAGGCCCGAGGCGCGCCAGGTGACCTCGGCGAGCCGTCCCTGCCCGCCGGCGTTGGGGTGGAACCAGTCCAGCGGGTTCAGCAGGTCCAGGGTGAACCGGACCTTGTGCACCGCGCCGCCGTCGTGCCGGCAGCGCGACCCGTACGCCCGGCAGGCGGCCACCAGTTGGGCGTTGTAGGCGTCGATCCGCTCGCGGACGGCGGCCCGGCGGGCGCGGTCCGCGGGTGCCGTCGAGGTCGCGTCGGCCAGCAGAGCGGGGCAGACACCCCGCCGCCAGGCGCGCACCGCGCGCGGGTCGCCGTGCCCGACCTCCCAGAGCCGGTACAGGTCGGGAATGCTCACCACCAGCACCCGGGCCTTCGGTCGGCCGGTCCGCAGCACCCGCAGGCCCCGGTCGACGTCGGCCCGGAACTGCGCCACCGGTGTCATCGCGTCGATCCCACCCCGGCAGACGTCGTTGGTCCCGATCAACACGGCGACGTAGTCGGCGCGGTCGCGTACCGCAGCCTTCGCCTGGCCCTCCAGCGCGTCGGCGCGGGCCCCCGGCCGGGCGTGGTTGTACGTCCGGTCGCGGATCGCGGAGTCCTGGTCGAGCAGCCGCCGGTAGAGGCTGCGTACCCGCAGGCCGTCCCCGGTCGACCAGGAGTTGCACTCGCAGGAGGTGAGCACCAGGCAGGAGGCGAAGCCGGTGCTGATCGAGTCGCCGAGCGCGGCGATGCCACCGGGGCCACCGGGCTTCGGGGTGTCGTTGGTGGGGCGGGGGCTCGCCGAGGTGCCGCCCTCGCACGCCAGCGCGACCAGCGCCGCGAGACAGGCCAGCGCGGTGACCCAGCGTCGAGGCATGACATCCCCCGTCTTCACAGCACAGAGCGACAGAGCGGTAACTCTATGCGTAGGAAGCGGTTCATCGGGAAGTTGCTGTCGGGTATGCGGTAGAGCGGCGGCGCGACCGCCTGCGGCGTGCTAGGTGCATGCCGCCGGGGGCCGCCTTGCGGGACGGTTGGATGATCGCCACCCCGGCGTTGCGGGCCATGGGAAGAACGCCAGCCGGTTAACACAGGCGATCTGGGGTAGGTCGGGAGGTATGACGAGATCGCAGCCCCGGCGCGCCCGTGGCACGGTCGGCCACGCGTACAGCGCGCTGAACCTCCGGCTCACCCTCGCCGGCTTCGGACTGGTGATCATGGTGCTCTTCGCGGTGCTGGCGTTCTGGGCCGACCTCGCCTGGCTCGGCGTGCTCTGCGCGATCTTCGCCGTGGTCGCCGTGGTCGACCTGGTCGTGATCCAGCGCCGCCGCGCCGCCCGCCGCCGCGAGCAGCCGGGCGTCCGGCACTCACTGTTCGAGTGACAGGAGGACGAGATGCCCATCGCCACCACCAACCCGGCCACCGGACAGGTGCTCAAGACCTACGAAGCGATGTCCACCGAGCAGCTCGACGCCGCCATCGAACGCACCGACCTCGCGTACCAGCAGCTGCGCGAGACCACCGTCGACCAGCGTGCACGGTGGATGCACGCCGCGGCCGACCTGCTGGAGGCCGACCGGGACGAGATCGCCCGGATCATGACGACCGAGATGGGCAAGACGTACGTCGCGGCACAGGCCGAGGTGACCAAGTGCGCCTCGGCCTGCCGGTTCTACGCCGACCGGGCGCCCTCGTTCCTCGCCGACGAGCCGGCCGACGCCAAGGCGGTGACGGCGACCCGGGCGTTCATCCGCTACCAACCGATCGGCCCGGTGCTCGCCGTGATGCCGTGGAACTTCCCGCTCTGGCAGGTGATGCGCTTCGCCGCGCCGGCGCTGATGGCCGGCAACACCGGCCTGCTCAAGCACGCCTCGAACGTGCCGCAGACCGCGCTGCTGCTGGAGGACGTGTTCCGTCGGGCCGGCTTCCCGGAGGGCGCGTTCACCACCGTGCTCGTCGGCTCGGAGGCCGTCGACCGGATCCTCAGCGACCCCCGGGTACGCGCCGCCACGCTCACCGGTAGCGAGCGCGCCGGCCGGTCAATCGCCCAGGTCGCCGGCCGGGAGCTGAAGAAGACCGTGCTCGAACTCGGTGGCAGCGACCCGTTCGTGGTGATGCCCTCGGCCGACGTGGACCGGGCCGCCGAGGTGGCCACCACCGCCCGCTGCCAGAACAACGGCCAGTCCTGCATCGCGGCGAAGCGGTTCATCGTGCACACCGACGTCTTCGACGCCTTCGCCGAGAAGTTCGCCGCGAACATGGCCGCCTTGCGGGTCGGCGACCCCATGGACCAGGACACCGACGTGGGGCCGTTGGCCAGCCAGAGCGGTCGCGACGAGGTCCACGCTCAGGTACGCGACGCGGTGGACAACGGCGCGACCGTGCTCTGCGGCGGCGAGTTGCCGGCCGGTGACGGCTGGTTCTATCCGCCGACTGTGGTCACCGACCTCACTCCGGAGATGCGGATGTGGCGCGAGGAGGTCTTCGGCCCGGTCGCCGGCCTGTACCGGGTGTCGTCGTACGAGGAGGCGATCGAGGTGGCCAACGGCACCTCCTTCGGGCTCGGCTCGAACGCGTGGACCCGGGACGAGGCCGAGCAGGAACGCTTCGCCACCGACCTGGACGCCGGCAACGTCTTCATCAACGGCATGACCACCTCCTTCCCGGAGCTGCCGTTCGGTGGCGTGAAGAACTCGGGCTACGGCCGAGAGCTGTCCGCGCTGGGCATGCGGGAGTTCTGCAACACCAAGACGGTCTGGGTGGGACAGGGCGCGGCCTCGGCCGGCGCCGGCGCGCACGCCGAGTAGCCCGCGGTTCCTTGCAGGCATCAGCGGGGGCGGTCGCGGGTAGGAAGTGCCGGCATGACGCTGTTCGGATTTCACGCCTCGCACGAGCAGATCGGTCCGCGTGCCCTGTTGGAGGCGGTGCTGCACGCCGAACGGGCCGGCTTCGACGCCGCCATGTGCTCCGACCACTTCTCCCCGTGGAGCGCCCGGCAGGGCGAATCCGGCTTCGCCTGGTCCTGGCTGGGGGCCGCGTTGCAGGCCACCGGCATGTCGTTCGGTGTGGTCAACGCCCCCGGCCAGCGCTACCACCCGGCGATCATCGCGCAGGCGATCGGCACCCTCGGCGCGATGTACCCGGGTCGGTTCTGGGCCGCGCTGGGCACCGGTGAGGCCAGCAACGAGCACATCACCGGCGACCCGTGGCCGCGCAAGGACGTACGCGCGGCCCGGCTGCGCGAGTGCGTCGACGTGATCCGGGCGCTGCTGGCCGGCGAGGAGGTCAGCCACGACGGCCTGGTCCGGGTGGACCGGGCCCGGCTGTGGACCCGGCCCGAGCAGCCGCCCGCACTGGTCGGCGCCGCGGTCAGCGTGGCCACCGCCCGCTGGTGCGCCAAGTGGGCGGACGGTCTGATCACCGTGAACGCGCCGGTGGCGCACCTGCGCGAGATGATCGACGCGTACCGGGACGCCGGCGGGCGCGGCCCACTGCACCTGCAGGTGCACGTCAGCTGGGCGCCGGAGCAGGCGCAGTCCGAGGCGCTCGCGTACGACCAGTGGCGCAGCAACGTCTTCGCCCCGCCGGTCTGCTGGGACCTGGAGACCGTCGAGCACTTCGACGTGGTCTCGGCCGACCTGCCACCGCAACGGGTCGCGGAGGTCGTGAACGTCTCGGCCGACCTGGGCCGGCACGTGGGCTGGCTGGAGGAGTACGCGGAACTCGGGTTCGACCAGATCGCCCTGCACCACGTCGGGCAGGAGCAGCGCGGGTTCATCGACGCGTTCGGCGCCGAGGTGCTGCCGAAGTTGCGCCCGGCCGGCTGACCAGGGGTCCACTACCTGGGACCCCTAGGCTTCTGTCCCATGGAAAGCCTGTTTCCGGTCGTCGTGTTCCTGGCGATCGCCACCCTGGGCGCGGCGCTGGCCCGCCGGCTCGGCCTGCTCGCGCCGATCCTGCTGGTCGTACTCGGTCTGGCGCTCTCCTTCGTGCCGGGCCTTCCGCAGGTGCACCTTGACCCGGAGCTGGTGCTGGTCGGAATCCTGCCGCCGCTGCTCTACGTGGCAGCGCTGGAGACCTCGGTGCCGGCGTTCAAGAACAACATCCGGCCGATCCTGCTGCTCGCCGTCGGCCTGGTGCTGTTCACCGCGTTCGTGGTCGGCCTCGTGCTGCACCTGCTGCTGCCGCAGCTGCCGTTCGCGATCTGCCTGGCCCTCGGCGCGGTGGTCGCGCCCCCGGACGCGGTGGCCGCCACCGCGGTCGCCCGACGGGTCGGGCTGCCCCGCCGGGTGGTCACCATCCTGGAGGGGGAGAGCCTGATCAACGACGCGACGGCGCTGGTGCTGCTGCGGGTCGCGACGCTGGCGACCGCCGGTTCGGCGGTCGGCACCGCCGACGTCGCCATCGAGGTGCTGCGGTCCGCCGGCGGCGGCATCCTGATCGGTCTGCTCGGCGCGCTGGTCTTCGGCTTCCTGCACCGGCGTATCCACGACCCGCTGCTGGACAACGCGTTGTCGTTGATCATTCCATTCGCCGTGGTGTTCGGCGCCGAGGAGGTGCACGCCTCCGGCGTCGTCGCGGTGGTGGTCACCGGGCTGGTGCTCGGCCACAAGCTGCCCCGGTTGCTCTCGGCCGCCTCCCGGCTGCAGGTCGGCGCGTTCTGGCGGCTGGCCCGCTTCCTGCTGGAGGGGCTGGTCTTCCTGCTGGTCGGGCTCCAATTGCCGGACGTGCTGCGGGACCTCGACGAGCCGTTCGGCTCGCTCACCGCGATCACCCTCGCCGTGCTCGCCACGGTCTTTCTCACCCGGTTCGTCTGGCTCTTCCCGGCCACCTACCTGGCCCGGTTGGTGCCCCGGATCCGTCGCCGGGATCCGGCCCCGCCGCCGAAGTTCCCCATCATCATCGGCTGGGCCGGGATGCGCGGTGTGGTGACCCTGGCCGCCGCGCTGGCCCTGCCGCTGACCCTGGCCGACGACGAGCCCTACCCCCGGGCGTTGTTCATCTGGCTGGCCTTCGCGGTGATCGTGGTCACCCTGGTCGGCCAGGGAGCCACGCTGCCGGTCGTCGCCCGCCGGCTGAAGCTGCCGCAGGACGACCCGGTGCAGGACGCGCTGTCGGCCGCCGGGGTGCAGCAGCAGGCCAGCCGGGCAGCCCAGGACCGCCTCGACGAGTTGGCCGACGACGCGCCACCGGCGGTGGTGGACCGGCTGCGCCGGGCGCTGGACGACCGCACGAACATGGCCTGGGAACGGCTCGGTGGCTCCGAGCGGGAAACCCCCTCGCAGGCGTACGGTCGGCTGCGACAGGAGATGATCGACGCCGAGCGGGACGTCTTCCGGGCTGCCCGGGACGCCGGTCAGATACCTGAGGAGGTGCTGGTGCAGGCCTATCGTGACCTGGACCTGGAAGAGTCGTTGCTGCGGGAGGTCGAGAAATGAGCTGTCAGCACCTGACCGAGGCCGGAGCCGCCGAGGCGCGTACCGCCGACGAGTGCGCGGACTGCGTCGCCATCGGCGACACCTACTGGGTGCACCTGCGCACCTGCCTGAGCTGCGGGCAGGTCGGCTGCTGCGACTCGTCGCCGAACCAGCACGCGAGCAAGCACTTCGCGTCCACCGGTCACCCGGTGATCCGTTCGGCGCAGCCCGGCGAGGCCTGGCGCTGGTGCTACGTCGACGAGGAGATCGGCTGACCGGGCTCGCGGCGACGTGCCTCCACCCGAACGTCAGTCACGGGGTAGCGCACGCCGAGTGAGCGCAGGGCTGGCCAGGCCCACCACGGCGAAGAGCCCTCCGACGGCCAGCCAACCGGGCACGCCACCGTCGAGCACCACCAGCGTCAGCAGAGCCGGGGCGACGGCGCGGGCCAGACCGGCGAACATCCCGTCCGCCCCCTGGTAGGCGCCGATCGCGTCCGGCGGCGCCAGATCGTAGGTCAGTCCCGCCCCGGCGGCGCCGTGCCACAGGTCGCCGACGGTGTAGACGACGGTGGCGACCAGCAGGAGCGCGACCGCCGGCGCGGTGGGGAGGCCGGCGGTGGCGGCGTACAGCAGCATCGCCGTGGCCAGCACCAGGCCGGCTCGGCGCATTTTCCGGGCGGCCGGCGCGGCGGTGTCCGCGCCCCGACTGAGCCGCACCGCCAGCAGTACGGTGAGCACGGTGTTGGTCAGCAGCACCGCCGACACGATGGGCGGGGGCGCCCCGAGCAGGTTCACCGCCCAGAGCGGCACCACCAGCGTGAGCACCGTCTGATGGAGGGCGAGCACCGCCGACGCGCCGCTCACCGCGAGGAAGCGGCCGTCACGCAGCGGCCGCCCCCGGCGAAGGGCGGCGGCCGTCGACGGACGCGTGGGTGGTGCGAGGGCCGGCAGCCGCATCAGCAGGGCCGCCGACACCAGATAGGTGGTCGCGTTGCCGGCCACCAGGATCTGGTACGCCAGATGCGTGTCGGCGGCCAGCGCGAACCCGGCCAGCCCCGCCCCGACCGCGATGCCCAGGTTCGCCACCGCCCGCAGCGTGGCGAAGGCGTGCACCCGTCCCTGCGGGCCGGCGACGGCGGCCACCAGCGCGGCACGAACCGCCAGGTTGCCGGAGACCAGCAGCGCGTCCAGAGTCGCCACCAGCAGAAAGACTGGAAACGAGCCCACCAGCAGGTACGCGACGGCGACGGCGGCCTGCGCCAGTTGAAGGACCGCACGGAGGGTCCGTGGGTCGCGGCGGTCGGCCAGCCCGCCGAGCGGCACACTGGCGGTCAGCCCGACCAGGCCGGCCAGGGTGAGCCCGAGCCCCACCTGTGTCGGGGTCAGCCCGACGACGCGGGTGAGGTAGAGCGCCACACCGGTCAGCCAGAGCCCGGCACCGACCGTGTTGGCGAGGGTGGCCAGCGACAGGGTGCGCAGGTGGCCGGGTGGCGGCAACGGCGACAATGACCGCCATCGGCCACGAATCCCCGCCTGGGTACACACACAACGACCCTATGGCCGACGTATACGCATCGACGTCCCTCGTGGTGCGGTGCCCGTCACAGACCGACTCCGGCGCGTTCGTCGAATTCTGCGGTGGACAGGTCGACGTGGGACCAGTGCGGGCGGGCGCCCGGCATCGAGCCGGCGGGAGCCCGGGTGCCGCAGTCATGCCTGGTGTATGGAGTGTCTTCACGTGCGCCGGTGGTATTGGTTGCGGCGGGGGAGGCGGTCGGGATCGAGCCAGGCTGGTGGGACGAATTCCGGGTGGCCGTCGCCGCTCTGTCGGACGGTCCAGTCGTCGTGGTGGATGTGTCGGTGGTGGTGTGCGCAGAGCAGCACGGCGTTCGTCAGGCTTGTGTCGCCGCCGTCGGCCCAGTGTCGGATGTGGTGGGCGTCGCACCAGCGGGGTGGGCGGTCGCAGCCGGGGAAGGCGCAGCCGCGGTCTCGCAGGACCAGGGCGCGTCGGAGGGGCCCGGTGATGAGGCGGCGTTGTCGGCCGACGTCGAGGACCTGGCCGGTGCTGCCTAGAACGGCGGGCAGAATGGTGGCGTCGCAGGCGACACGGCGCACGGTTTCCGGGGTGAGTTCGAGGCCGGTGTCGAGAGTGCCGCCGTTGAGCTGACGGACGAGGCCGTCGAAACTGGTGGTGACGACGAGATGTGCGGGCTCGCCGCCATGTTCGGGTAACTGCCCGGAGCGCAGGGCGAGTCGGCAGAGGTCGGCGAGCGCGTCGTGGCGGCGTTGCCCGGGTGATCTCGGATCGTCCACACCCGACGGCGCCGTCAACGGCTCGATCGCGGCGCGCAGCAGGCCGGCCGCCTCGGCGTCCAGGGTGCCGCTCAGCCGCAGGCAGCCATCCCGCAGCCCGGACAAAGTGACATGACGGTCTCGACAGGCCCGGCGGGCATCGGCCTCAATCGTCGCCCGAGCCGCGGCTTCGGCGACCTCCGGCGCGACGTGATCGAGGACCCGGGTGCCCAGCTTGCGCAGCAGGGTCGGCTCGAACTGCCTGGCCCACTCAATCAACACCGCAACCGCCTTCTCGGCCACGTCGGCGCCGGCGGTCGTCTGCACGGTGCTGACCGTGTCGCCGATGACACGGGCCTGCCCCACATTGATATCGCCGCTGGCCAGAGCGGCCCGCACCTCGGGCACCCCCGGTGTCCAGAGCTGCAGCGAGGTCAACCAGCCGACGAGCGGCGGGGACGGTGAGCCGGAGCCGGTCACGCAACCACACCGACGTCGACGACGCGCCCTGCGTCGCGGCCGTGCCACGGCCGTCCAACTCTCGTACCGCGGTGAACTTCACCGCTGCCAGACGCTGTTCGAGGCGGTGTGCGGCATCGAGCGCCGCGATGAGGTCGTGCTCCGGCAGGGCCCACGTCGCCACGTCGACGCACACGGCGACTGCCGCCTCAGCCTGCGCCAACTCCTCAACCACGTCCAAATATTAGAACAGCCGTACGACAACTTCTGGTGCTCGGTGTCGGTGGAATTCGTCGGCATTCTGAGCGTGCTGAGTGCCTGCGGTCGGGGTCGTTGTGCGGTCGATTCAGCGCTCGACGCAGTCGACGAGGCGTTCGGTGGCGAGGCAGGAAACGAGGCAGCGCTCCTTGGCGTCGCCGCTCAGCCGGGCGGTCCAATCGGTGAAGCCGCCGTCGCCGACCTCCAGGCTGCCGCCCAGGACGGTGATCCGCAGTGCGCAACCCGTGTAGTAACCCCGGCCGCGCTCCCGCTCCGACTCGTCCACGAGCAGCACCGCGTTCTCACCAAGTGCCGGTCGGACGGTGTCGGCCAGTCGCTCGCCGATGATCCGGTCGTCGAAGACCGTGACATGCAGCTGTGGTGTTGCCGCTGGTGCCAGTTCGGCGAGGACGGTCCGCCAGTAGGTGAGGTGCCGGATCAGCAGCCGGGCCTCGGTGCCGCCCGAGCCAGCGTCCCGGGCACTGGACACCAGGGCGAAGAGTCGGAAGTGCGCCGACGCGCCGGTGCCGAAGTCCTGCGCCCGCAGCACCCGGTGGGCGGCGGCAAGGTGCACTTCGCTCTGCCGACGGCGACGCACAGCCGCCTCGATCGCGAGCGCGTTGGTGGGATCGCTCAGCACCTCGCTGGCACGCATCGTGGTGACGATCCTGTTCTGGCTGACCGGTGCGACCGTCGCGCAGGTGCCCACCGGTACGACCGGCGACAGCTCCACTCCAGAGACGTCGGCCGGTAGGAGTCGCCACATCCGCGCTTCGACCTGAGCGAGCGCGCGGGGGTCGGCGCCGGCCGGGCGGACGAAACGGTCCTCGCGCCAGCGGCGAACCAGATCGGGCGGGCGCATGGTGGCTGCGCGGTCGCGGGCCACGGTCAGCAGCAGGGTGCGTAGGTCCGCGCTGGGTAGGCCGGCGAGTGCGGCCCGTGTCCCCGCCGGCATCGCCGCCCACACCCGACGCTCCGCGCCGGCCAGTTCGCCGCCATCCATGGCCCTCACCATGGTCTACGGGGCCAGCCCGGTCCACCTGGTTTGTGAACGGCTGGCGGCCGCCCTTGCGGGAGGCCACCAGCCGTTCCGGTCAGGTCAGGGAGCAGGCAGCGCCGTTGACCGTGACCAGGCCCGGGTTGGGGTTGGCGCCGCCGGTGGTCGTCGCGTTGAAGCCGAACGTCACCGTGCCGCCGGGCCCGATCCGGGCGTTGTACGACTCGTTGCGGGCGGTCACCGTCGCCCCGGCCTGGGTGACCTTCGCCAGCCACGCCTCGCGCACCCGCTGGTCGCCGGTGAACGCGAACCGCATGGTCCAGCCGTTGACGGTGGTGGCGCCGGTATTGCGTACGGTCAGTTGTGCGGTGAACCCGCTGCCGCCGTGCCAGGCGCCGTAGTTGGTGTAGCGGATCGCGCAGGTGGTGGCCGGCACCGCGCCGGCGTCACCCTGGTCGGCCAGGAACGAGGCGATCCAGGCCAGCGCCGAGTTCCAGTTGATCGCCACCTCGTTGGTCGCGTACGAGTTGATGTCGTCGACATAGCAGAACATCGGCTTGCAGCCGGCGAGCAGTTGCGCCGCGAACGGGTCCTGGAGGGCAGCGTTCGCGCCACCGGCGAGGGAGCCGGCGGGCGGACGCGGCAGGTTCGGGTCGAGCTGGTGGCCGAAGATCCGGCTGTGCTGGTTCTCCGCCGCGTGCTCGCCCCACCCGGTGACGTACGAGATGTTCAGCGCGTTGCGCCCGAGCAGGTAGTCCATCGCCTGCACGGCGCCGTCCCGGTAGGTGGCGTCGCGGGTCAGGTCGAAGGCGGTGACCAGCACGACGGCGTTGTTGATGATGTTGCTGTTGGCGCCCCAGAAGTAGCTGCTCTCGTCCCCGGGCATCGGCAGCCCGTACGCCTGCCGGCGCAGCTCGGCGAGGTACGCGTCGGCGGCGCCGGTGACCGAGGCGCGGATCCGGGTCAGCTCGGCGGCGGGCAGCCCGTTCGGCACGGTGGCCAGGTCGAGGCGGCCGAGCGCGGCGGTGCCCTGCCAGCCGAATCCCTGTGGGGCGAACACGTCCCCGCTGTGGTGCGGCGAGGCGGTCAGGTCGGTCAAATAGGCCTGCCCACCGGTGGTCAGGTACAGCTCGACCGCGGCCCAGTAGAACTCATCGGTGACGTTGGTGTCGTCGTACGCGCCGCCGCCGGTGCTGTCGCTGGGGCTGGCGTACACCGCCGGGTGTGCCTTGGCGGCGGCGTAGGCGGTCGTCGCGGTAGTGCCGCAGCGGGCCGCGAACGCCGCGTCGTAGGGGGCGTAGAGCCGTGCGCACTGGGCGGCGGTGGCGGCCAGGTTGAGGGTGGCCGCGGTGGACGGCGGGTGCAGCTCGCGGGGCTGCGGGTCGTCGTGCGGGGCGAGCGGCAGGCCGGTCCAGTTCCGGTCGTGGATCTTGTGGTGGGCCATCCCGGCGAGCGGCTTGCCCGCCGGCACCTGCATGCGCAGCAGGAACTCCAGCTCCCAGCGGGCCTCGTCGAGGATGTCCGGCACGCCGTTGTCGTGCTCGGGCACCCGCAGCGTGCCGTCGGCGAGACCGACGCCGCCGGCCGCGGTGACCGCCGTCCTGGTCCGCTCGAAGGTGCTCAGCAGCTGGTAGGTGGCGATGCCGCCGTTGACCACGTACTTGCCGTGGTCGCCCGCGTCGTACCATCCGCCGCGCACGTCGAGGGAGTAGTCGCAGACGCCCGGCTGGCAGGGCACGGTGGTGTCGCCCTGGTTGGGCGCGACGCCGAGGTGGCCAGCGGGCCGGGTGTACTCGTCGCCGATCAGGTGGCCGTCGATGGCGATGCCGCTGCGTTGGGCGTAGAAGAACTGGAGCGAGTCGGCGCGCAGCCGGTCGTAGAGGGTGCCGGAGATGTCGAACGGGTGGCTGGTGTCACCGTCCACGGTGAGCGTCAGACCGCTGCCGGGTGTGCGGTAGCCGGAGAAGTCGGCCGTGTGCACGTTCTGCCCGGAGGCGGCGTCCACGCCGCGCGCGGTGGTGGTGCCGCTGGCCAGGACCGTGCCGGCGGCCGAGCGCAGCTGCCAGGGGAGCGGCTCGGTGGCCTCGGTGACCACGGTGGCGTTCTTCGGCCCGCCGGGCAGGTAGCCGACCTGGTTGACCCGTACCCGCGGCCCGGTGTCCGGCTCGTACGGCTCGGGCGGCTCACCGCCGCGCAGTGAGACGTCGTCCAGGCAGACGGTCTGCGTCTCGGCGGCGCCACCGACCTGGAAGATCAGCTGGGCGCCCGGGTTGTCGTCCGGGACGGTGAAGGTCTGCTCGACCCGCTGGGCGGTGCCCGTGGCGGTGGCGTCCACGGCGGCGTACGTGGTGTACGGGGCGCTGCCGAGCTGGAGGACGGCCTTGACCGCGGCGCCGGGGGTGGCGGACACGGTGAAGCCGAGGGTGTATTCGGCGCCGGCGATCAGCGGTACGCCGTCCTGGCCGATGCCGGCGTCCCACGGGTTGGCCAGTCCGCCGGGAACGGTGGTGCAGAGCCGGCCGTCGGTCACCGCGAGCGCGCCGGTGCCGTAGGAGAACCAGGGGCTCACGCCGGCGCTGAAGTCGCCGTTGTCGATCTGTTCGGGGGCGTCCGGCGGCGGGTCGGCGTGGGCCGCGCCGGCGCCCGCGCCGGTGAGGGCCAGGGTGGTCGCCGCGGCCAGTAGGAGGCGGCGTCGGGATGGCGTCACGGGGAGTCCTTCCGGGACGGGATGCGGGGCGGTGGTGGTGAAATCTGGGAGCGCTCCCAACTCTCGGCTCGATGTTTCCAGCGTCCGTGCGCCGTGTCAATCGATCTGACTGGATGGGTTGTGGCGTACGACGAGGGCGGCCAGCCCGGCCGGGTCCGCCATGACGCGCCAGGGCGGACACGTGAGATTGGCCGCGCCACGCGCCGTCGTCCTGATCTCCTAGAGACAACTGCGCCCTTCGCCTGGCAGGCTGCCTCCCATGACCCTGAAGCTGCGTTCCGTGGGAACGAGCGACCGTGGGCTGATCCGCAGCGGAAACCAGGACGCCCTGCACGCCGGGACCTGGCTCGTCGCCGTCGCCGACGGCATGGGCGGAATGGCGGCCGGCGACCTGGCCAGCGCGCTCACCATCGACGCGGTCGCTCCTCTGGACGTGGAGACCCCCGAGGACGCCCTGGTGGCCGCGCTCCAGGGTGGCATCGCGCTGGCCACCACCCGGATCCGGCAGGCGGTCGCCGAAGACCCGGAGCGCCAGGGCATGGGCACCACCCTGACCGCCCTGCTCTTCGCCCGCACCGGCAGCTGCCTCGCCCTCGCGCACGTCGGTGACTCGCGGGCCTATCTCCTCCGCGAGGGAGTGCTCAAGCAGGTCACCCGGGACGACACGTTCGTCCAGATGCTGGTGGACCAGGGCGTGATCACCGCGGACCAGGCCAGCAGCCACCCGCGCCGGGCGGTGGTCACCCAGGCGTTGCAGGGCGACGACGTCTCCCCGTCGTACGCGACGATGGTGCCCCGGGTCGGCGACCGGTGGCTGCTGTGCAGCGACGGGCTGTCCAACGTGGTCCGCTCGGACACCCTCGTCGAGGTGCTCACCGGCTACCCGGACCGGGCCGCCTGCGCCGGCAAGCTGATCGACCTGGCACTGCACGCCGGCGGGCCGGACAACGTCACCGTCGTGGTGGCCGACGTGGTGGAGGAGTAACCGGCCTCAACGCCGGCGCGGTGTGGCGCGCCGGGTGGGCGTCGCGGTCGTCGGATCCTCCGGCCACGGGTGCCGGGGATAGCGGCCGCGCAGCTCGCCGCGCACCTGCGGATAGCCGGTGCGCCAGAACGACGCCAGGTCGGCGGTGACCGCCACCGGCCGGCCGGCGGGGGAGAGCAGGTGCAGCAGCACGGGCACCCGGCCGCCGCCGATGCGCGGGGCCACCGGCCAGCCGAACGTCTCCTGCAGCTTCACCGCCAGCACCGGCGCCGCCGGGTCGCTGTAGTCGAGCCGGATCCGGGAACCACTCGGCACGGCGATCCGTTCCGGGGCCAGTTCGTCCAGCTGGGCGGCCTGTGCCCACGGCAGCAGCCGGCGCAGCGCCGAGGCCACGTCCACCCGGGCAAGGTCGGCGCGGCGCCGGGCGGCGGAGAGCTCCGGGCCCAGCCAGGTCGGCGCGGCGGCGAGCAACGCCTCGTCGCTGACGTCCGGCCACGGTGCGCCGAGGTGGTGCCGGGTGAACGCCAGCCGCTCGCGCAGCGCCCGGGCCGCCGGCGTCCAGGACAGCAGCCCCAGCCCGTCCTGGCGCAGGCCGGTCAGCAGCGCCGCCGCCACCTCCGCCCGGTCCGGACGATCCAGCCGGCGCTCCTGGAGCAGGATCGCCCCCAGCCGGGTCACCTCCCGGGCCACCACGTCCCCCTCGGACCAGCCGACCTCCCGGCGCGTGGACAGCAGCGGGCCGGCCGCCTCCCGGGCCGTCGCCTCGTCCAGCGGCGTGGCCCGGCGGATCCGCGCCGAGGGCGCGCCGGGGGTGCGGTCCGCGACGGCCACCGCCAGCCAGTCCGACCCGGTCAGCCCCGATCCCACCGCCAGCTCCGCGGCGGTCCCACCGGTCATCAGGTACGCCGAACCGCCCGACCGCCGCGCCCGGGCCAACCGCTCCGGGTACGCCAACCCGACCAGCAGCCCGGCGGCCAGGTCGTCAGTGAGCCCACCGGCGTCGGCGCGTCCGTTGGCCCCCGGGCCGACCGTCCGGCCGGGCTTACCGGCGGCGGCGCGGCCCTGCGGCGGGGAGCCGGCGGGCAGGGCACCTCGCAGGCGGCGCACCTCGGCCCGCCAGCGGGCGGTCGCGCCCGCGTCCGCCCCGGCGCGCAGCCGACGCCAGCCGGCGACCAGATCGTCGCCCGGGCCGGCCGCGCTCTCCTCGGCGAGCAGGGCCACCACCTCGGCCGCGCGGTCGGCGCCGACCCGGCCGGCGCCGTCGAGCAGCGCCCGGGCGAGCCGTGGGTGCGCACCGGCGGCGGCGATGGCCCGTCCCCGCCCGGTGATCCGGCCGTCCGCGTCGACCGCGCCCAGGGTGACCAGCGTGTCCCGGGCCACCGACAGCGCCGCCGGCGGCGGCGGATCGGGCAGTGCGAGCCCGACGCCGTCCGGCCGTCCCCAGGCGGCCAGCTCCAGCGCGAAGCCGGTCAGGTCGGCGGTGGCGATCTCCGGCTCCGGCCGGGCGGGCAGCCGCTCGTGGGTCGCCGCGGACCAGCAGCGGTAGACGGCCCCGGGGGCCTCCCGGCCGGCCCGGCCGGCCCGCTGGGTGGCGGCGGCCCGGGAGACCGGCACGGTGATCAACGCGCCGAGCCCACGGGCCAGGTCGGTGCGGGGCACCCGGGACAGCCCGGCGTCCACCACCACCCGCACGCCCGGCACGGTCAGGCTGGTCTCGGCCAACGCGGTGGCCAGCACCACCCGGCGTCGATCAGCCGGGCGCAGGGCCGCGTCCTGCTCGCTGCCGCGCTGTCGGCCGTGCAGCGGCAGCAGCGCGACGGTGTCCCGCAGGTCGGCCAGTCGGCCGGTGACCGCCGCGATCTCGCCGGCCCCGGGCAGAAAGACCAGCACGTCGCCGTCGCGCTCGCGCAGCGCCCGTCGGACGGTGGCCGCCACATGGTCGAGCAGGGCCCGGTCCACCGGCCCGCCCCCGGGCGGGGCGATCGGCCGTGCCGGCGGTGCCCAGATCCGCTGCACCGGGTGCAGCGCCGACTCGGCCCGGACGACCGGGGCCGGATCGGGTCCGCCGAGCAGCGCGGCGAACCGGTCCGTGTCCGGGGTGGCGGACATTGCCAGCAGCCACAGGTCCGGCCGGAGGGTGGCCCGGGCCTCCACCGCGAAGGCCAGCGCGAGGTCGGCGTCGAGTTGCCGCTCGTGGCACTCGTCGAGCAGCACGGCGCCCGTGCCGGGCAGCTCCGGGTCGTGGTGCAGCCGGCGGACCAGCAGGCCGGTGGTGACCACCTCCACCCGGGTGGCACGGCTGACCTGGCGCTCGCCGCGTACCGCGTAGCCGACCCGGTCGCCCACCCGCTCGCCGAGCAGCTCGGCCATCCGGCGGGCGGCGGCCCGCGCGGCCACCCGGCGGGGTTGCGCGATCACGACCCGCCCGCTGACCCGGTCGGCCACGGCCAGCGGGGCGAGGGTCGTCTTACCGGTGCCCGGTGGGGCCACCAGGACACCGGCGCCGGCCGCGTCGAGTGCCGCGACCAGCGCCGGCAGCACCGGGCGTACCGGCAGGTCCAGGGTTACGTCGGAGAGCACGGCCCAGTCTCGCACCGGCCCCGGCGGCTCAGCTGCGGCGGACCTCGCCGACGCCGTGCAGGAACGCGCGCCAGGCCGGCGCGTCGAAGGTGAGCACCGGGCCGGGCCGGTCCTTGCTGTCCCGGACGGCGACCTGACCGTCGGCTGTCGCGACCTCCACGCAGTTGCCGTTGCCGCTGCTGCGCGTGCTGGTCCGCCAGTCCGCCCGGGTCAGGTCGTGCGCCGTCATCCGCGATACCTCTCGTCTGCGTCGGCGTGCCGCAGACGCGGTCACGCAAAGTTACGAGAAGCCTGCTCAAGACGGGTCAGCGACGCCGCCGGATCGAGCGCCAAGCGGCACAGCTCCTCATGCAGCAGGCTATACCCGAGCACCTGGTCGGCATCCTCCAGCGCCAGGCCCATCGTGAGGTTATCCAGGTAAACTACGGACGCGTCGGCGGCGTCGGCGAAGTTGAGGATCACGTACGGGGTGCTCATCGCGGGATGCCCGCCGGCCGCGAATGGAAGTACCTGGATTGTCACGTTCGGTAGTTGCGCGATCCGGGTCATGTGGACCACCTGTTCGGCCATCACGGCGTTGCCGCCGACCGGGCGCAGGAGCACCGCCTCATTGAGCACCACCGACAACTGGACCGGGTCGTCGCGGCGCAGCACCTCCTGCCGGTGCAGCCGTGCCGCCACCTTGCGCTCCACGCCGTCCTCGCCCGCGGTGCGCCGGTAGATCTCCCGGGCGTACGCCTCGGTCTGCAACAGCCCCGGCACGGACTCGGCCTCGTACGTGCGCAGCGCCGCCGCCTCGGCCTCCAGCCCGACGTAGAACTCGAACCACTCGGGCAGCACGTCGCTGTAGTTCTGCCACCAGCCCCGCTGCTGTGCGCTCCGGGCGATCTCGATCAGCGCCTCGGCGTCGGCTCCGGTCACCTGGTAGAGCGCGAGCGCCGCTCGGACGTCGCGCGGCTTGATGCCGATCTGCGCGGTCTCGATCCGGGAGAGGTTGCTCTTGGACATGTCGAGCTGGCGGGCCGCCACATCGAGGGTCATGCCCGCGCGTTCGCGGAGCTGGCGCAGCTCCCGGGCGATGCGTCGACGGCGCACGGTCGGGCTGGCGGCGAGTGGGACGGCGGGGGTGGCGGTCACCCTCCGAGTCTGTCACGACAAGATCCGCAGGTCGGACCTGCACGGAGTGCAACTTTCAAATCTGGGAGTTGCATTGCGGTAGCTGTCGGTGCATCCTTTGCCGGTCGCGATCACTGTGGACACACCCGTGCGGGAGGACCGTTTGCTCATCGCCGACGAGTTTTTCCTGATCGCTCACAACGACAGTCGCGGCAAGGCAAAACTCCACCCGGCCGCGACCGGGCTCGGCCTGGCCGGCGGGCTGCTCGGCGAGCTGATCCTGTATGGACACATCACCGTCTCCGGCGGGCACGTCACCGTCATCGACCGGCGCCCGCCGGGCGACGCGCTGGCGCACACCGTGCTCGACCAGTTGATCGGCGAGTCCCAGCACCAGGCGGTGCGTACCTGGCTCAGCTTCCTGGCGCAGAGCGCGACGACCTCGGTGGGGGAGCGGCTGGCCCGGGCCGGCATGCTGCGCCGCCAGGAGAGCCGCCGGCTGCTGCGCACCTCGGTCAGCTACCTGCCGGTCGACCTCAACGCGGTGGCCTGGCCGGCCACCCGGCTGCGGGCCCTGCTGGACCGGCCGGACCCGCCGAGCGTGCCGGACGCCCTGCTGCTCGGCCTGGTGGTGGCCGCCGGGCTGACCCGTGAGGTGCTGTGGAGCGCCGGCCCCCGTGCCCACCACCGGCTGAACGTCCTCCTCCCCGCGCTGCCGGCGCCCCTGAAGGAACTCGTCGGGCACACCGAGGCCGCGGTCGGCGCCGCCGTGCTTCGTGGCGTCCCATGATTCCCCGGTAACCCCCACCCTCCCCTCGACAACCGGAGTAGTCGTATGCCCCCGACATCGACAGTCGACCGACCCAGCAACGTTTCCGAAGCCCTTGCCCGAGGCCGCCTCGGCGTCCCCTCGGTGATCTTCTTCGTGCTCTCCGCCGCGGCGCCACTGACGGTGGTGGCCGGTGTCGTCACCACCGGCTACGGCGTCATCGGGGTGACCGGCATCCCGCTGGCCTTCCTGGTGGTCGCCGCGGTGCTCGCCCTGTTCTCGGTGGGCTACGTGGCGATGTCCCGCCGGGTGGAGAACGCCGGCGCCTTCTACGCCTACATCTCCCGTGGCCTGGGCCGGCCGGCCGGCGTGGGCGCCGCCTGGGTGGCGCTGATCGCGTACAACGCGCTTCAGGTCGGGCTCTACGGCACCATCGGCGTCGCCGCCGAGCCGGTGCTCGACCGGATCTTCGGTGGGCACCCGCACTGGTCGATCGTCGCCCTGGTGGCGTGGGCGCTGGTCGGCCTGCTCGGCCTGCTCCGGGTGGACATCAACGGCCTGGTGCTGGCGGCGCTGCTGGTCGCCGAGATCGTGGTGATCCTGATCTTCGACCTGGGGCAGCTGGGCAACCCGGCCGACGGCCAGGTCAGCTTCGCCGCGTTGTCGCCGGACAACCTCTTCGTGCCCGGATTGGGCGCGGTGCTGGTGCTGGCCATCCTCGGCTTCGTCGGCTTCGAGTCCGCGGTGGTCTTCAGCGAGGAGAGCAAGGACCCGAAGCGCACGGTGCCGCTGGCGACGTACCTCTCGGTCGCGATCATCGCCGGGCTGTACGCGCTCTCCTCCTGGACCATGACGGTCGCCGTCGGACCGGACCGGATCGTGGCCGAGGCCGGTGAGCAGAGCGTCGGGCTGATCTTCAACCTGGCCGGTGCGCAGCTCGGCGACACCGCGGTCACCATCGGCCAGGCGCTCTTCCTGACCTCGGTGCTGGCCGCGATGATCTCGTTCCACAACACCACGGCCCGCTACACCTTCGCGCTCGGCCGGGAGCGGGTGCTGCCGGCGGTGTTCGGGCAGACCTCGCCGCGCAGCGGCGCGCCGCGGGCCGCCTCGCTGGCGCAGAGCGTCCTCGGCCTGCTGGTCATCCTGCTGTACGCGGTCAACGGCTGGGACCCGGTGGTCAAGCTGTTCTTCTGGGGCGGCACCACCGGCGGGTTCGGTGTGCTGCTGCTGATCGCCACCACCTCGGTGGCCGTGATCGCCTACTTCCTCCGCTCCGGTGGCGGGGAGACGTTCTGGCGGCGGGTCATCGCACCCGGGCTGGCCACCATCGCGCTCTTTGTGATCATCTGGCTGGCCGTGTCGAACTTCGCCAACCTGCTCGGCGTCGCGCCGGACTCCTCCCTGCGCTGGGCGCTGCCCGCGGTGTACCCGGTGGCGGCCGCGTTGGGCGTCGGCTGGGCGCTGGTGCTGCGCGGCAGCCGTCCGGACACGTACGCCCGGATCGGCCTCGGCGCGGAGAGCGCCGCGGCCGCCGTGCAGCCGGTGGAGCAGTCGCCGGCACCGGCCGGCTCGGAGGCGCCGCGATGAGCGTGGCCATCGAGCGGCTCGGTCCCGAAGACACCGCGCTGGTGGCCGGCCGGACCGCGCAGGCGTTCACCGTCCTGGAGGTGACCCGCTGGCTGGTGCCGGACGCGAGCAAGCGGGAGGCCGTGCTGGCCGGGAACTTCGAGATCCTGGTCGAGCACGCGATGCGGCACGGTCTGGTGTATGCCAGCGCGGACCGGGCCGCGGTCGCGGTCTGGTTCCCCTCGGTCGGCGACTCGGCTCCGCCGCCGCCCGACTACGACGCCCGGCTCGCCGCCGCCTGCGGTGAGTGGACCGACCGGTTCGAGCATCTCGACGAGTTGTTCGCGGCGAACCACCCGCATCCGGACCACCACCATCTGGCCTTCCTGGCGGTCCAGCCGGACCGGCAGGGGCAGGGGCTGGGCACCGCGCTGCTGGAGCACCACCACGCCTGGCTGGACGCCAACGGGATGCCCGGTTACCTGGAGGCGAGCAGCCCGCGTAGTCGGGACCTGTACGCGCAGCACGCCTACCGGGCCGGCGAGCCGTTCCGGGTGCCCGATGGCACGCCGTTCTGGCCGATGTGGCGGGAGCCGGTGAGCCGCTGACGGGACCGGCCGGGCGCTGCCGCCCGGTGCGCAGAGCTGACGTGCTGTAATGCTCGCGTGACAGTTCGTACGCGCGATCGAGGGCCGGGTCCGCGGACCCGGCCCTCGATCGGAACCGCTTAGTACGTGCCGTCGAGCTGGCCACGCAGCTTGGTGAGCGCCCGGGCCAGCAGCCGGGAGACGTGCATCTGCGAGACGCCGATCTGCTCGGCGATCTGCGACTGCGTCAGGTTGCCGTAGAACCGCAGGGTGAGGATCTTCTGCTCCCGCTCGTCGAGCGTGGCCAGCGCCGGGCCCAGGGCGACCCGCAGCTCAGCCAGCTCGAACTCCGCGTCCTCGCCGCCGAGCATGTCGCCCAGCTCGGTGGCGCGCTCGCCGTCGCCGGTCGGGGTGGACAGCGACACCGCGTTGTATGCCCGGGCGCCTTCCAGACCCTCCAGCACCTCTTCCTCGGTGAGCCCGAGGTGGGTGGCGATGTCGGCGACCGTCGGCGAGCGGCCGAGGGTCTGCAGGAGTGAGCTGTTGGCGTCGGAGATGGACAGCCGCAGCTCCTGGAGCCGGCGGGGCACCCGGATGTCCCAGGTGCGGTCGCGGAAGTGCCGCTTGAGCTCGCCGATGATCGTGGGGATGGCGTACCCGGCGAAGTCGACGCCGCGGGACGGGTCGAACTTGTCGATGGCCTTGATCAGGCCGACCGCGGCGGTCTGTGCCAGATCGTCGGTGGGCTCGCCCCGCCCGCTGTAGCGGTGGGCGAGGTGGTTGGCCAGCGGCAGCCAGGCCTCGATCGCCCGGTCCCGCAGCGCGGCGCGCGACGGGTGGGTGGTCGGCAGTGCGGCCATGGCGTTGAGCAGATCCGTGGCGCTGTCGGTGAGCGTCCGCGGGTCGAGCTTCACGCTCTTGGCGGTGGCACTCGGCTGCTCGCTGATCGTTGGCGCGGTCATTGGGTGGTCCTCCCTGCACCTCGTCCGCGGACAAAAAGACGTGACGCTTTGGTTTAGCTTCGTATGGGCCGTTCGGGACTCACCTTAACCTGATCGTCTCCCCAAAATCTAGCCGAAAGGCTGATGTACTTAAGCCGTTTCAGGTCGTAAAACATACAAAATGGGTGGCTGCTTTGGCTGTTGTGAGGTCTCTTGCGGGTTGCGGCACCCATTGCTCGGCCGCCCGGCCACCCCGCGCCGGCCTGACCGGTCGGCCCACGGCAGCCGGCCGAGCGGTCAACATAAAATCCGACATCTGGGCCGAGGTGTCTACTATCCGTCGTTGTCCCGCCGGTGGGACTGGCCGTAACGTCGCCTCTACATACCCGGTTCGGAGGCACCGTGCTCGATCCAGCCGCTCCCCAGCTAGTCGTGAACAGTCGCACGCTCTACTTCAGCTGGTTGCCGGCGGATCCGGACGCGGTGGCCGCTCTGGTCCCGGCCGGCCTGCGGCCCCGCCCGGACCGGCAGGTGTTCCTCAACCAGTACATCGTCGACGACGAGACGCAGACCTCCGGCTTCGGCGCCTACTCGCTGACCTACCTCGGCGTCTCGCTGACCGGCGTGGACGCCCCCGGCGGCCTCAGCCCCGGCGGCTGGTGGACCCACTACGTGGCATCCAGCCGCACGGTCCGGGAATACGCCGCCGCGCGCGGCGCCCCGGCGATCACCGGCCGCACCAGTATCGAGGTGCGCGGCGGCCACCTGGTCTCGGTGACCGAGGCCGACGGGGCGCCGCTGATCCGGGCCCGCTGCCAGGTCGGCGAGACCGGCCATGTGATCAACAGCGGGCACCACCGCTACTTCACCCGCCGCGACGGTCAACTGCTCAGCGCCGTCTACCCGTTCGTGGCGGAGCCGGTCGCACCGTTCGAGATCGAGTCGGTCGAGTTCCTGGAGCCCGGCCACCCGATGTACGCGCTACGGCCGGCCAACCCGCTGACCATCGGCTTCGGCTACTACTCGCCACGCTCCTCGTTCGCCTACCCCGGCGGGCTGAGCGTGTATCCGGGCGCGAGCGGCCCGCCACCGGCGACGGCCCGGCCGGCTCACCATGTGCCGGCCAACCTGGCCCGCAGCGGCCTGCCGTCCGGGTCGTAGACCAGCCGGTACACCGGCAACGCCCAAATGCGGGTGTACCAGGGAAGTCGATCGGGACGATGCGGGCGTAACCGGCCGGGAGGACGGGTGCCCACCTGGCCGCCGTCGTACCACCGTTGCAGCGCGTCGGCAGCGGCCGTGACGGCCGCGACGGCGTCGGTGGGGTCCAGCAGGTCGGCGTCGTCCGCGCCGCCCGGGTCGCGGTCCAGGTGTTCGCGCCAGAGCCGCAGCCGCAACTCCCGGGCGAAGACCCGTGCCCCGTCGCCCTGCCCGGCCGGGTCGGTGGGCTCCCGCTGGTCGCGGGTGTCGTCGAGCACCGCACAGGACAACTCGCTGTCGTGCGTCCACGAGCGGCGGTTGAAGTTGTCGCTGCCCACGCTGGCCCAGACGTCGTCGACCACGCAGATCTTCGCGTGCACGTAGACCGGGTCGCCGGCGTGGTTCTCCACGTCGAACACGTGCACCCGGTCCGGCGCTGCCCGCTCGCACAGCGACAACGCCTGCTCACGGCCGACCGTGTTCGGTGGCAGCGCGAGCCTGCCGTCCACGTCCGGGTGCCGGGGCACCACGGCGATCAGGTGCAGCTCCGGGTTGTCACGCAGGGCGTGCGCGAACAGGTCCGCCACCTCGCTCGACCAGAGGTACTGGTCCTCCAGGTAGATGAGCCGGCGGGCACGGCGTACCGCCTTGGTGTAGCCCCGGGCCACGGACCGTTCGCCGTGCGGCGCGAAGGAGTAGCGCGGTCGGACGGCGGGGTAGGTGCGCAGCACCTGGATCTGGTGCGGACCGCAGGGCTGCGGGTCGGCCGGCTGCTCGGGCAGCGGGTCGGGGCGCAGGTCCGCGCCGCGCAGTCGGTCCCGCAGGTAGGCCGTCGGGTTCTCCGAGTCCAGCGGCATCGGGTCGGTCCAGCGCTCCCGGAACACGGTGTCCAGTGCACCGACCACCGGGCCGCGCACCGCGAGCTGCACGTCGTGCCAGGGCGGGTTGGGGCCGTACCGGGGAGACATCCGCACCGGCTGCGGGTCGCCGTGGTGCCCGGCGTCGTCCCGCCGGCTGTGGCACAGGTCGATTCCGCCGGCGAACGCGATGTCCCGTTCCGGGGCGCTCGGATGCCGCAGCACCACCAGCTTCTGGTGGTGCGAGCCGCCACGGCGGACCCGCTGGTCGAGCAGCACCTCCCCACCGGCCGCGGAGATCACCTCGCTGAGGTCGCGGTTCTCCGCTTCGCTGTAGGCCAGCGCGTCGAGGTGCGAGCGCCAGATCAGCCCCTTGACCACCACCCCGCGCTGCGCGGCCTGGGCGAAGAGCTGGGCCACGGTCGGGCCGTCCGGGCGTAGCCGCTGGTCCGGATCGCCCCGCCAGTCGGTGAAGAAGAGGTGGTCGCCGGCCGTCAGCGCCTCCACCTCGTCGACCAGCCGGTCGAAGTACGCCGCACCGTGAATTAGTGGCTCGGCGAGGTTTCCGCTGGCCCAGACGGGTAACCCAGAGATTGGGTTGGCCCGTTCCTGCGCGGTGAGGAACCAGTCCTGCAACGGCAACGTCCAGCCCCCCGGAGGTCGGCAACGTCCTCACCGTAGGACCCCCGACCCGGGTCCGCACGCCAGGGCCGGCAGACCGGCGACCTGGCCGACGCGACAACAACCGAGGAGGCCACACCATGCCCCGCGAGACGACGAACCCCGTGACCGAGTACCGCGAGCCGGCGGTGGAGAGCGAACGGGGGGCGTTGGTAGCGGTGTTGCTCATGGTGATTCTCGGCGTGGCTGGGATTTTCGCCGTCTCCTGAGGCGGCGCCGGCGCCCCGGGTGTACGGGGGCGCCGGCGCCGATCTCAGCGGTTGACGTGGTCAGGGCCGGGCGCCCTGGCCGCCGGTGTGCGGCAGCCGCTCGGTGGGAATCACGCCGAGCCGACCGGCCTGGTAGTCCTCGAACGCCTGGACCAGCTCGTCCCGGGTGTTCATCACGAACGGGCCGTACTGTGCCACCGGCTCCCGGATCGGCTGGCCACCCATGATGTAGAGGTCCAGTGCAGGGGTGTTGCTGTCCTGCGTGGTGTCCGCGCTGAAGCGCAGCGCGTCGCCCGGACCGTGCACCGCGAGCTGCCCGGTCCGTACCGGCCGACGGTCGGCGCCGACGGTGCCGCGCCCGCCGAGCACGTACACCAGGGCGTTGAACTCCGGCTGCCACGGCAGGTCGACCTGCGCTCCCGGCTGCACGGTGACGTGCGTGATGGTGATCGGGGTGAAGGTGGAGCCCGGGCCGCGGTGCCCGGCCACCTCACCGGCGATGACCCGGATCAGCGCACCGCCGTCGGCTGTCGTGAGCAGCGCCGACTCCCGGCCCCGGATGTCCTGGTAGCGCGGCGGGTTCATTTTGGCCGCGCGGGGCAGGTTGACCCAGAGTTGGGTGCCGTGGAAGAGCCCACCGCTCATCACGAGGTGCTCCGGCGGGGCCTCGATGTGCAGCAGTCCACTGCCGGCGGTCATCCACTGGGTGTCGCCGTCGGTGATGGTGCCGCCGCCACCGTGCGAGTCCTGGTGGTCGAAGACGCCGTCGATGATGTAGGTGACGGTCTCGAAGCCACGGTGCGGGTGCCAGGGGGTGCCCTTCGGCTCGCCCGGCGCGTAGTCCACCTCACCCATCTGGTCGAGGTGGATGAACGGGTCCAGGTCGGTCGTCGGCACCCCCGCGAAGGCCCGGCGGACCGGGAAGCCCTCGCCCTCGAAGCCGCTGGGCGCGGTGGTCACCGTGCGGACCGGGCGGATCTTGGCGGACTCGTCGAGCTGCGGCAGGCGGGGCAGGACGAGGACGTTCTCAACGGTGATCGCGGGCATCGAAGGCTCCTAGTTCGTGGCGTGGGTGGTCGACGTGGCCCGGGCCGCCCGTAGGCGGTCGCCGAGCCGGCCGAAGACCCGGGTGAGGCAGGCGACCTCGGCGTCGTCGAGGTCGTCCATCAGGTGGGTGCGCACCGACGCCAGATGGTGCGGCGCGGCTTCCCGTAGAGCGAGCAGCCCGGCGGCGGTGAGCACCGCCTCGCTGCCCCGTCGGTCGTCCGGGCAGGGCTCCTTGCTGACCAGGCCGCGGCGTTGCATTGAGGAGATCTGGTACGTCAACCGGCTGGGTGAGAAGACGAGTCGGCCGGCCAGCTCACCCATCCGCAGCCGCTGCCCCGGTGCCTCGGAGAGCAGGACCAGCACGTGGTAGTCGGCGAAGCTGAGATCGCTGTCGGCCCGAAGGTCGTCTTCCAGCTGGGTGTAGAGGCGCTGGCTGGCCTCGATGTAGGCGCGCCAGGCGGCCTCTCGGGTGCTGTCCAGGCTCTCTGTCACGTCCACGACGATAGCACTCTTTCAAAATTTAACTAGTGCCCTTGAGCGTCGTCTGGATCACGTCCACGCCGCCCTGGTACAGCGCTCGTACAGCTTTGAAAGGAGTCGTCGGTGGTCCGGCGGTGGAGCCGGCGGGTGATGTGCCAGACTCCGCCCTCGTGGAACACGTGGAGCTCACCGCCGCCGACCTGTTGCTGCGCCCGTGGCGGGACGCGGACGCCCCCTCGGTGCGCGACGCCCTGCGCGACCCGGCCATCGCCCAATGGAACCCACACCGCGGCGGCCCGATCGACGACGAGGCCGCCCTGTCGTGGGTACGCCACCGGGCCGACTGGTCCGGCGGCGACCACGCCTCGATGGCGGTAACGGCCGCGGTCGGCGGGGAACTGCTGGGCTCGGTGTCCGTGTACCACATCCACCACGGCGACGCGTCCATCGGCTACTGGACGGTGCCGGCGGCGCGCGGGCGCGGGGTGGCGGTGCGGGCGGTCGTCCGGCTCACCGACTGGGCGTTCGCCGACCTCGGGCTGCACCGGGTGGAGCTGTGCCACGCGGTGGCCAACCAGGCGTCCTGCCGGGTCGCCCACCGGGCCGGCTACCTCGCGGAAGGGACGCTGCGCGAGTCGTACCGGTACGGCGACGGCCGCCGCCACGACGAGCACCTGCACGCCCGCCTGTCCACCGACCGATAGGCCCTCGGTGGACGGCGGCTCACTCGATCACCCTCCGCAGGAACGCGCCGAGGGTGGTCGTCGTGCGGTCGATCTTCTCCTCCAGGGTGATCGTCTCGTCCAGGCGGCGCCCGGCGTCCTTCTTGCCCCGCAGGTAGTACGAGCAGGCCAGGTCGGAGCAGATGTAAACGCCGACGGAGTTGCCCTGCCGCCCGTCCCGGCCTGCTCTGCGGGCCGTCATCAGCGCGACGCCGTACCCGGTGTGCGTGGTCAGGCACAGCGAGCACATGCTGCGCCGGGCGCGCCCGGTGTGCGGGGCCACCCGCAACGCCACCCCGACCAACCCGCTGTCGGACTCGGCGACCAGGTAGGCCCGCTGCGGGGCGGCGCCGTCCCGCCACCCGAAGAAGTCGAGGTCGTCCCACGGTCGCACTTCGAGATCGTTCGGTACGGCCAGCCGCTTCGCCTCGCCCTGGGTGCAGTTGACGAAGGACGCGCGGATGGCGCGCTCAGTTATCGCTAGCATAGGTAGTAGCCTAGCTCTCCTAGGCAAGCAAATAACACGACTAGGTTGGGAGTGTGCGGCATGGCACGTGCGGGGGTGACCGCCGAGCGTCTGACCCTGGCCGCGGCCGAGCTGGCCGACGAGATCGGCATGGAGAACGTGACCGTCGCCGCGCTCGCCCGGCGCTTCGGCGTCAAGGACGCGAGCCTGTACTTCCACATCAGGAACGCACACGACCTGCGGGTAAGGGTGGCGCTGCTGGCGCTCGCGGAACTTGCCGACCGGGTCGCCGCCGCCCTCGCCGGCCGCGCGGGCAAGGACGCGTTGGTGGCCTTCGCCAACGCGTACCGGGACTACGCGACGCGGCACCCGGGCCGGTACGCCGCGATGCAGATCGACCTCGACCCGGAGACGGCCGCCGCGAGCGCCGGCGTCCGGCACGCGGAGATGACGCGAGCGATCCTGCGTGGCTACCGGCTCTCCGAACCCGACCAGACCGACGCGGTACGGATGATGCACAGCACGTTCCACGGATTCGTGAGCCTGGAGAAGACCGGCGGCTTCCGGCACACCCCCCGGACGACGGACGCCTCCTGGGCTCGAACGCTGGACGCTCTCGACGCGGTCCTCAGCAACTGGCCGTTCACGGGGAGCACCGGTGCGGAGACCGCTCGGTGACGGACGGCGACCGCCTAGGCTCGACGGCGTGGACGAACTGGAGCTGGCCGACTGGCGGGAACGGATAGCCCGGCTGTACCTGTCCGACGTCGACCTGGCCGGGTTCCGCGCCGGCCGTGATCAGCTCTTCGCCACCCACCCGCAGAGCCCGATCCCGGCGGCGGAGCGACCCGGCTTCACCGGAGTGCGCTACTTTCCGCCCAACCCGGCCGCCGTGGTGGAAGCACCCCTGCGCCCGGCCAGCGGCGAGCTGCGGATCGACACCGGCGGCCCGGACGGGGTGGTCGCGTACCGGCGGGTCGCGGTCGCGCAGACGTCGTGGGGGCCGCTGACCCTGTGGTGGATCGAGGCGTACGGGGGCGGGCTGTTCGTGCCGCTGCGCGACGGGACCTGCGGACAGGACACCTACGGCGGAGGTCGGTACCTCACCGACACGGTGAAGGGCACCTTCGGCCGGGGCGTCGAGCTGCTGCCCGGCGACCGGGTCCGGCTGGACGCCAACTATCTCTACAACCCGAGCTGCGCGTACGACGACCGCTGGGCGTGTCCGTTGGCGCCGCCCGAGAACCGGCTCGACGTGCCGCTGCGGGCCGGCGAGCTGGCGTACCACGACTGAACGGCCGCCCCGGCGTGCTGCCGGGACGGCCGTTCGAACCGCTCTCAGCCGGCGTCCGTCGCCGAACCGGACATCTGCATCCGACCCAGCAGCTGCCGGGCCTGGTCGGCGAGCTGCGCGTCGACGATCACCGCGTACTGGCCGGCGCGGAGCGAACTGGCCGAGGTGAAGTCCCGCTGCCCGCCGGTCATCGCGTGCGCGACCGCGCCGAACACCGCACCCCAGATCGCGCCGATGACCAGCCCGACCAGGATCACCGCCAGCCAGTTGCCCACGGTGAAGATGCCGAACAGCAGGCCGATGAAGAGCCCGAACCAGGCGCCGGTGCCGGCGCCGAGCAGGGCGGACCGACCGGTGGTCATCCGCCCGAGCACCGTCTCCACCAGCGTGAGGTTGGTCCCGACGATCGCACTGTGCTCCACCGGGAAGCGGTTGTCGGCGAGATAGTCGACCAACCGCTGTGCGGCCGGATAGTCCGGATACGAGCCGATCGTCACGGTGGGCGGGCCGGTCTCCGGTCCGTGCCCGTCACCGGACGGTGCCGACGGACGGCCGGCCGGGCCGGACGGCAGCAGATCGCCACCCTGTGTGCCGGGCCGCCACGCGGCGGCCGGCCCCGAAGCTGACGTCATGAGCATCCTCCCTCGTCAAGTCGTCCGGGTTCCCGCCCGCGCCGGCCGGTAACGCCAGCAACCAGGGTGGATGCCGTGCCGCCCGCCAGGAATGCGCCTGGATGCCCCGGGTAGGTAACCGGGTGCGGAGCGGACAGATCAGCGACCACGGCTTCCTCGCCGACGGCCGCAGCGCGGCGCTGGTGGACCGCTCGGGCTCGGTGAACTGGTGGTGCCCGGGCCGGTTCGACGCGCCGTCGGTGTTCGGGCGACTGCTCGACGACGACGCCGGGCACTGGTCGATCCGGCCGGAGGGCGATTTCAGCGTCGATCGCTGCTACCTCGACGACACCCTGGTGCTGCGGACCGTCTTCCGCACCGGGCAGGGGGAGGTGGCGCTGACCGACGCGCTCGCCTTCGAGCCCGGGGCGCGCGGCCACGACATCGGGATGTGCTCGCCGCAGGTGCTGGTCCGCAGCGTGCGGGGCCTCTCCGGCGAGGTCCCGATGCGGGTGCACTACCGGCCACGCTTCGAGTACGGGCGGACCACCGCGTTCCTCGTGGAGCGGGGCGGCATGCTGGATGCCGTCGCCGGGGCGGCGCGGCTCACCCTGCGGGGAAGTGTGCCGCTGTGCTGTGGCGAGGGCGAGGCCACCGGCACCTTCACCGCCCGCGCCGGTTCGATCCACAACTTCACGCTCGGGTACGCCCCGACCTACGACGCGCCGGCGCCGGAGGTGCCGGACGCCGATCGGACGATCACCGACACGGCCGCCGGGTGGCGGTCCTGGGTCGAACAGCACGAATACCGGGGGTGTTACTCCGAACAGGTGCGACGCAGCGCGCTGGTGGTGCAGGGCATGACGTACCGGCCCAGCGGAGCCGTGGTGGCCGCGGCGACCACCTCGCTGCCGGAGAAGCTCGGCGGAAACCGGAACTACGACTACCGCTACGTCTGGGTGCGCGACTTCAGTCTCACCCTGCGGGCGCTGTGGCGCTCGGCCTGCTTCCACGAGGTGCAGCGGCAGTTCTCCTGGGTGAGCCGGGCGATGGGCCGGATCGGCGACGAACCGGTGCCGATCATGTACGGGGTGCAGGGGGAGCGGGACCTCACCGAGCACCGCCTGGAGCACCTCGCCGGGTACCGCGGCAGCCCGCCGGTGCTCATCGGCAACGACGCGTGGCGGCAGCGGCAGACCGACATCTTCGGCGAGGCGCTGGACGCCGCCTGGCTGATGCGCGACAAGTTGGAGCCGATGGAGCCGGACGTGCGCAACGTGCTGCGGGTGCTCGCCGACCAGGCCGTGGTGGACTGGCGGAAACCGGACGCGGGCATGTGGGAGGAGCGCGGGATCGAACACCACCACGTGTCCTCGAAGGTGCAGTGCTGGGTCGCGCTGGACCGCGCGGTCCGCTTCGGTGACGAGCTCGGTGGACCGGAGGACGTGGAACGCTGGGCGGCCGCCCGCGACGAGGTGCGCGCGACGGTACTGGAGCAGGGGTGGAGCGACCGGCTCGGTGCGTACAGCGGGAGTTTCGGATCCGACGACCTGGACGCCTCGGTGCTGGTGATGCCACTGGTGGGTTTCCTGGCGGCCGACGACCCACGGATGCGCGCGACGGTCCGAGCGGTGGAGCGGCGGTTGTCCCACGACGGCCTGCTGCGACGCTGGGACGGCGACCCGGCGGGCTTCGTCATCTGCTCGTTCTGGCTGGTGGGCTGCCTGGCGATGGGAGGGGAACTGGACCGGGCGCACGGGTTGTTCCGCCGGCTGGCCGGGCGGGTCAACGACCTCGGCCTGTTCGCCGAGCAGATCGACCCGCTGACCGGCGAGCAGATGGGCAACTTCCCCCAGGCGTTCTCGCACATCGGCCTGATCAACGCCGCCGGTCAGCTCACGGACGTCGAACGGGACCCGGCGCTGCGGCATCGCGGCGTGCCACCGCCGCACTTCACCCCGACGCGGTCCTGAGCGGGCTGGGGGACAATGCCGGGATGCGGCTGGTGCTCACGGCGGACACCCACCTACCGAAGCGGGCCCGGGATCTGCCCGGGCCGCTCTGGCAGGCGATCGAGGCGGCGGACGTGGTGCTGCACGCCGGCGACTGGGTGGACGAGTCGCTGCTCGACGCGATGACCGCGCGCTCCCGTCGGCTGATCGGGGTGTACGGCAACAACGACGGCCCGGCGCTGCGCGCCCGGCTGCCGGAGGTGGCCCGGGCTGACCTCGACGGCCTGCGGGTGGCCGTGGTGCACGAGACCGGCCCCCGGGCCGGCCGCGAGCAGCGCTGCGCGGCCCGCTTCCCCGACGTCGATTTGCTCCTCTTCGGGCATTCGCACATCCCCTGGGACACCGAAGCCCCCGGTGGCCTACGCCTGCTCAACCCCGGCTCACCCACCGACCGCCGCGCCCAGCCCCACGCCACCTATCTCACGGCCGAGGTGGACGCCGGCCGCCTGACCCGGGTCGAGCTGCACCGGCTGCCCCGCCGCTGACCCCGGTCGCGCTTGGTTGCTGCGGTCCGTCAGCGTCATCACCCTCTCTTCGAACAAGCGTGCCAATACCCGGATCTTCGCGCGTTCATGCCTGCTCGGCGCGTCCGCCGGCACCTACGATCACCCGATGAGCGTGGACCGGTCAGGTGTGGTGGTGGTCGGAGCGGGCATCGCCGGGGTGGCCTGCGCCGTGGAGCTGGCCGCGGCCGGGGTGCCGGTGCAGGTCCGGGAGCGGGGGCACGTCCGCGGCGGCCGGATGGCCAGCAAACGCTTCGACGGCCGCCCCGCCGACATCGGCGCCGCCTACTTCACCGCCAGCGACCCCGACTTCGCCGCGCTGGTCGAGCAGTGGCGCGCCGCCGGCCTGGTCCGCGAATGGACCGACACCTTCCAGGCGTACGACCAGGACGGGCGCCGCGACGTGCCCGGGCCGATGCGCTTCGCCGCGCCGCGCGGACTGCGTTCACTGGTCGAACACCTGGCCGGCGCGGTGCCGGTGACCGTCGACCGGTTGGTGCTCACCGTGGAACCCGGGCCGGTCGTGGACGGGCAGCCGTGCGCGGCGGTCGCCCTGGCCATGCCGGGCCCGCAGGCCGCCCTGCTGCTCGACCCGGCCCTGGCCGACGCCACCCGCGTCGCGCAGGCGCAGCGCTGGTCGCCCTCGCTGGCCGCGGTGCTGCGCTTCCCGACCCGGCGCTGGCCGGACTTCCGGGGCGCGTTCGTCAACGACCACCCGGTGCTCAGCCTGGTCTGCGACGACGGCGACCGGCGGGGCGACGGCGCCCCGGTGCTGGTCGCGCACACCGTGCCGGAGTTCGCCGCCGGGCACCTCGCCCAGCCCACCGGAGCCGGCCCGGTGATCGAGCATGCGGTCCGGGACCTGCTGGGGTTGCCCGAGGTGGCGGCCGACGTGCACGTGCACCGATGGACGTACGCGAAGCCCACCACCGCCGGGGGCGGCACCCATCACCTGGACGCCGACGGGATCGGCCTGGCCGGCGACGCGTTCGGCAAGCCCCGGGTGCAGAGCGCCTGGCGCTCCGGTCGGGACCTCGGCCGTGCCCTGGCGGCCCGCCTCAGCTGAGGACGCCGACCGCCGGCTGGCCGCCGGTTTCCGATGGGCCGGGGCTCAGGCGTGGCCGGCGACGCGCTGGGCGGGCACGCCTCGTTCGGCCGGGTCGCTGGTCCGTGCGCCCTTACGGTCCAGCAACTGCATGACCGGGGTCGCCGCGACGCCGTGCACCACCACGGAGACGAGCACCACCAGCCCGACCGTGGCCCAGAGCAGCTCCGCCTGCGGGAAGTCCGCCTTCGTGGTCGCGTACGCCAGGTAGTAGAACGAGCCCACACCGCGGATGCCGAACAACGAGATGACCCAATGCTCGGCCGGCCGGCCCGGCGCGCCCCGCAGCGACAACCAGCCGACCAGCGGCCGGACCAAGAACACCAGCGCCACCCCGACGGCCGCAGCCGGCCAGGTCAGCGGAGCGAGCAGGCCCCCGACGATGGCGCCGCCGAGCAGCAGCAGCAGCACCAGGGTGAGCAGCCGTTCGATCTGCTCCGCGAAGTCGTGCAGCACCGAGTGGAACTCGTGGGTCCGCTCGGCGGCCCGGATCGCGCGGGCGGCCACGAACACCGCCAGGAACCCGTACCCGCCGACCACCTCCACCAGCCCGTACGCCAGGAAGGTGGCGGCCAACGCCAGGAAACCCTCGGCGTGCCGGGCCAGCCGCAGATGGCTGGGCGCCCGGAAGAACAGCTTGCCGAGCAACCAACCGATGAGCAGGCCGCCGCCGACCCCGACGCCGACCTTCCAGAGCACATCGACGGTGAACCAGTCGACCAGCCAGTCCCGCGGCGCGAGGCTGGTCGAGGCGATGGCCGCGTAGACGAACGGGAACGCCAGCCCGTCGTTGAGGCCCGCCTCGGAGGTCAACGCGAAACGGACCTCATCCTCGGAGTCCTCCACGTCGGTCGGCTCGCCGACCTGCACGTCGGCCGCGAGCACCGGGTCGGTCGGGGCCAGGGCGGCGCCCAGCAGCAGCGCGCCGGCCGGCACCAGCCCGGCCCACCACCAGCCGAGCAGCGCCACCGCCGCGATGCACAGCGGCATCGCGATGACCAGCAGGCGCCACGTGGACGACCACTTCGCCCAGCTCAACGGTCGGTCGATCTTGAGCCCGGCGCCCATCAGGGCGACGATCACCCCGATCTCGGTCAGGTGGGTGGTCAGCTCGGGGTGGGCCAGCGGGTCCGGTGTGGGCAGTCCGACCGGCAGCAGGAAGACCAGCATCCCCAGGGCGAGGAAGGCGATCGGCATGGACAGCGGCCGCCGCTCCAGCACCCGGGGCAGGATCCCTGCGAGCAGGGCGCCCAGGCCCACCAGCGCGAACGCCACGTCTACCGGCTCCACCGTGCCACCCTCCGACCGTGCCCACGGGTTGCGGGCAGGTGGTGACACACCATGCCCCGCGAGTCGTACGGGTAAGCCTCCGCGACGAGCCGAACAGGAGGGTCGCGACCTGTTGGCCGCCGAGCGTGCATGAGTGTGCACGGGGTGACTATAGTTGCGTATGATGCTCCTGTGAATCTGACGGAGTGGGCACGTGCGCAGGGGATCAGTCCCCACACGGCGTATCGCTGGTTCCGTCAGGGCACCTTGCCGGTCCCGGCTCAGCGGGTTGGCCCCCGCATGATTTTGGTGAATGTGGACGCCAACAGCGCGCCGGCCTCCACGGGTGGCCTGGGTCTGTACGCCCGGGTCTCGTCCCACGATCAGAAGACCGATCTGGAGCGCCAGGTTGCCCGACTGTCGGGGTGGGCGGCCAAGGCCGGCCACCGGGTGGTGCGTGTGGAGTCCGAGATCGGCTCGGGCATGAACGGCGCCCGGTCGAAGGCCCGGCGTCTGCTGGCCGACCCGGACGTGAGCACTGTCGTGGTTGAACATAAGGATCGGCTGGGTCGCATGAACGTCGAACTGGTCGAGGCCGCGCTGGCCGCCCACGGTCGCCGGCTGGTGGTGCTGGACGAGGGCGAGGTCGATAACGACCTGGTCCGCGACATGGTTGAGGTGCTGACGTCGTTTTGTGCTCGCCTGTACGGGCGCAGGTCGGCCCGCAATCGGGCCAGGAAGGCGCTGGAGGCCGCCGAACATGGCTGACCTCCGCTCGATCGACGAGCCGTTCGTCGCCCTCGGCCCGACCGGGGTCGCCATCCGCGACCGCCTCAAAGGTCTCACGGCGCGAGACGAGGAGATCCTGCGCCTGGTGGGTGCACACCTGGGCTCGCTCGCGGCGAAGGACCTCAAGGTTCGGTGTGCCGACCGGCTGGAGCACTCCACGCACGCGTGGGCGGCGCGTAAGCGCGACCTGACGCCTGGCTCGTCGGCCCGGTGGGCAGGGGCGATCACCAAGGCCACGCACGACCAGTGGGCGCTGGCCCGCAGGTGCCAGCTAGTACACATCGGTAACCTCGAAGCTGGGGTCGCGATGATTCGACATCGGCTGTCCCTGCCGGTCGGCCAGCGCGGCACCAAGGGCGTACCGGGCGGCTACCGCAGTCGGCAGGAGTGGTTCGCCAAGAGTCGCCGTCTGCACGTGCTGATGGAGCGGCTGGAGCGGGAGCGGGCCGACCGTGAGGCCGGGGTCGTGCATGTGATGCGCGGCGGGAAGCGGCTCGCCCGCAACCGCCACAACCTGGCCCAGGCTGGACTGACCGGGGCGCAGTGGCGCGACCGCTGGGAAGCGCAGCGCTGGTTCCTTCAGGCCGACGGGGAGTCGGGTAAGCGGTACGGCAACGAGACGATCCGCGTCACCCCCGGCGGCGAAGCGTCGATCAGACTGCCCGCACCGCTGGCCGGACTGGCGAACGCCCCCCACGGCCGGTATGTCCTCGCGGCGAAGGCGCGGTTCCCACATCGGGGCCAGGAGTGGGTCGACCGTATCGAGACCAACCGGGCGGTCGCCTACCGTATCCACCACGACGCGCGGCGCGGACGCTGGTACATCACCGCGTCCTGGCAGTACGCGCCCACCAAGACGGTCCCGCTGCAGGCCGCCCTCGCCGACGGCGCGATCGGGGTGGATACCAATGCCGATCACATCGCCGCCTGGCGGCTCGACGTTCACGGCAATCCAGTCGGCAACCCACGCCGGTTCCACTACGACCTGTCCGGCACCGCCGAGCACCGTGACGCCCAGCTGCGTCACGCCCTGACTCGGCTGCTGAACTGGGTGAAGGTCTGCGGCGTGAAAGCTGTCGCCATCGAGGACCTGAACTTCGAAGCGGAGAAGACCCGGGAGAAGCACGGCCGCCGCAAACGGTTCCGCAGTCTCATATCCGGGATGCCTGTCAGTAAGCTGCGCGCCCGGCTCACGTCGATGGCCGAGGCGCCCGGCATTGCGATCGTCGCGGTCGACCCCGCATACACCTCCAAGTGGGGCGCCCAGCACTGGCAGAAGCCCCTAACCAGCAGAACCCGCACCGCAACTCGCCACGACGCCGCCGCCGTGGCGATCGGACGACGCGCCCAGGGTCACCCGATCCGGCGTCGGACGGCACCGCCCCCAGCTCACCAGAGTGATGGGCAGGGGCATCGGACCGTCCAGGCCGGACCGGGTGACCCTGAGCGCGAGGGAACCCGCCCCCGTAACTTCGGACCGCGGACACGATCCGTGCGCGCCGGATACGGGGCGAACGCGGGAGACCAGCGTGCCCAACACCGTTCGGGACACGCGGCTGAAAACACGCAACTCGTGCTCAGTCCCTAGGAACGGTTCCTCAGCGCGGGCGGGTGACCGGCGAATCGTCCAACGTGGCCAGCAGCGCGGCCGGGTCGTCGTACACCGCCACCGCGCCGGCGCCGGCCAGCTCGCCCCGGCTGGTGCCGCCGCAGGTCAACCCGACGCACGGGATGTCCAGCTTGCCGGCCGCCGCGACGTCCCAGACGGAGTCGCCGACGAAGACCAACCGCTCGGCGGCCAACTCGGACTGCTGAAGCGCGGCGACCAGGATGTCCGGGGCCGGTTTGCTCTGCTGGGCGTCCGCCGACGAGGTGACCGTGTCGACCACGTCGTCGGCGTTCAGCGCGCGGCGCAGCGCGCTGACCTCGTGTTCCGCGGCGGAGGTGGCCAGCACCACCCGCAGACCCCGCTCGGCGCAGGCCCGCAGCAGGTCCGCCGCCCCGGGCAGCGGCGTCAGCCGTTCCCAGTACTCGGCGTACAGGGTGTCGTGCGCGTCGCGCAGCTTCGCGTCGGCGTCGCGGTCCCGCTCCGGGCCGAGCAGGTGGTCGAGGAGCTTGTCCGAACCCATCCCGATCGACCGGTGCACGGTCGCCATCGGCACCGGCTGGTCGGACTGGCGCAGCGCCTCCCACCAGCTCACGGTGTGCAGATAGTTGGTGTCGACGAGCGTGCCATCGACGTCGAAGAGGACCCCGGCGGGTCGGTCGGTGCGCATGGGCGTCCTCCTACCCGTTCGGTGGCCGGCTGACCCTCCGGCCCTGGCGCGTTCGACCCGGGTCTCAGTGACCCTCGGTCGGCGGGACGAGGATCTCGAACCAGACCGTGGAGCCGCGGACCGAGGGGTCGGTGCCCCAGGCGTCGCTGAGCTGCTCGATCAGGCCGAGCCCTCGCCCGCGACTGCTCAACGTGTCGGTGCGGGCCCGGGTCACGGTGCCCCGGGTGCCGGAGTCGGCGACCGAGACCAGCAGCCGCTCGGGGCTGAGGTCGATCTCCACCCGGGCGGCGGTGCCGGCGTGCAGCAGCGCGTTGGTGGTCAGCTCGCTGGTGCACAGGACCGCCGCGCCGATCACCGCCTCGGGCACCTGCCACTCGGCGAGCTGGCCGGTCATCCAGTGCCGGACGCGGCTGGGGGCGGTCGGCTCCGCCGGCACTTCCATGCTCGCCGAGCGGCTCGGCTTGAGCGCGTGCTCGACCGCCAGCACGGCCACGTCGTCCTCGGTGCCGCCGGGGACCGCGGCGGTGGCCACGGCGCAGAGCGCACGGGGGTCGCTGCCGCCGGCCTTGGCGACCGCGTCGCCGAGCGCGTCCAGCCCGACGGTGAGGCTCTGCCTGCGGCGCTCCACCACACCGTCGCTGAACAGCAGCAGGGTGTCGCCGGGGCGGAACGCGACGGTGGTGGTGGCCGGCCGGCCGCCGAGCCCGAGCGGGGGGCCGATCGGCATCTCCACGTACTCCGCGTGTGAGCGACCGTCCGGGGTGCAGCGGCGGATCAACGGCGCCGGGTGCCCGGCGCTGGCCAGCGTGAACTCGCGCCGATCGGCGTCGACCACCCCGAACACCACGGTGACGAACAGTTCGTGCGTGCCGGCCTCCGCGCCGAGGCTGGTCACCAGCCGGTCCAGCCCGGCCAGCACCGCGTCCGGCGTCGGGTCGGCCAGGGCCAGCGCGCGCAGCGCCGCCCGGACCTGTCCCATCCGTGCGGCGGCCTGTACGTCGTGCCCCGCGACGTCGCCCAGCACGACACCGAGCCCGCCGGTGGGCAGCAGGAACGCGTCGTAGAAGTCCCCGCCGGCCGCGTTGCCGTCCACGCCCGGGTCGTAGCGGGCCGCGATCCGCAGCCGGGGCAGGTCCGGCAGGTTCGCCGGCAGCATGCTGCGTTGCAGCAACTGGGCGGTGCCGTGCTGAGTCTCGAACCGTCGGGCCCGCTCCGCCGCCTGGCCGATCAACTCGGCCGAGGCGGCCAGCAGCGCCCGCTCGGCGGCCGACCAGGTGTGCGGCACCTGGTAGCCGACCGCCAGCCCGCCGCGGACCACCGAGGTGCCCAGCGGCACCGCGGCCAGCGAGCGGATCTTCTGGTCGTGGCGGTCCACCGCGGTCTCCCGCAGCGGCTGCCCGTCCCGGGTGAACGACGGACCGCCGGAGCGGGCCGCCTCCACCACCGGGGTCGACCAGTCCGCCGGGATGCGCCGCCAGAGCGGTGGCAGGCGCTCGTCGGCCTCGTCCATCAATTCACCGCGCACCCGGCGCACCATCCGCCATCCGCCGCCGCCCTCATCGACCGCGAACGCGATCTGGTCGGCGTCGAGGGTGGTGATCGCGTAGCGCAGCGCCACCCGGGCCACGTCGTCGAGGGTGAGGGTGCCGGCGAGCGCGGCGGCGACCTCGCTGAGGCTCTGCAGCTGCCTGGTGACGGGGGTGGTTTCGGCGGCGACCGGCAGCATCCCGACGATCTGTCCGGTGCTGTCGCGGACCGGGGAGTAGCTCCGGGTGAAGACGGCCTGCTCGGCGACGCCGGAGCGGCCACGGACCATCGGGAGGGCGCTCTCCTTCTCCAGGAACGGCACGCCCTGCCGGTAGGCGTGCTCGATCACCTCGCCGACACCGGGCAGCGCCCAGATCTCGGCGTACACCTCGGCGGAGGGGCGGCCGAGGGCCGTGGGGTGCTTACTGCCCAGCAGTTCGGCGTACCCGTCGTTGTAGAGCAGGACGAGGTCGTCGCCGTACGCCAGCGCCATCGGCATCGGGGAGGCGAGGATCAGATCGACCACGGCCCGGATCGCCGGGTCCCACCGCTCGGGCGGGCCGAGCGAGGTGCCGGCCCAGTCATGGCCGAGCACGGCGGCAGCGCCCGGTCCGGTGGATGCCCCCGGCACCGGAGTTGCTGGCGTGGGAACTCGCCCGACCGTTCCTGGCATGTTCGCAGCCTAGCCGGCTGCCGGAGAGCCGCATCCGATCATGGCCGCGGGTCGTGGCGAGCGCCGACGCGGTGCCTGTTCGAGCAGTTCACAGCCCTGTCCGGCGACTTGTCGGAAAAAACGTGGCGACCCGCGCGGACTGCCGCACCGGTGGCCGGGTATGCGCCCGACGCAGTCCATGCGACAGGAGGGACATCATGCTGAAAACCCTCGCGGTCGGGCAGGCCGACATCGGTGACGCCATCGCCGACACCTGGAGGTCGGTGCTGCTCTTCATCCCGAAGGCCGTGGCCTTCATCGTGATCCTCGTGGTCGGCTGGCTCATCGCCAGAGCGGTCCTGAAGATCGTGGACACGGTGCTGGAACGGGTGCGCTTCGACGAGGCGGTCGAACGCGGCGGCATCAAACGGGCACTGGAGAGAACGAAGTACGACGCGAGCGACATCCTCGCCAGACTGGCGTACTACGCGGTACTGCTGTTCACGCTGCAGTTCGCGTTCGGAGTCTGGGGACCCAACGCGATCAGTGACCTGATCAGCGGCGTGGTGGCCTGGCTGCCGCGCGCATTCGTGGCGATCGTCATCGTGGTGGTGGCGGCCGCGATCGCGAACGCCGTCCGGGATCTGGTCACCGGGGCGCTGGGCGGGCTCTCGTACGGCAAGGTCCTGGCCGACCTGACGGCGATCTTCATCATCGCGCTCGGCGTGATCGCCGCGCTGAACCAGGTGGGTATCGCCACCACGGTCACCACGCCGGTGCTGATCGCCGTGCTCGCCACGGTCGCCGGCATCCTGATCATCGGTGTCGGTGGTGGCCTGGTGCGGCCCATGCAGAACCGGTGGGAGGGCTGGCTGAACCGGGCGGCCGAGGAAGCTCGGGCGGTGCAGGAGAACCGGCGGGCGACCACGGCCGGTCGCGGTGACATGGAGCGGCAGATGGCCGACCGTGCGGGCGACCGCACCCAGGCCATGCCGCAGGTCGAGGAGCAGGCGACGCAGTACCGCCCGTAGCGGGGTAGAGCAGCACGCGGTCGATGGGAGGGTGTTCCGCGCACGGCGCGGGCGCCCTCCCCGCGCGCTACCGGTCGGTGCCCGCTGCTGCGGCCGGTCGACCCTGCGGCGGCGGCCCGCCCGTTCGGCAGATCGTCAGGTTCGGTCCAGCGCGCGAGCCAGGGCGCAGACCGCGACCAGCCGGGTGAGCGGCCACTCCGGCTCGCTCCAGTCCACCGGGCCGCTCGGCGGCACCCACCCGTGCTCGTCGGCGGCGGCGCGGACCCCCTCCGCGTAGCCGGCGAGCGCCGCGGCCGTCAACGGGCGGCGGTCCCCGTCGAGGCTGTCCCGCACGGCGGCGGCGTGCTGGTCGACCAGCGCCAGCAGCCCGGGGCGCGCGGCGGCGGCGGCGAGCCCGGCGGTGCCCACGGAGACGGTGAGAGCGGCCAGGGTGGACCGCGCCGAGTCGACGGCGGTACGGGAGGCGACCCGGTTGAACGGCACACGCATGGTGACCGAGGCTAACCGACCGGTGACCGGGCCGACCTCGGCCGCTCGGCGGGTGTCGGCTGCGCCACCGGCCGACTCGGGCTGACCGCGAGGGTTGATCCGGCACAGACGGGGCAGCAGGAGAACCACGGCACACGGCGGCACAGAGCACCGGAGGAACGGATGGGACAGCAGGCGGACGGGCCGGACGAGCAACATCGCCGGCCGGCCGGGGTGAGCGACGCGACGGTCGCCGCGCTCGGCAAGCTCAGCGAGGCGCTGGAGTGCGTCGAGCGGGCCCGGGGGCACCTGTACTCGCTGCACCAGCTGATCGGGCACGCCGACCTGATGCTCGACGACGCGGTGCAGCAGTTCCGCGCCGCCGGGCATCCGCGGCTCGCCGACCGGATCGACACCGAGCTGCTGGGCCGCAACGTCATCGCCGGCCGGTGGACGTTCCAGATCGTCGAGGACTTCGACGACGGCTACCACGCGCTGTTCCGGGAGCTGGACCGGCAGGCCCGCGAGGAGCTGGTGGGCGGGCGGCGCCACCTCTACGAGGCGGAGATGAAGGAGCGACGCCGCAGCCGGGGCCGGCCAGGGCACGAGGCCCGGCCGGGCAGCGAAGGCTAGTCCCCGGCCGTGTCCGCCGGTCGGCGCCGCGCCGCGTCGTCGGCGATGATCACGGTGGCCACCATCAGCGCGACGCAGAGGCTGAACAGCCAGGACTCGTCGGAGACGAGCCAGGCGGAGACCGGTGCCTGCAGTGCGGCGAGCAGAAAGCCGAGCCAGGCGAGTCGGCGCTGACGCGTGGAGAGGATTCCGGAGCCTTGATGCATCCCGAAAGTCTTGCGCGATCCGGTCGGCTTGCCGTCGTCCGATCGGCCGATTCTGGATGAGCTGTCCGTTTTCCCGACCGTCCGGGCACCACTTCTTGTCACCGCGGGCGACCGGCCGGAGCTGGCGGTAAGGTGCGGCTGCGGCAGGATGATGTTCCGTGTCCACCGCACCTGCGCCACCCCGCGCCTCGCTGCTCCTGCTGGCCTATCTCGCCTTCGTCAGTCTCGGCCTGCCCGACAGCCTGCTCGGCGTCGGCTGGCCCTCGATCAGCGCCGACTTCGGCGTACCGACCGAGGCGGTCGGTCTGCTGCTCACCGCGGGCACCGTCGGCTACCTGACCTCCAGCGTGCTGGCCGGGTTCACGCTGGCCCGGGTCGGGGTGGGCGCGCTGCTCGCCGGTAGCACCCTGCTGTCGAGCCTGGCGCTGACCGGGTACGCCACGAGCCCCGGGCTGGCCGTGCTGGTGGGCTGCGCGCTGGTGCTCGGTCTGGGCTCCGGCGCGATCGATTCCGGGCTCAACGCGTACGCCGCCGGGGCCTTCGGTCCGCGCCACATGAACTGGATGCACGCCTTCTTCGGGCTGGGGGTGGCGATCGGCCCGCTGATCATGACGGCGGTGCTGAGCGCGGGGCTGGCCTGGCGGTGGGGGTACGGCATCGTGGCCGCCGCCCAGCTCGCCCTCGCCACCGCGTTCGCCCTCACCGTGCGGGCCTGGCGGCGCCGCGTCCCGGGCCCCACCGAGCCGGGTGCCGCGCCCGCCCCGCCAGCCGTGAAGGTCCCGATCCGGGCCACGCTGCGGCTGCCCGCGGTCTGGTCGGGGGCGCTCGCCTTCGCGCTGTACGTGGCCATCGAGGTGTCCGCCGGGCTGTGGGCGTTCCTGCTCCTGACCGAGGGGCGCGGGCTGAGCGCCGTGGTGGCCGGTGGCTGCGTCTCCGCGTACTGGGGCAGTCTCTTCGTCGGCCGGGTGGTGCAGGGCGTGGTGGCCGAGCGGCTGGGGGCCTGGTTGGTGCTGCGCGGCAGCCTGGCCGGGATGGCGGCGGGTGCGGTGCTGATCGCCGTACCCGGGCCGGGCGCGTTGGCCGTGCTCGGTCTGGTCGTGGTCGGTTTCGCCGCCGCGCCGGTGTTCCCGCTGCTCACCCTCACCACCGCCGACCGGGTCGGTGCGGCGCACGCGGACCAGGCCATCGGGCTCCAGATCGGCGCGGCCGGCCTGGGCGCCGCGTTCGTTCCGGCCGCGCTCGGCGTGCTGATCGGCAACGTGTCGGTGCAGGTGCTCGGCCCAGCCCTGCTGGTGCTAGCGCTGGCCCTGATCGTGCTCTACGAGTTGGGCGCCGGCCGGCCCGGCCCGGAGCGGCCGGTGCCCGCCGTGGCCGGGCCGGATCAGCCCACGTCGCCCGCTCCGGCCGGAACCGGTACGGCGGCCGGTGCAGCCGGTGAGGCCAGTGGGGCTGGTCAGCCGGTGTCCGGTCCGGTCCTGCCGGTGGTGGAGGGGCGGTAGGCGCGGTCCGGGTCGGTCGGCTCCCGGCCGGCGCCCCTGGCCTGACCGCCGCGGTCCGCTGCCGCCGGCCCGTGCCCGAACGCGGCCTCCTCGCCGGCGTCGTTGCCGGTCACGTCGTCGGCCTGCCCGTCGATGCTGGAGCCCGCCACGGCCCGTTCCAGTTCCTCCAGCGGAATCCGTTCCTCGTCGCGCCACACCCTGTCGTCGGTCATGCCTTCAGCGGTACCCGGGCGCGATGATCGCAAACGGATGGTGCTTGGTCCGAGACACGGCGATGGCCGCCGGGGACTCCGGCGGCCATCGGATATCGGTGCTGGGGATCACGGCTGCGGGCGGTCCACCCTGCCGCGCCAGGCGCCGGTCTCCTGACCGCGCCGCTCGATGTAGGTCTTGAACCGTTCCAGGTCGCCCTTGGCCCGCCGGTCGACGATGCCGAGCTTGTCACCGGCCTGCTCGACCACCCCGTGCGGCTCGAACTCGAGCTGGAGGGTGACCCGGGTCTTGTCCTCGTCCAGCCGGTGGAAGGTCACCACGCCGGCCTGCTGGGTGCCGCCGGTGGAACGCCAGGCGACCCGCTCGTCCGGCAGTTGCTCGGTGATCTCCGCGTCGAACTCGCGCTTCACCCCGGCGATGTCCACCGTCCAGTGGGTCATCGTCTCGGAGAGCTGCCGGACCTCCTGCACACCCTCCATGAACTCGGGGAACTCCTCGAACTGCGTCCACTGGTCGTACGCGGTGCGAACGGGGACTGACACGTCGACATGTTCGGTAACGCCACTCATCAGAAATCCTCCTTCGGCCGCCGGTCGTACGGATCGGGGGACGATCCGGTCACCAGCGGGTTGTCTCGTTCTTGTTGCCGAGCGCGGCCCACACCTCGGAGACCGTCTGGTAGCGGGTGCCGTCGGGCAGCCGCTCCAGCGCGGCCACGATGTCGTCCGGCGCGTCGTTGTCGCGCGCGTTGGCGACCAGCGTTTCCCGGTCGCCGGGCAGGGCGCTCATCGTGATGAACCGGCCCAGCCGGCTGCGCTGTTCGACGTCCTCGGAGCTCATCCCCTGCGGGGAGCCGGTGCGCAGTTCACCGGCCGGGGCGGTGGTCGCCTCGGGCTGGTCCTCGCCGGCCGGTTCCGGCACGCGGGACTCGTCGACCCGAGAGCCGCCGGTCCCCGGCCCCTGCACGAGGCCGCTGACCTCCTGGCTCATCTGCTCGTCGATTCTCGGTCCGTGCTTGCTGTTGCCACGCTCCATGCCTTCTGCGCTACCCGGCACCCCGGCCGGTAAACCGGCACCGGGTCACGAACGGGCCCTCGGGCCGGCCCCGGATCGGACACGAGGCCCGGTACGGCGCTCAGGACTCGGCCGGCTTCCGCGGCGGCAGCACCGGCTCGTCCGGGTCCGGGTCGCCGGCCTGCAACCGCCGACCACGTTGCACCTCGGCGTTGATCTGCACGCCCAGCATCAGGGCCGAGTTGGACAGGTAGAGCCAGACCAGGAACGCGATGGCCGCTCCCAGGCTGCCGTAGGTGGCGTCGTACGAGCCGAAGTTGGCGACGTAGAGGCCGAAGCCGAGGGAGGCCACCGCCCAGGCGAACAGGGCCACCGCGCCGCCCGGGGTGAGCCAGCGGAACCGGGGCTGCCGCACGTTCGGGGCGATCCAGAACAGCAGTGACAGCAGCACCATCATGATCAGGGCGAGCACCGGCCACTTCGCCACGCTCCACACCGTGCGGGCCAGGCCACCGGCGTTGATCAGGTCGCCGACCGCGTCGGTGACCGGACCGCTGACGATCAGCCCGAGGGCGACCACCGCGAGCAGCACCAGCGTGATCGCGGCCAGGCCGATCTGCAACGGCCGCAGCCTCCAGACCGGCCGGCCCTCGGTCACGCCGTAGATGGCGTTGGAGGCGCGGGTGAACGCGCCGATGAAGCCCGACGCGGACCAGAGCGCGCCGAGCAGGCCGAAGCTCAGCAGCACCTTGGCGTTGCTCTGCTCGACCACCACGGCCCGGATCACCCCGACCACGCCGTCGTCAGCCACGATCGACCCGGCGCCCATCTGCTTGGCCAGGTCGACCACCGTGTCCACGGTCCGCTCCCCGGTGGAGACCAGGCCGACCAGGGCCACCACCACGATGGCGGACGGAAAGAGCGCGAGCACGCCGTAGTAGGTCAGCGCGGCGGCCCAGTCGGAGCAGTTGTCGGTGACGAAGTTCTGCGCGCTACGGACCACCACCCCACGCCAGGTTCGCCAGCTCAGCTGCCGTATCCGCCGGGGTACCCGCGTGCCGAGTGTGCCGCCGAGCGTCGTACCGGGACCCGTGGTCGTCATGCCCGCTCCCTGCGCCCCGGCCGCCGGATGACCGGTCATCCGGTCGGGCCTGGCCCGGCCGGTACCCGCGCGGGGAAATCGACAAACCCGCCCTCCGTCGGCTGGCCGCCGCGTATGGTTTGCCGCCCCGTCACCGGGGAACGGTCATGGGTGATCCTGTCGACACGGAGGAGGACGAGATGCCCGGGCGCGAGGACCTGCCCAGCACGCTGCGACGCTCCCCGGACAAGGCGCAGCGCACCTGGGAGAAGACGCACGACTCGGCGGTGGAGACCTACGGCGAGGGGGAGCGGTCGCACCGCACCGCCTTCGCCGCGGTGAAGCACCAGTTCGAGAAGGTGGGCGACCACTGGGAACCGAAGGGCCGCAAGGGCCCGAGCGATCGCCAGGCGGCCGGCGGCGGGCCGGAACGGCGGGCTCCCACCGCGGGTGGGGTGGACGCCAACGCCAGCAAGGACCACCTGATGTCGGTGGCCCGCGAGCTGGACGTGGCCGGCCGGTCCAGCATGTCCAAGCCGGAGCTGGTCAAGGCGATCGAGAAGGCCAACGATCGGGCCACCCGCAAGGCCCGCGGCGACTGACCACCGCGACGCCGGTGCGCGGCCCGCACCGGAGGCACACGCATGCGGTACGGGCGGACGCGGCGACCCCGCGCCCGCCCGTGCCGTTCACCAGTGCCCGCCGCCCGGCGCCTCGATGTGCACGGCCTTCGTGGCGGTGAACTCGTCCAGCAGCTCCGGGCCGTACCCGAAGCCCTGCCCACTGGCCCGGCGCGGGTGCGCGGCGCCGCCCGGTGCGCCCCCGAACACGGAATTGATCTTCACGGTGCCCACCGGCAGCTCACGCCAGGCCCGCTGTGCGTGGCTCATCGACGCGGTCAGCACCGTGGCGGCCAGCCCGTACGGGGAATCCGCGGCGCAGCGCAGAGCCTCGTGGAACGAGTCGACCACCACCACCGGGGCGACCGGCCCGAACGTCTCATCCCGCACCAGCGGCATGTCGTGCCGGCAGTCGGCGACCACGGTGGCCGGATAGAACGCGCCCGGACCGTCCGGCAGCTCACCGCCGGTGCGCAGCCGCGCGCCCGCCGCCACCGCCGCGGTGACCTGACCGTGCACGTGGTCGCGGTGCCGCCGGTCGACCAGCGGACCCAGGTCGGTCCCCGGGTCGCGGCCCGGGCCCATCCGCAGCGCCTCGGCCCGCTCCACCAGCGCGGCCACGAACTCCTCGGCCACGTCCCGGTGCACGTAGATCCTCTCCACCGCGACGCAGATCTGCCCGGCATTGGCGAACGCGCCCCGCGCCGCCTGCTCCGCCGCCCAGATCGGGTCCACGTTGGCGTCGATCACCAGCGGGTCGCTGCCGCCGTTCTCCAGCAGCGCCTTCGCGCCGGTGCCGGCGCAGGCCGCGGCGATGGCCCGGCCGGTCGCCGTGGACCCGACGTGCGCCACCAGGTCCACCTCCTGGCCGGACAGCGCCGCGCCGACCTCGGGGCCGCCGGTGAGCAGGGACAGCACCCCGGCCGGCAGGGCCTGGTCCAGCGCCCGGGCCAGCAGCCAGCCGGTCGCCGGGGTGCGCTCGCTGGGCTTGTAGAGCACCACGTTGCCGGTGACCAGGGCCGCGCCGAGCAGCCCGCAGGACACCGCCACCGGGTCGTTCCACGGGGTGATCGCGGCCACCACGCCACGCGGCTGCGGGGTCATGAAGTCCAGCGCGTCCGCTACGCCGTGCAGCGTCCGCCCGCCGCGCAGCGGGGCCAGCTCGGCGTACTGTCGCAGGGTGCCAATGCCCGCCTCGACACCGCCGCGGGCATCCGCCAGTGGCTTGCCCATCTCCGCGGTGACCGCCGCGGCCAGGTCCTCGGTCACCGCCGCCACCGCGTCCGCGGCCCGGTGCACCGCCGCCGCCCGCGCGGCCGGGGCGGTCGCCGCCCACTCCGCCGCCGCTTCGCGCGCCGCCCCCACCGCCTTGGCGACCTCATCGGCCGTCGCCACCGGCACCGAGCTGACCGGCGAACCGTCCGCCGGGTCATGGACGACCAGCTCACCACCACCGCCGCCGGCGCCCCACACCCCGCCTATCAACTGCGCAACCGTGTACATGCGGCGCTGGATGCCCCGGCCCCGGCGAGGCAAACGCGTTTCGCCCGGTTCCACGCCGGGTAGGCGGATCGGATGACCACCACCGGCGCGGAGAGCGCGGACGCCGTCGTCGTCGGCGCCGGCCACAACGGCCTGGTAGCGGCCAACCTGCTGGCGGACGCCGGATGGGACGTCGTGGTGCTGGAGGCGACCGCCGTGCCCGGCGGCGCGGTCCGCTCCGCCGAGGTGACCGCGCCCGGCTACCTCAGCGACCTCTACAGCTCCTTCTACCCCCTCGGGTACTCCTCGCCGGTGCTGGCGGGGCTCGACCTCGACCGGTACGGGCTGTCCTGGCGGCACTCGCCGGATGTGCTGGCGCACCTGCTGCCGGACGGCCGCGCCGCGGTGGTCAACCGGGACCCGGACGTCACCGCCGCCTCGCTGGAGCAGTTCGCGCCCGGCGACGGCAAGCGTTGGCTCAACGCGTACACCGACTGGCTCGACGTGGCCGAGCCGATGCTGACGACCATCACCGCGCCGTTCCCGCCGGTGCGGGGCGGGCTGGCTCTGCTGCGGCGGTTGCGGGTCGCAGGAGCGCTGCGGCTGGCCCGGCGGCTGGTGGTACCGGTCCGCAAGCTCGGCGACGAGCTCTTCGACGGCGACGGTGGGCCGGCGCTGCTCGCCGGCTGCGCCCTGCACACCGACCTGTCCCCGGAGGAGGCCGGCTCCGGGGTGTACGGCTGGCTGCTGGCCATGCTCGGTCAGCAGGTCGGCTGGCCGGTGCCCGACGGCGGCGCGCAGCAGATCACCAACGCGCTGGTGGCCCGGCTGCAGGAGCGGGGCGGCAGGATCGTCTACGGGGCCCGGGTCGACCGGGTGCTCACCGCCCGGGGCCGGGCGATGGGGGTACGCACGGAGGGCGGCCTCCTGTGGCGGGCCCGGCGAGCCGTGCTCGCGGACGTGCCCGCGCCGGCGCTCTACCTCGACCTGGTCGGCGCGGCCGCGCTGCCGTCGCGCCTGGTGGAGGACCTGGCGCACTTCCGGTGGGACGGCTCGACGCTGAAGGTCGACTGGGCGCTCAGCGCGCCGGTGCCGTGGACGAACCGGGAGGTGGCCGGCGCCGGCACCGTGCACCTGGGCGCGGACCTGGACGGGCTCACCCGGTACTCCGGTGAGCTGGCCCGCGGCGAGCTGCCGCGCGACCCGTTCCTGCTGCTCGGGCAGATGTCGGTGGCCGACCCCAGCCACTCCCCGCCGGGCACCGAGTCGCTCTGGTCGTACACCCACCTGCCGTTCCGCCGGGACTGGCGGGCCGAGGAGGTCGCCGGGCACGTCCAGCGGATGGAGGACGTGCTGGAGGCGGCCGCGCCGGGTTTCCGGCAGCTCATCGTCGGCCGGCACGTGGCCGGTCCGGCCGACCTGGAGAAGGGCAATCCGAGCCTGGTCGGCGGCACGCTCGGCGGTGGCACCGCCGCCGCGTACCAGCAGCTGTTCCTGCGCCCGATCCCCGGCCTGGGCCGGGCGGACACCCCGGTGGACCGGCTCTTTCTGGCCAGCTCGTCGGCGCATCCCGGCGGCGGGGTGCACGGCGCGCCCGGCGCGAACGCGGCCCGTGCGGCGCTCGCACGCGACCATGCGCTGACCGGCCGCGCCTACGCCGCCACCATCGCCACCGCGCACCGGGCCGTCTACCCCGACTGACCCGCCGCGCCCTGGCCGGCCCGCCCCGCGAAGGGGCGGGCCGGAGGCCAGGTCAGCTGGTGATGTTGCGGTGCTTGCTGCGCAGGCGGAACGGCATCAGAGCACTCTCGATCTTGGTTGCCGTGGTCATCTTGGATTCGCCGTCGCGCCGCTCCTCGAAGCGGATCGGCACCTCCAGGATCGTGTGCCCCAGCTTGGTGGCCAGGTAGTGCATCTCCACCTGGAAGCTGTAGCCGTTGGACTGCACCCGGGTCAGGCCGATGTCCCGCAGCGCGTCGGCCCGCCAGATCTTGAAGCCGGCGGTCAGGTCCCGGATCCGCACCCGCAGCAGCGTGTGCACGTATAGGTTCGCCCAACCGCTCAGCGCCCGGCGGTACAGCGGCCAGTTCTCGTCCAGCTCGCCGCCCGGCACGTACCGGGAACCGATCACCACGCCGGCCTGGGTGGAGAGCAGCGCGCCCAGCATCCCCGGCAGTGCCTCCGGCGGGTGGGACAGGTCCGCGTCCATCTGCGCCACGTACTCGGCGCCGCCGTCGAGCGCCCGCCCCATTCCGTCCACGTAGGCGCGGCCCAGGCCCTCCTTGCCAGCCCGGTGCACCACCTCGATCCGGTCCGGGTGCTCGATGGCCAACTTGTCGGCCACCTCGCCCGTGCCGTCGGGAGAGTTGTCGTCGGCAACGAGGATGCGCAGCCCCGGCAGCGGCAGTGCGAGCAGCCGCTCGACCAGCGCCGGGAGGTTGCCCGCCTCGTTGTAGGTGGGCACCACGACGGTCAGGCGCGCGTCCCGCCACGGCGACGGCAGCTGCACGGGCTCGATCATGTCGGACATCCTCGGTTTGCGGACAGGGCTACCTGAGAGGGTAGCCAGTTGCCACGTCCGGCTTGGAAAGGCTCCCCTTCCGGGCGTTGCGGACGGTGTCCCTCCGCTGGGTGCGAGCCCTGCTCCGCTGCTCCGGGCGCAGGTCAGCGAGGGCGTCGGGCGGCGGCGGCGAGGGCCAGCGCCACGCCGACGAGCGCGAAACCGGACAGCGCCGGCTTGTGGGTGCCAACCCAGAGCGCCGCCGAGCGACCGCGCGCCCGGTCGGTGAAGACGCCCGCCGCGCCCCGGTCGCGGTCCTCGTCGCCGGGGTGGTCGAGATTGTCCCGCCAGGTGGCCGGGTCGATCTCGTCGCCGGTCTGCTGGCTGTCGTACCCGTCCCGGGCAAGCTTGCGGTCCAGCAGGCCGGGGATCAGGATGTCGCCCAGGCGGGCCCGCCAGGTCGGGCCGCCCACGTTCAGCTCCCGGGTGCCGTGATCGGCGGCCCAGACGATCGCCCGCGCGGCCAACTCCGGCGTGAAGATCGGCGGCACGGGCTGCGGATGCCGGGGCAGCCGGGTGCGGACCCAGGAGAACTGTGGCGTGTTCACCGCGGGCAGCTGCACCATCGACAGCTTCACCCCCGGGCAGTCGTGCAGCAGCTCGGCCCGCAGCGAGTCGTTGAACCCCTGGACGGCGTGCTTGCTTGCGCAGTACGCCGACTGCAGCGGGATCCCCCGGTAGGCCAGCGCCGAGCCCACCTGCACGATCGCGCCGCGGCCGTGCGCCCGCATGTGCCGCAGCGCCGCCAGCGTGCCGTACACCGTGCCCAGGTAGGTGACCTCGGTGACCCGGCGGAACTCGCGCGCCGGGATCTCCCACGCCGGTGCGAACACCGACACCATCGCGTTGTTGATCCACACGTCGATGCGGCCCCACCGGTGCACCACGTCGTCGGCGGCCTGCAGCACGGCACCCGCGTCGGCGACGTCGACCCGGTACACCCGTACGTCGGTGGCGCCGCGCCGCCGGCACTCCCGCTCGGCCGCCGCCAGGCCCGCCTCGCCCCGGGCCAGCAGCGCCAGCCGGGCGCCCCGGGCCGCGTACGCGTGTGCGACGGCCCGTCCGACGCCGGCGCTCGCGCCGGTCACCACCACGGCCTGCGTCACGGCGCACCCTTCTGCCGGGTGGCGATGTCGGACAGCCGGTTCAGCGTCTCCCGGTTACGCAGGTGCAGCACGAGATCATTGATCTTGTTGCGGACCCAGCGCAGCGGACCGGCGGCGAAGTCCTCCCCGATGCGGACCCGGGTGGCGCCCGCGCCGACCGGTTCCAGGGTGAAGGCCACGATCGCCTCGCCGGCCGGCCAGAGACCGGCCCGGAGCACGAGCCGGTGCGGTGGCTCGCAGGCCAGCACGGTGGAGGCGTCCTGCAACGAGAACGGCCACGGCCCGGCCCGGTGGTGCAGCTGGCTGCCCACCCGCGGCCAGGCCTCGTCCACGTCCCGGACGTGCGCCGTGCCGACCACCCAGTCGCTGTACGTCCATCCGTCGGCCAGCACGTCGAAAACCTGCTGGGGGGGAGCGTCGATCACTTTCTCCACAACCGCCACTGGACTCCCATACCCCGCGGGAAAGGTGGCTAACGGCCCGGCGGGTTAGCTTCTCGGGGGCGGCGGGTAAGGCCGACGCGGGGCACCGCCGGCGGCGCTGGCCCACCGCGCCGACGACCACGTTTACTCCTCGGGGCGCAGGGAACCCGCCGCCTGTGCGACAGGACCAGGAGGATCCGGATCAGCGCAGGTCAGCCCGGGTGTACGCCGGTGCTGGCCGGGCCGGTTCCGGGCCTGTCGAGGGCACCCGCCCCGTCCTGTACGACGCGGTGCTGCTGGACCGGGACGGCACCCTGATCGAGGACGTGCCGTACAACGGTGATCCGGAGAAGGTGCGGCCGGTGCCGGGAGCGCGAGCGGCGCTGGACCGGCTGCGGGCCGCCGGGCTGCGGCTGGCGGTGGTGACGAACCAGTCCGGCCTGGCCCGGGGCTACTTCGGCGAGGAGCAGATGCGGGCGGTGCACGCCCGGATCGAGGAGCTGCTGGGGCGCTTCGACGCGTGGTTGGTCTGTCCGCACGACGACGCCGACGGCTGCGACTGCCGCAAGCCGGCCCCCGGCCTGGTGCACGCCGCCGCACGGGAGCTCGGCACGCGCGCGTCGCGCTGCGTGCTGGTGGGCGACATCGGTCGGGACGTGGCCGCCGCGCTGGCGGCGGGGGCGGCCGGTGTGCTGGTGCCCACCCCGGTGACCCGGCCGGAGGAGGTCGCCGCCGCCGGGTGGCTGGCCAGCGACCTGCCGGCGGCGGTGGATGAGATCCTGCGCCGCCAGCAGGCGGTGCACACCGTGCCGGGTCGGATCGGCGAGCGGGTGGGCACAGCGCTGGTGGTGCGGTCGGACTCGGCGGGGGACGTGCTGGTCACCGGGCCGGCGATCCGCGCCGTCGCGGCCGGCGCGCAGCGGGTGGTGCTGCTGTGCGGGCCACGCGGGCGGGCGGCCGCCGATCTGCTGCCTGGCGTCGACGAGATTCTCGAACATCCGCTGCCGTGGATCGATCCCACTCCGGCGCCGGTCGACCCGGACGCCATGCGGACCCTGGCCGCGCGCCTCGCCGCCATAGGCGCGGACGAGGCGGTGGTCTTCACCTCGTTCCACCAGTCCGCGCTGCCGCTGGCGCTGCTGCTGCGGATGGCGGGGATCCGCCGGATCTCCGCGATCAGCGACGACTATCCGGGTTCCCTGCTGGACGTCCGCCACCGGGTGCCCGTCGGCGTCCCCGAACCCGAACGTGCCCTCTCCCTCGCCGCCGCCGCCGGCCACCGGCTGCCCGGCGACGACGAACCCGTGCTCCGGCTGCGGCCGGACGCCCTGCCGCCCCGCCCGGCCGACCTCGGTGACCCCGGCTACGTGGTGCTGCACCCCGGCTCGGCGGCGTCGAGCCGGGCCTGCCCGCCCGAGCTGGCGGCCCGGATCGCCGGGTCGCTGACCGCCGCCGGGCACCGGGTGCTGGTCACCGGTGGCTCCGACGAGCGCGACGTCACCGCCCGGGTCGCGGCGGCCGGCGGCACCGATCTGGGTGGCCGGACGGACCTGCCCGGGCTGGCCGCGATCGTCGCCGACGCCGGCGCGGTGGTGGTGGGCAACACCGGGCCGGCACACCTCGCCGCGGCGGCCGGGGTGCCGGTGGTGAGTCTCTTCGCGCCGACCGTCCCGTTTGGGCAGTGGGGGCCCTACCGGGTGCCCACCGTCCGGCTCGGCAACGCCGACGCGCCCTGCCGGGACACCCGGGCGGCCAGTTGCCCGGTGCCCGCGCACCCCTGCCTGAGCGGCATCGACCCGGCCGAGGTGGTCGAGGCGTTGCGGGTGCTGGCCGTCAGCGGTGGTGGCGGCCGATGAACGTCCTGCTCTGGCACGTGCACGGTTCCTGGACCACGTCCTTCGTGCACGGCAGCCACCGCTACCTGATCCCCACCACACCCGACCGTGGCCCCAACGGCCTCGGCCGTGCCCGCACCTACCCCTGGCCGGACAGCGCCGTCGAGGTCGCCCCCGCCGACCTGCCCGGCGCCGGCGTCGACCTGGTAATCCTGCAACGCCCCGAGGAGGTCGACCTCGCCGAGGAGTGGCTGGGCCGCCGCCCCGGCCGCGACGTCCCGGCCATCTACGTCGAACACAACACGCCCAAGGGCGACGTGCCGAACACCCGGCATCCGATGGCCGACCGCGACGACCTGCTCATCGCCCACGTCACCGGTTTCAACCAGATCTTCTGGGACACCGGCGGCACCCGCACCACAGTGGTCGATCACGGGATCGTCGCCCCCGCCGTGTCGTACACCGGTGAGCTGGACCGGCTCGCCGTGGTGATCAACGAGCCGGTACGGCGGGGCCGGGTCACCGGTACCGACCTGCTGCCCCGGTTCGCCGAGATCGCTCCGCTGGACGTGTTCGGCATGGGCGTCGCCGGCCTCGCCGACCACCTCGGCCTGCCCGCCGAGCGGCTCACCAGCCATGACGACGTACCCCAGGACCGGATGCACGCCGAACTGGCCCGGCGGCGCGCGTACCTGCACCTGTGCCGGTGGACCTCGCTGGGGCTCAGCCTGATCGAGGCGATGGCGATCGGCATGCCGGTCGTCGCGCTCGCCACCACCGAGGCGGTGACGGCGGTGCCCCCGGCGGCGGGGGCCCTCGCCACCCGGATGGACACCCTGCTCGACGCCGCCCGCCGGTTCATCACCGAGCCGGAGGCCGCGCGTCAGGCCGGCGCGGCGGCACGGACGGCCGCGCGGGACAGGTACGGCCTCGACCGTTTCCTCGCTGACTGGGACCGGCTGCTGGAGGAGGAAGTATGCGGATCGCGATGATCTCGGAGCACGCCAGCCCGCTCGCCATCCTCGGAGGGGAGGACGCCGGTGGCCAGAACACGCACGTCGCGGAGCTGTCCGCCGCGCTCGCCGACGCCGGGCACGAGGTGCGGGTCTACACCCGCCGGGACGCGCTCGACCTGCCGGTGACCGTCCGCAGCCCGGACGGGTACGACGTGGTGCACGTGCCGGCCGGTCCGGCCGAGCCGGTGGCCAAGGACGCGCTGCTGCCGCACATGCGAGAGTTCAGCCGGTGGCTGGTGGAGCGGTGGCGGGGCGGGGACTGGATGCCCGAGGTGATCCACGCGCACTTCTGGATGAGTGGCCTGGCCGCGCTGAACGCCGGCCGGCAGACCGGCGTGCCGGTGGTGCAGACGTACCACGCGCTGGGCACCGTGAAGCGCCGCTACCAGGGCGTGCAGGACACCAGCCCGGCGCGGCGGATCTCCTACGAGCGGGAATTGGGCCGCTCGGTGGACCGGGTGGTCGCGCAGTGCCGCGACGAGGTCGGTGAGCTGGTCCGGATGGGAGTGCCCCGGTCCCGGATGACCGTCGTTCCGTCCGGGGTCAACCTCGCCTCGTTCACCCCGCTCGGGCCGGCCGCGGACCGGGAGCCGGGCCGGCCCCGGATCCTGACCGTGGGCCGGTTGGTGGAGCGCAAGGGCTTCCAGACCGTGATCCGCGCGATGGCGCTGGTGCCGGACGCCGAGTGTGTGGTGGTGGGCGGGCCGCCCGAGGGGCTGCTGGAGACCGACCCGTACGCCCGGCGGTTGCGGGCGCTGGCCGAGACCTGCGGGGTGGCCGACCGGGTACGGCTGGTCGGCGCGGTGCCCCGGGAGGAGATGGGCCGCTGGTACCGCTCGGCGGACCTGCTGGTCGCCGCCCCCTGGTACGAGCCCTTCGGGTTGACGCCGCTGGAGGCGATGGCCTGTGGGGTGCCGGTGGTCGGCACCGCCGTGGGCGGCATCCGGGACACGGTGGTCGACGGGACGACCGGCGATCTCGTGCCGGCCCGCGATCCACGTGCCCTGGCCACCGCGATCCAGCGGCTGCTCGACGACCGCATCCGGCGCTTCCGGTACGCCACCGCCGCGCGTGAGCGGGCCCGGTCGCGGTACTCGTGGGCCGCCACGGCCGAGCGGCTGGCGGAGCTCTACGGCGAGGTGGCCGCGGTGCGCCGGCCGACCCGGGTGGTGGCCTGATGCCGGCGGGCAGCCCGCTCGACACCCACCTGACGAACCTCGCCGCGGCGCTGGTGCCCTACCGACGGTGCGAGTCGCAGCTGGCGCGCTGGGGTGCGCAGCTGGCGCACCGGCTGGCGGGCGGGGGACGGTTGCTGGTCGCCGGCAACGGTGGCAGCGCGGCGGAGGCCCAACACCTCACCGCCGAACTCGTCGGCAAGCTCCACCACGACCGGCAGCCGCTGTCCGCCATCGCCCTGCACGCCGAGACCAGCGCCGTGACCGCGATCGCCAACGACTACGGCTACGCCGACGTCTACGCCCGCCAGGTCCGCGCCCACGGCCGACCCGGCGACATCCTGCTGCTGCTCAGCACCAGCGGCACCAGCGGCAACCTGCTCACCGCCGCGCACGCCGCCCGGGACGGCGGCCTCACCACCTGGGCGCTCACCGGGCCCGCCCCCAACCCCCTCGCCGACGCCTGCGCCGACGCCCTCGCCGTCGCGTCCCCCGACTCCCAGGTCGTCCAGGAACTGCACCTCGTCACCAGCCACCTGCTCTGCGAATACCTCGAGCAGGAGTTGCCCGCCGCGCTGGCCGCGTCCACCCGGCACGCGCCGGCCGAGCCCGCACCGGCCGGTCGGCTCCCGTCCGGGCCGGTGCGTACCGGGGTCGAGGTGGTGCTCGACGGCGGGACCGGACAGCAGGTCGACGCGTGAGGATGAGGAGGTAAGCGTGAGGGGACCCGTGGTGGTGGTCGGGGACACCCTGCTCGACCGGGACGTGGAAGGGGTCGTGAACCGGCTCTGCCCGGACTCCCCGGTGCCCGTGCTCGACGAGACCGCGGCCGCTGACCGGCCCGGTGGCGCCGGCCTGGCGGCGGTCTTCGCCGCCGCGCAGGGCGCCGAGGTGGTGCTGGTGACGGCGCTCGCCGACGACGCCGGCGGCGCCCGGCTGAGCGCGTTGCTCGCCGCCGCCGGTGTGCAGGTGTACCCGCTGACCCTGTCCGGCGCGACGCCGGAGAAGGTCCGGCTGCGGGCCCGCGGCCGGGTGCTGCTGCGCCACGACCGCGGCGGCGTACCCGGCGAACCGGGCCAGCCCTCCGACGAGGTGCTGCGGGTGATCGGTGCGGCGTCGGCGGTGCTGGTCAGCGACTACGGTCGGGGGGTCGCCCGCCAGCCCGCGCTGCGCGCCGCGCTGGCCGCGACCCGCGCCCCGGTGGTGTGGGACCCGCATCCGCGTGGACCGGCGGCGGTGCCTGGCGTGCATCTGGCCACACCGAACGAGTCGGAGGTGCGCGAGCTGGTCCCCACGCTGCCCGGGGCGTCCCGCCTCGCGACCGCTTCCCGGGGCGCGCAGGGTCTGCGCCGACGCTGGCGGGCCGGTGCCGTCGCGGTGACGCTGGGCGGGGACGGCGCGCTGCTCTGCCACGCCGGGTCGACGCCGCTGGTGGTGCCGACCCCGGGCAGCGCCGAGGGGGACACCTGCGGCGCCGGCGACCGGTTCGCGGCCAGCGCCAGCCTTGCGCTGGCCCAGGGCGCGCTGGTCTCCGAGGCGGTGCAGGCGGCGGTCGCCGACGCGTCCGCGTATGTGGCGGGCGGGGGAGTGGCCGCGGCCCTCCCACCGCCTGTGAAGTCGGCGCCTACCGGCGTGGTCGGCCTGGGTGGTGACCGGGTGGGCGTGGCGGCGGTCGCCACGCTGCTCGCCGACGTACGCGCGGCGGGCGGCACGGTGGTGGCCACCGGAGGCTGCTTCGACCTGCTGCACGCCGGGCACGTGGCCACCCTGCAGGCCGCCCGTCAGCTCGGCGACTGCCTGATCGTCTGCCTCAACTCCGACGCCAGCGTCGCCGGGTTGAAGGGGCCGGACCGGCCGGTGATGTCCGAGGGTGACCGCGCACGGCTGCTGGCCGCGCTGAGCTGTGTGGACGCGGTCATGGTCTTCGACGAGTCGACCCCGGAGGCGGCGCTGTCCTGGCTGCGTCCGGACATCTGGGTCAAGGGCGGGGACTACGCCAGTGGTGGCGGGGACGCCGCGGCGCTGCCCGAGGCGGAGGTCCTGCGTCGCTGGGACGGGCACACGGTGGTGGTGCCGTACCTGGACGGCCGGTCCACCACCGACATGATCGCCCGCTCCGGCCAAGGGCACGCCACCGGCGCGTGCTGCGCGACCGGCGACCCGACGGAGCCGGCCCGCACCGCCGTGCCGTCGTCGGTGACGCCCGGCGGGGAGCGGACCCGATGAGCGCCGCGTCACCCGGTGCCGGGCCCACCGTCCTGGTCACCGGCGGTTCCAGCGGTCTCGGCGCGGCGGTGGTCGCCGCGGTGACCGCCTCCGGTGGCCGGCCGCTCGTGCTGGATCGGCAGCCGCCGGTCGACGGGGTGTCCTGGACCGAGTGCGACCTGGCCGACACCCGGGCCGCCGAGGTGGCCACGCAACACCTCGCCGAGCAGGCCGGCGGCCTGGACGCGGTGGTCACCGCCGCCGGCATGGACGTGCCGGGCCGGCTCGCCGACGTGCCGGGGGAGACCTGGGACCGGATCGTCGCGGTAGACCTGCTGGCCACCGCCGCGGTGATCCGGGCCGCCCTGCCGTTCCTGCAGACCTCCCGCGGTCGCATCGTCACGGTCGCCTCCACCCTCGGTGTCAAGGCGGTCAGCGACGCCACCGCGTACTGCGCGGCGAAGTTCGGCGTGGTTGGCTTCACCCGCGCCCTCGCCGCCGAACTCGCCGGCCAGGTCGGCGTCACCCTGCTCATCCCCGGCGGGATGCGTACCGCGTTCTTCGACGAGCGTGACCCGCAGTACAAGCCGGGGCCGGACGCCATCCTCAACGATCCTGTCGACACCGCCGCGGCGATCATGTACGCGCTCAACCAGCCGCCCGGCTGCGCCGTACGCGAGATGGTGGTCTGCGCCGAGCAGGAGACCTCGTACCCGTGATCCTCGTCCTGCGCGCCCTCGGCGTCGGCGACCTGGTCACCGCGGTGCCCGCGCTGCGGGCGCTGCGGGTCGCGTACCCCGGTCGGGAGCTGGCGCTCGCCGCGCCCGCCTGGCTGGCCCCGCTGGTCGACCTGGTCGGCGGCGTCGACCGGCTGGTGGACACCGCCGGGCTGGATGGCCCGGCCTGGCCCGGCCCGGCCCCGCAGGTCGCGGTCAACCTGCACGGGCAGGGCCCGCAGTCGCACCGGCTGCTCGCCGCCGCCCGCCCCGGACGCCTGCTCGCCTTCGCCAACACCGACGCCGGGTTCGTCGACGGCCCGCCGTGGGCCGCCGACGAGCACGAGGTGGACCGGTGGTGCGGGCTGCTGTCGTGGTACGACATCCCGGCCGACCGCACCGACCTCGCTCTGCGCCGTCCCGAGGCGCCCCGGCTGCCCAGCGGGGCGACCGTGCTGCATCCCGGCGGCAAGATCCCCGCGAAGCGCTGGCCGGCCGAGCGGTTCGCCGCGCTGGCCCGGGCGCTCACCGACCGGGGGCACCGGGTGCTGCTCACCGGCTCGGCCGACGAACGCGCGCTGGCCGCCGGGGTGGCCGACGCGGCCGGCCTGCCGCCGACCTCCGTGCTGGCCGGCCGGACCGACCTCGGGGCGCTCGCCGCGCTGGTCGCCAACGCCCGGTTGGTGGTCAGCGGGGACACCGGGGTGGCGCACCTGGCCACCGGGTACGGCACCGCCTCGGTGGTGCTCTTCGGGCCGGTGCCGCCGGCCCACTGGGGGCCGCCGCCGGACCGGCCCCGGCACCGGGTGCTCTGGGCCGGTGCCGGCGGTTGGCGCCGGTGGGACGGGGTAGGAAGCCACCCGACGTTGGCGGCTCTGCGGCTCGACGAGGTGCTGGCCGCCGTGGACGAGGTGGAACGGGTGGTGCGGGTCTCCGGTGCGATTGCGGCGTAGCGATCCGGGCCGGCCGGGGTACGGGCGCCGACGGCGCGGCAAGGGCTGGCACTTCGTCGATCCGGGCGGCGTTCCGGTCCGGGATCCCGACCAGTTGGCCCGACTGCGGGAGCTGGTCATCCCGCCCGCGTGGGAGGACGTCTGGATCTCGCCGTACCCGAACGGCCACATCCAGGCGATCGGCATCGACGCGGCGGGGCGCAGGCAGTACCTCTACCACCCGCTGTGGCGGGAGAAGCAGGACGAGGCGAAGTTCGACCACATGCTGGAGGTGGCCCGGCGGCTGCCGGTGCTGCGGGAGCGGGTGGGGCACGACCTGGGCGGCCGGGGCCTGGGCCGGGACCGGGTGCTGGCCACGGTGGCCCGCTTGCTGGACATGGGGATGTTCCGGGTCGGCAGCGACCAGTACGCGGCCGGCGACGAGCCGACGTTCGGGGTGTCCACCCTGCGCCCCGAGCACGCCCGGTCCCGGGGCGGCTGCGTGGTCTTCGAGTTCCCGGCGAAGGGCGGCATCGAGCAGGTGCGCCGGATCGAGGACCCGGAGCTGTGCCAGGTGCTGACGGACCTGCGCCGCCGGCGTCGGCAGGCGGACCGGCTGTTCGGCTACTGGGACGGCCGGGAGTGGCGGGACGTGCGTAGCGACGAGGTCAACGGGTACCTGCGCGACGCCAGTGGCGGGGAGATGACCGCCAAGGACTTCCGCACCTGGCACGCCACCGTGCTCGCCGCGACCGAGTTGGCCACCGCCGGCCCGGGGCGCTCGATGACCGCCCGGCGCAAGGCGGTGGTCGCGGTGATGCGCGAGGTCGCCGAGCTGCTGGGCAACACCCCTACCGTGGCGCGCACATCCTATGTGGACCCTCGGGTGGTGGACCTCTACCACGACGGGGTGGTGGCGCCGGTGGACCCGCAGGCGCCACGGGAGGAGGCCGAACGGGTCGTATTGGAGCTGCTCGAGAAGGCCTGACCGGCCCCGCCTACGGTCCTGGGGGGAGAGTGACGGGACCGGAGCTTCAGTCCGCGGTCGGGGGGCACCGGGCGGCCGCCCGCCGCGTCTGGCGGCGGGCGCCTCGCCACGGCCCCCGTTGGCGACCTGCCGCGGCCGCCTGGGCGGGCCGCGGGTCGACCGCGTTGATCGTCAGTCTGCCCGGGACGAGTTGACCATGGATGCCGGGCGGTTGACGATCCGCGCCGGATCCGTGTGGCCCTCCCGGTCCGCCTGCGGGCTCATCCCGTACGCCGCCCGGAACGCCCGGCTGAAGTGCGCCTTGTCGGTGAACCCCCAGCGGGCGGCGATCATCTGCACGGGCTGGGTGCGCAGCGCGGGGTCGGTCAGGTCGCGCCGGCACCGGGCCAGCCGCAGGTCCCGGATGTAGGACGCGACGGTGGACTCCTCGGCCTCGAACAACCGGTGCAGCGAGCGTAGTGAGATGTGGTGGGCGTCCGCGACGGTCTGCGGGCTGAGCGTCGCGTCGCCGAGGTTGCGGTGAACGTACGCCTGCACCTGGGTGACCAGCGCCCGGCGGCGGACCTCGGTCGGCACCGCGTCCTCGGCGACCAGGTGCCGGCCGAGCATGGTGGTGGCCAGGTCCAGCCCGACCGCGCCGAGCCGGCTGGCGTCGGCGCCATGGTACTGCTCGGGATGCCTGGTGACCTGGAGCAGGAACCGCGCCAGCAACGCGCCGACGCCCTCGCTGCCGGACATCCGGCCGCCGTAGAGGCCGGCCATCCGCTGCGGCGGCAGTGGCAGCGCCGCGTGCGGGATCATCACGATGACTGAGCTGGCCTGGTCCCGCTCGGGCTCGATGGCGTGGTGGCCGACGTCATGCGGGCGGGAGGCGTCGTAGAAGGTGAACTCCCCGGCCAGAATCTCGCTGCGGCGACCGTCCTGGCTGGACGTGCCGACACCGCCGGTCGTAAGGGCGAGCATGTAGAGCTCCGGATCCGACTGGCGGACGAGCTTGCGGGTCCGGGTGGCGTCCAGCGACGGATAGCGGTAATTGATCAGCTGGATCGGGCCGAGATCGATAAAGTCGGCCCGGGCGGCGAAATCGTCGGCGTGCGCGGACTGGATCCGCATCGGCGCCGAGGTGCGTGCCACGAGGTCCAGCCACATCCCGAACCGTTCACCCGGCGGCAGCACGGTGGTGTCGACGGTGTCCCGGTGCAGCATCCGGTGCTCCTCAGACCGCTCGCCGCCGGATCAGGGCCTCAATGCCGTCGAGGATCCGGTCGAGGCCGAAGGTGAACTCCTCATCCGGGTCGTCGTCCTGGCCCAGCACTCCGGAGGTCAGCACCCGGTGCAGCGCCGGGAAGCGGGCAGGGTCGATGAGCCGGCTGAGCATCCGGCCGTACGCCGGCATCATCTCGCCCGGCTTCATGCCGGCGGCCCGGCTGCCCTCGGCGATCTGCGTGGTGAGGGTGGCCTCGTTGCGGACGTACCCGGTGATCAGCAGCATTGCCGACATCTGCTCGCTCTCGGCCAGCGCGGTGCCGTCGAGGCAGCGCAGCCCGTCCTCCAGCCAGCCGAGCGTCTGGGGGGTGATCGGCGGGCCGGTGATCGGCACGTGCAGTAGCCAGGGCCGCCGCCGCAGCACGTCGTGCTCGGCCCAGGCCCAGCGGGTGAGGCCGGCGCGCCAGTCGGCGTCCGGTGCGGCGGGACCGGGCGGTGGGCCGTACCCGGTGTCGACCATGAGCATCAGCAGTTCGTCCTTGGAGCCGATGTGCCGGTAGAGGGCCATGGTGGCGGCGCCCAACTCCTTGGCCACCCGGCTCATCGAGACGGCCGCGAGCCCGTCGGCGTCGGCCACCCGCACGGCGGCGTCCACGATGCCGCTCACGGTCAGCCCCGGCCGGGGCCCCTTGGGTGGCCGCTCACGCAACCCCCAGGCGCTCTCGATGGCCGGCGGGATCGCCGGGCCGTTGTCGTCTGTCCTCGCCGCCACATTTTCCTCCTTGCCCCGTCATCCTAGTTCTGCGTATGGTCTACGCATAAGAGCGTACGCCATACGCAGAAGGAGTTCTCCCATGACGACGACGACCGCACCGGCCCCCCGAGCGGGCCGACGGGAGTGGATCGGGTTCACGGTGCTGATGCTGCCGCTGCTCCTGGTCTCGATGGACGTGTCGGTGCTCTACTTCGCCGTCCCGTTCATCAGCGAGGAACTGCGCCCCACCGGCACCCAGCAGCTCTGGATCTTCGACATCTACGGCTTCGTGCTGGCCGGACTGCTGATCACCATGGGCGCCCTGGGTGACCGGATCGGCCGGCGTCGGCTGCTGCTGTTCGGCGCGGCCGCGTTCGGCGCGGCGTCCCTGCTGGCCGCGTACGCCGACAGCGCCGGGACGCTGATCGCCGCCCGCGCCGTGCTCGGCGTCGGCGGGGCCACCCTGATGCCCTCCACGCTCGCCCTGGTCCGCAACATGTTCCACGACGCCAAGCAGCGCGGCACCGCGATCGGCATCTGGACCGCCACGCTCACCGGTGGCATCGCGATCGGTCCGGTGCTCAGCGGCGTCCTGCTGGAGCACTTCTGGTGGGGCTCGATCTTCCTGATCAACATTCCCGCGATGGTGCTGCTGCTCCTGCTCGCCCCGATCCTGGTGCCCGAGTTCCGCAACCCCGGCGCCGGCCGGTTCGACCTGGTCAGCGCGCTGTTGTCGCTCGGCGCGCTGCTGCCGGTGATCTACGGCATCAAGGAGATGGCCCGCGACGGCGTCAGCCCCGCACGGGTGTCGGCCATCGTCGCCGGCCTGCTCGTCGGGGCGCTGTTCCTGCACCGGCAGCGGACCCGGGCGTACCCGATGATCGACCTGGCGCTGTTTCGCCGCCGCGGCTTCGCGGGGTCCCTCGCGGTCAACCTGCTGGCGATGTTCGCCCTGGTCGGCTTCGCCATCTTCACCACCCAGCACCTCCAGTTGGTGCTCGGCCTGAGCCCGCTGCGGGCGGCACTGTGGAGCCTGGTGCCGTCCCTGGCGGTCGGCGGGATCGCTCCGGCCGCCGCCGCGCTCGCCCAGCGCATCGATCGGTCGTACCTGATCGGCACCGGTTTCGGGATCGCCGTGCTCGGCTTCCTGGTGCTGACGCGGGTCACGCCCGAGTCGCCGCTCTGGCTGCTGCTGCTCGGCGCCAGCATCTACGCGGCCGGGTTGGTGATGGTGATGTCGCTGGTCACCGAGCTGGTCCTCGGTGCGGCGCCGCCCGAGCAGGCCGGTGTCGCCTCGGCGCTGACCGAGTCCAGCAGTGAGCTGGGCGGCGCGCTGGGGATGGCGATCCTGGGCAGCGTCGGCGCGGCGGTCTACCGCCGGGAGGTCCTCGACGGCCTGCCCGCCGGCCTGCCGGCCGACGCCCGCGACGCGGCCCATGAGACGTTGGGCGGTGCGCTGGCGGTGGCCGAGGGGCTGCCGGCCGATCTGGGCGACGCCGTGCTGCACGCCGCCCGACTCGCGTTCGCCGACGGGCTGCACCTCGCCGCGATCGCCGCCACGGTGGCGATGCTGCTGGGCGCGGTGACCGCGCTGGCCGCGCTGCGCGGCGTCCGGCCGGCCGACCCCGCGGCGGTGGCCGCCGAGCCGACCGGTCCGGCCGGTACGCCGATGTCGTCGGTCAGTCGTTGAGCACGTGCGCGAGCCGGTCGCGGAAACGCCGCTCGGAGTCGCTGACCGGCTCGCCGCCCAGCCCGAGCAGCCCACCGCTGGAGGCGGCGCCGACCACCTGCTCGGCGATGTCCACCAGCCAGTGCTTGTACGCGCCAGCGGCACCCTCGTCGACCCGGACGGCCAGCAGCGCGGCGGCCTCGCCGGCCCGCACCAGCACGTCGTCGATCATCGCCCGGGGGTCGGCGGGCGCGATGACCGGCAGCTCCTCGCCGGTCTCCGGGTCGCCGACCCGGGTCACGATCTCGCCGGCCACGGCGGCGACCAGCGGGCTGGCCGACTCCCGGCCCGCCGAGATGGTCTCCAACCCGGCCGCGTTCTCCGCCATGGTCCGGCGGGTGCCGTCGGACTCGGCGGCGCTCGCGGCGGTCAGCACCGACTGCGGCAGGCCGACCAGCAGCCCCCACTCCTCGTCGGAGAAACCGAAACCGGTGTACGCCGGCTGCTCGATCACGGCAACGCCCCTTCCGCCCTGCTCTGCTCGGTCAATCGGTGGGCCCTGCGCTGGCGCCCGGCTCAGGCTAGTCCAGCGTCAGCAGGCCCTGTTCGGACACCACGCGCACGGACAGCGTCTTGTACCCCACCTCGTCGAAGAGAACCGTCATCTTGTCCTCCTCGTAGCCGAGCACCAGGCCCTGCCCCCACTCCGGGTGACGTACCTGGCTGTGCACGGGGAACGGCCCGACCGCGCCGTCGTCGGCGACGCTGGTGCCGGCATGACAGTTGTCGCAGTGCCCGCAGATCTCGGTCATCTGCTCGCCGAAGTAGGCCAGCAGGGTCTGCCCCCGGCAGGCGGTGGTCTCGGCGAAGGCCCGCATCATGTCGGTCCGTGACCGGGTCACCGTCTGCTGCCGCTCCGCCTCGGCCAGCGCGGCCGCGGCGGCGTCCACCGGGGTGGGGGCGTAGCGGGGGGCGGCGATGCGCTGCCGGGCGCGCGGCTCGGCGGCCCCGACCTGCTCCAGAAGGGAGAGGTACTGGCCCAGCTTGCGTGGCCCGAGACCGGTGGCCTCGCGTAGCTCGGTCTTGGTGGCCGGCTTGCGACGCAGCAGCGCCGCGAGGTCGCGCAGCTCGTTCTCGTCCGGCAGGCCACCACTGAAGAACCGTTGCAGGCCCACGTCCTCGGCCCGCCAGAGCAGCAGGACCCGGGCCGGCTGCCCGTCGCGGCCGGCCCGGCCGATCTCCTGGAAGTAGCTGTCCGGCGAGTCGGGCAGCGCCATGTGCACCACCCAGGCGATGTTCGGCTTGTCGATGCCCATCCCGAACGCCGACGTGGCCACCATGATCGGCACCTGGTCGGCGAGGAACGCCTCGTGCAGCTCGGCGCGGGCACCGGCCGACATCCCGCCGTGGTAGCACTGCGCCGGGAAACCGGCGCCGGTCAACCGGGTGGCCAGCTCCTCCGCGGAGCGGCGGGTCGGCACGTAGATGATCCCCGGTCGCTCGTCGTCGCGCAGCAGCGCCACCAGGCGGCGCCACCGGTAGTCCTCGGTGGGACAGTGCGCCACCTCCAGGAACAGGTTGGGCCGGTCCAGCCCGGAGACCACCACCTCGGGCTTCCGCAGCCGCAGCCGGGCGATGATGTCGTCGCGTACCGGTGGTGACGCGGTGGCGGTCAGCGCGACCACCGGCGGCCGGCCGATGCCCTCGATCAGGTGCCCGAGCGCCAGGTAGTCGGGACGGAAGTCGTGCCCCCAGGCCGAGATGCAGTGCGCCTCGTCGATCGCCACCAGTGCCGGCCTGAGCGAGGCGACCTCGGCCATCCGGTCGGGGTTGCTCAGCTGCTCCGGGGTGATGAACAGGAACTCCGCCCGGCCCTCGCGTATCTCGGTGATCGCCTCGGCCTGCTGGGCGGCCGACTCGTTCGAGCTGATCCGCACGGCCCGCAGCTCCGGGCGCTGGCGCTCGTTGAGGGCCGCGATCTGGTCCTGCTGAAGGGCCAGCAGCGGCGAGATCACCACGGTGGGGCCGGGGATCAGGCTGGCCGGGATCTGGTAGATGGCCGACTTGCCCGCGCCGGTGGGCAGCACCACCAGGGCGTCACGTCGCTTCATCACCGCGCGCATGGCGGCCAGTTGGTTGGGCCGCAGCGCGGTCCAGCCAAAGAGGCTCCGCGCCGCGCGGCGCAACGTCATCGAGTGCGTGGACAGTTTCATCGAGGGCCGGAGGTACCCGACCCGATCACCGCCGAAACCGTCTCCGGCCGTGGCGGTCGTCAACCGCCGCCCGGGCTCAGCGTAGGCGGGGCAGGACCTCGCGCTGGTAGAGGTCGAACAGACCCTGGTGGTGCGGACCGACGTTGGCCAGGTACACCTCGTCGAAGCCGGCCTTGGCGAACCTGTCGATCATCTCCAGGTGCGCGTCGGCGCTGTTGCCGCAGACGAACGCCTCCTTCATCATCTCCGGCCTGACCAACTCGGCGACCTGCTCGAAGTGGCGCGGCGACGGGAGCACCTGGGACAGCTCACCGGGCACCCCGGCGTTGGGCCAGCGCTCGTACGCGATCCGCATGCCCTCGTCCTCGCTGGCCGCGTACGCCGCCTTGAAGCCGGCCTGGCACGGCTTGTCGCCGCCGCCGTTCTCCCGGAAGCGCCGGACCATCTCGGCGTCCGGCCTGGTGCTCACGTAGCCGTCGCCGATGCGTGCGGCCAGGTCGATGGCCTTCGGGCCGAAGCCGGAGACGTAGATCGGCGGGGGAGTGTCGGGCAGCGTGTAGATGCGGGCGTGCTCGACGGTGTAGTGCTTCCCGTGATGGTTGACGAAGTCACCCGTCCACAGTTTCCGCAGCACCTCGACGGCCTCCTCCAGCATCTCCAGCCGGACGTCGGTCTGCGGCCAGGCATCGCCGAAGATGTGCTCGTTGAGCGCCTCGCCGCTTCCGACGCCGAGCACGAACCGGCCGCCGTGCAGCACCGCGCTGGTCGCCGCCGCCTGGGCGATCACGGCCGGGTGGATTCGCACGGTCGGGCAGGTCACCGCGGTGGTCACCGGCAGCGAACAGACCTGGCTGAGCGCGCCGATCATCGACCAGACGAACGGGCTCTGCCCCTGCGCGTCCGTCCACGGGTGGTAGTGGTCGGAGATCCACAGCGCCTCGAAGCCAGCCTGCTCGGCGCCGCGCGCCTGTTCCAGGAGCTCAGCCGGCGTGAACTCCTCACTGGACAGAATGTAACCGATCTTCATCATTCCCCCTCGGCACGCGTACCCGGTGACGGGGAAGCCGTACCCCGGTGACGGTCGGCCACACGCGGGCCAGGTGCTCGACCGGGTGGTCGCTCAGCGCCGGCCGAACATCGCCCGGATCGCGGCGAGCAGCAGCAGAGCGCCGACCACCAGGCCGAGCAGGCGTACGCCGGGGATGTCGGCCGGGCTCGTCGCGTCGGCCAGCAGGGCGGGATCCATCCCCGAACTCTCCCCGGGACCGTGCCGTCCGGCAACTGTAAGGTTTATTGACTATTGAATCGCCCGGTGTGACCATGGCAGCACCGCCTGCCGGTGGCGGTGCGCCGACGGCGCGCGAGAGATGGGGTACGGGGGCCGCATGAGCGAGCGCAACCAGCGGGTCGGCGCGGACGTTGCCGGCACCGGCGGCCGACGCCGACCGCCACGAGGGGGCGGCGTGACCGCGCCCACCGGGCATCTCCCGGCGTTGGCCGCGGCCGTCCTGCAACCCGGGTTCGTCGGCACCACCCCGCCACCGTGGGTGTGCCGCTGGCTCGGCGAGGGGCTCGGCTCGGTGGTGCTCTTCGCCCGCAACGTCGTCGACTCCGCCCAGGTGGCGGCGCTCACCGCGACCCTGCGCGCCGAGCGGCCCGACGTCATCGTGGCGATCGACGAGGAAGCCGGCGACGTCACCCGGATCGAGTCGGTCCACGGCAGCTCCCGGCCCGGCAACTTCGCCCTCGGCGCGGTCGACGACCCGGAGCTGACCGAGGCGGTCGCCCGGGACCTCGGCGTGGAGCTGGCGGCCGCCGGGATCACCCTCAACTACGCCCCGGACGCCGACGTCAACTCCAACCCGGCCAACCCGGTGATCGGCGTCCGCTCGTTCGGGGCCGACCCGACTCTGGTCGCGCGGCACACCGCCGCCTGGGTCCGTGGGCTCCAGGCCGGCGGGGTCGCCGCGTGCGCCAAGCACTTCCCCGGGCACGGCGACACCCGCGTCGACTCACATCACGACCTGCCCCGGATCACCGCCGACCGGGACCGGCTGGACGCCTGCGAGCTGGCCCCGTTCCGGGCCGCCGTGACGGCCGGGGTGCAGGCCGTGATGACCGGCCACCTGCTGGTGCCCGCGCTCGACCCGCAGCTGCCGGCCACACTGAGCCAGCGCATCCTGGGCGGCCTGCTCCGCGACGAGCTGGGCTTCTCCGGCGTGGTGGTGACCGACGCGGTGGAGATGCGCGCCGTCGCCGACCGGTACGGCTTCGCCGGCGCGACGGTCCGCGCGCTCGCCGCCGGGGCCGACGCGATCTGCATCGGCGGCGAACGGGCCGACGAGCAGGCGGCCCGGGAGCTGCGCGACGCCATCGTGGCCGCGGTCGTCTCCGGCGAGCTGCCCGAGGAGCGTCTCGCCGAGGCGGCCAAGCGGGTCGGTCAGCTCGCCGCCTGGACCGTGGCCGCCCGCACCGCCCGGTCGGCCGCGGCGCGCGACGCCACCGACGTCGGGCTGGTCGCCGCACGCCGCGCCATCCGGGTCACCGCGGAGCACGCCGTCGCGCTGCCGCTGACCCGCGCGGCGCACGTGGTCGAGTTCGAGCCGCCACGCAACATCGCCATCGGCGCGGAGACGCCCTGGGGGATCGGTGCGCCACTGGCCGAGCTGCTGCCCGGCACGAGCACGGTCCGCTACGCCGAACCGGACGTGCCGGGTGATCCGGGCGCCGGTGCGGACGGGCGTCCCCTGGTGCTGGTGGTCCGCGACCTGCACCGGCACGACTGGATGCGCGCGGCGGTGCAGCGGGCGCTGGCCGCCCGTCCGGACGCGGTCGTGGTCGAGCTGGGTGTGCCCAAGCTGGTCACCGGCGCAGTGCACCTGGCCACCCACGGCGCCACCCGGGCCAGCGGACAGGCCGCGGCCGAGGTGCTGACCGGCGCCGGTTCGGTCAGGCCCTAGGAGGGCTCAGCGACCAGGTCGGCGTACTCGGGGTGCTTGTCGATGTACGCGGCCATGAACGGGCACCGCGGCACCACCCTGGCGCCCCGGGCCCGGACCTGGTCCAGGGTGCCCCGGATCAACGCCCCGCCCACGCCCATGTTCTGAAAGCGCGGGTCCACCTCGGTGTGGGTGAAGACCAGCACCCCGCCACGGACCAGGTACGCGGTGAAGCCGGCCAACGCGTCGTCGACCAGGATCTCGAAACGGTGCTTGGCGGGGTTGTCCTCGACCAGGTTGCTCACCGGCCCATTCTCCCCGCAGCGTCGACCAGCACATCCAGTTCGGCGAGCAACCGGTCCACCTCGTCCGCCGTGTTGTAGTGGTAGATGCTGGCCCGGACCGCGCCGCCGCTGTCGCGCAGCCCCATCATCTGGAAGTACTCGTAGGCGTAGTAGTCCCCGGCGGAGAGGCAGAACCCGGCGGCGCCCAGCGCCTCCTGGGTGGCCACCGGCGACATCCCCGCGATCCGGAAGGAGACCGTCGGGCAGCGCCGGGCCGGCGAGCCGTAGACGGTGATCGCGGGCCGCTCGGCCAGCCCGGCGAGCAGCCGGTCCAGCAGCGCCTCCTCGTGCGCCTGGGCGGCAGCCAGCCCGGCCCGCAGCCGGGCCCGCCGGTCGCCCACCGCGTCCGGGTCCAGCCCGGCCAGGTGGTCCACCGCGGCGGCCACGCCGGCCAGTAACGGGAAGCTGGGAGTGCCGTACTCGAACCGGTCCGGCACCACGTCGGAGGACGGCACCAGCTTCGCCGGGCGCAGCGCCGCCCACCGAGCCGGGTCGGCGACCATCGCCGCCAGGTGCGGGCCGGACCATTTGTAGGCGCTCGTGACCAGTACGTCGGCGCCGAGCGAGGCCAGGTCGGTCGGCCCGTGCGGCACCGAGTGCACCCCGTCGACGCAGACCAGCGCGCCGACGGCGTGCGCCGTCTTCGCGATCGCCGGAACGTCCGGAACGGTGCCGATGGCGTTGCTGCCGGCGGTCACCGCGACCAGTCGGGTGCGCTCGCCGACCAGCTCGGCGTACTGGCTGGCGGGCAGCTCGCCGGTGCGCCGGTCGACCTCGGCCCACCGCACCGTCGCGCCGGCCGCCTCGGCGGCCTGCACCCACGGCCGCACGTTGGCGTCGTGGTCGAGCCGGGAGACCACCACCTCGTCGCCGGGACGCCAGCCCGCGCCGAGCGTGCGCGCCAGGGTGTACGTCAGCGCGGTGGCGCTCGGGCCCAGCACCACCCCGGCCGGGTCGGCGTCGAGCAGGTCGGCCACCGCCGAGCGGGCGGCGGCCACCAGCTCCAGCGACCGGCGACCCGGCACGAAGGCGGCGCTGCGGTTGCCGACCGCGCTGCGCATGGCGTCGGCGACCGCGTCGATCACACCTTCCGCGGTCTGGGTGCCCCCGGCCCCGTCGAAGTGGACGAAGCCCTCGGTCAGGGCGGGGTAGGCGGCCCGGGTGCGGGCGATGTCGAACGGCATGTTCCGGACCCTAGCCGGTGCCCGGGCCGGTCCCGCCCGCCCCCATGAGGGCCGCCGTCCCCGATGATCACCAACCGGCGCCGTTCTCGCGGGCGTCTCGTACTCTTGGCGAGGTGACGAACCGACCCGCCACCATTCCGTTGCCCCCCGTCCGTCGCGCCGCCGGCCTGTTCGCCGGTCTGGCGCTCGGCCTCGCCGTGCTCGCCGGCTGCAGTTCGCAGGGCGCCTCCACCGACTGCGGGCTGGACGCCTGCACCGTCACCTTCGAGCGGGGTGTCGACGCGAGCGCCTCCATCCTGGGCGTCGACGCCAAGCTGGTCGGCGCAGAGGGCGACCAGGTGACCGTCGAGGTCGCCGGCGAGCAGCTCACGCTCACCACCGGGCAGCAGGCCACCGAGGCCGGCGGTTTCGCGGTCACCCTGGACAGCGTCACCGACCAACAGGTCAAGATTCGCGTTTCGCGCAACCCGGGCAACTGACCGGGCGGGCGGCGGTGGCCGACGTTTGGGGATCTCCGCAATCGGAGATTGTGGCGCCATGTCACTCACCCGTAACGCCGAAGCCACCGCCTCCCGCACGGCGGACAGCCGGTGGCTGGAACTCCTCGCCCGGGCCGGTTTCATCGGCTACGGCATCGTGCACCTGCTCTTCGCCTGGCTGGCGTTGCAGATCGCATTCGGGACGTCGTCCGACGACGGCGACCAGTCCGGCGCCCTTCGGACCCTCTCCGCGCAGCCGCTGGGCAAGTTCCTGGTCATCGCCACCGCGGTGGGCCTGCTCGCGATGGCGATCTGGCAGGCGCTGGAGGCGGCGGTGGGCCACCGCGCCGAGCGGGGCCGGGAGCGGGTCATGGAACGGCTCGCCTCGGCCGGCCGCACCATCGTCTACCTCTACTTCGCCTGGACCGCGTTCAAGGTCTTCAAGGACGCCGGGTCGAACAGCGCCGACCAGCAGGAGGCGTTGACCGGCAAGCTGATGACCTCCAGCGGTGGCCGCTGGCTGGTCGGCCTGGCCGGGCTGGTGCTCGCCGCGATCGGCGTGGGTCTGGTGATCTACGGCCTGGTCAAGCGGTTCGAGAAGCACCTGAAGACGGGCGAGATGAGCCCGAAGACCCGCACGCTGGCCCGCCGGCTGGGCATCGCCGGGTACGTCGCCAAGGGCGTCGCGTACGGCATCGCCGGTCTGCTCGTCATCGTGGCGGCGGTGAACTACGACCCGGAGAAGGCCCGTGGGCTGGACGCCGCGCTGCGCACGCTGCGCGAGCAGTCGTACGGCACGCTCCTGCTGAGCCTGGTCGCCCTGGGCATCGCCGCCTTCGGCCTCTACTGCTTCCTCCAGTCCCGGTACCGCAAGGTCTGACCTGGTCGATTCCGGAAGACGCCGGGCACTGGTGGGCTTCTGCCCGAAGGATCGCCGCCCGGCCGGAGGGGAGCAGCAAACACGTGCGGAGTTATCTCGAAACGGCCGTCGCCGCGCTCACCGCGGCGGCGGTCGCCCTGTTCCTGGTTGAGGTCGTCCACCGGATCACCCGGCGGTTCGGCCGCCGGTCGCTGCTGATGACCGAGCTGACCGACCACGCGCGCCGGCCGTTCCAGGTCGCCGCGACGGTGCTCGCGGTGCAGTTCGCCGCCCGGTTCAGCACCGGGTACGCGGTCGGCGAGGGCTGGCGCCGGCTGCTGCTGCACCTGCTCGTCCTCGGCGTCATCGCCACCGTGGCCTGGCTGGTGGCCGCCCTGCTGGTCGTCGTGGAGGACACCGCGCTGGCCCGGTTCCGGGTCGACGTGCCGGACAACCGGCACGCCCGCCGGGTACGGACCCAGGTGGTGATGCTGCGCCGGTTGACCATCGCGGTGATCGTGATCCTGGCCGTCGGCGTGATGCTGATGACGTTCCCGAGTGTGCGCGGCATCGGCGCCGGCGTGCTGACCTCCGCCGGCGTGGTCGGTGTGGTCGCCGCGCTGGCCGCGCAGAGCCTGCTCGGCAACGTGTTCGCCGGCCTCCAGCTCGCCTTCAGCGACGCGGTCCGGCTCGACGACGTGGTGGTCGTCGAGGGGGAGTGGGGCCGGATCGAGGAGCTGACCCTCAGCTACGTGGTGGTGCAGATCTGGGACGACCGGAGGCTGATCCTGCCCACCTCGTACTTCACCAGCAAGCCGTTCCAGAACTGGACCCGGACCGAGGCGGCGGTGCTCGGCACCGCCGAGTTCGACGTGGACTGGGCGGTCCCGGTGCAGACCATGCGGGAGGAGCTGCGCCGCCTGGTGGAGGGCACCGAGCTGTGGGACGGCCGGGTCTGCGTGCTGCAGGTGACCGACGCCACCGGCGGGATGGTCCGGCTGCGCGCGCTGGTCAGCGCCGCCGACGCCGGCAGCCTGTGGGACCTGCGCTGCCTGGTCCGCGAGCACCTGGTGGCGTGGATCCGGGACAACCGCCCCACCGCGATGCCCCGGTTGCGCACCGAGCTGGGCGTCGCCGGCAGCGACCTGCCCTGGCAGTGGGTGCAGCCACGCCGGCCGGCGCGCCGCACCGAGGTCCCCGACGACGCCCGCGTCTTCGGCGGCAGCGATGACGGCGACGCCCGCAGCGAAGCCTTCATCGGCCCCGAAGAAACCACCTCCCCCCGCCCCTGACCCCCCCCGGGCCTCCGGTCCCGGCGGTTCTCCCGGTTGATCATGAAGTTAGCGACGCCGATGACGGCGTGTCGTGCCGCCAACTCCATGCTCGACGGGGCGAGGGTGGGGGCCCGGGCGTGTCCGGGGGGCCGGGCGGGGCGTTGGTGGGGCGGGGAGAGGTTTGACCGGGCTTAGGCGGGGGACCTGCTGCCGGATGTCTCTACCGTGATCGGGGCGGACGGACGCCGCGCCGGGCGCGCAACCGGACGACAGGAACAGCGACCGGGTAGGCGCGCTTTAGGATTGACGAGCGCCGACTCCGGGCATACAGCGCGGTGATGAGGAAAGGAGGACAGCATGGCTGACGTGGCGAATGCCCGCACATCCCACAACGGGAGCGAGCCCTCCACCGCCGAATTGGTGCAGCGGGCCGCCGAGCAGGTCTCCCGTCTGGTGCGGGACGAACTGGCGCTGGCCCGGGCGGAGTTGACCCAGAAGGGCAAGCACGCCGGCATCGGGATCGGTCTGTTCGGCGCCGGCGGGGCGCTCGCCTTCTTCGGGCTGGGTGCCCTGGTCGCCACCGCGATCCTGCTGCTCGACCTGGTGCTGCCCGCCTGGGCTGCGGCGCTGATCGTGGCGGTGGCCCTCTTCCTGGTGGCCGGCATCCTCGCCCTGGTGGGCAAGAAGCAGGTCAGCCGTGCGGTCCCGCCGGTTCCGGCGGCCACGGTCCGCAGCCTCCGCGCTGACATGGACACCGTCGCCGCCGCGGTGAAGGACAGGGGGCGGGGATGACGGGAAACGGGACGGGCGACACGGAGGCGCTCCGCGAGGAGATCCGCCGCACCCGGGTCGAGTTGGGCGAGACGATGGAGGCGCTGGCCGCCAGGGCGGACGTCAAGGCGCGACTGAAGGAGTCCGCCGGGCAGGCCCGGGAGCGGATGCGCGAGCAGGCGGCGCAGACCGTGGCGCGGGTCCGCGGGCAGGCCGTACGCCGCGCGGAGTCGGCGCGGGCACAGGCGCACGAGAAGGGCGGGCTGGTGCGCGCGCAGGCCCACGAGAAGGGCGAACTGGTTCGACGCAACCCGGTGCCATGGGCGGCCATCGCCGCCGGTGCGGTGGCCACCGTGGTGGTACTGATGATCGTGCGGGGGAGGCGTAGGTGAGCAAGGGCATCAGCAGGGTCGCGTACCGACCGGCCGGCGTGCTGCTGGGTATCGCCGCCGGTGCGGTGGCCGGCGCGATCTTCCGGCAGGTCTGGAAGGTCACCGCCGGCGACGGCGAGGCGCCCAACGCCACCGACGAGGACCGTGGCTGGGGCGAGATCCTGGCCGCCGCGGCGTTGCAGGGGGCCATCTTCGCGGTGGTCCGGGCCGCCGTGGACCGGGGCGGCGCGGTCGGCGTCCGCCGGATGACCGGCCACTGGCCGGACTGACCAGCGCAGAGACATCGGCCCCCTTCCCGCATCGACGGGAAGGGGGCCTTTCGCATGGCATTGCACGCCGCCCAGCGGATCTCGGGCATCCGTCAGGTCACATGTCGGAGAAATTCGTCGGAGAGGTCGTGCAGAGTTTTTGCGTACGTGATTTGCTGTTGCCGCTGTTGCGAGATGGCGTGGGTTGAGAGAAGTCTCCTTCGTGGGGCCGCCTCAGACGCCGCTGCTCGAAAACGGCCAATCGGCCGCACGGCGTGCACGGCCGCCAGTTTTAGAAGGAGATACACATGGCGCAGGGAACCGTGAAGTGGTTCAACGCTGACAAGGGCTTCGGCTTCATCACCGTCGACGGCGGGGGTGCTGACGTGTTCGTCCACTTCTCGGCCATCCAGTCCAGCGGCTACCGCACGCTGGAGGAGAACCAGCGGGTGGAGTTCGAGATCGCTCAGGGTCAGAAGGGCCCGCAGGCTGAGCAGGTCCGTCCCATCTGAGTAGTGTGGCCGGCCCCCGCCGGCCAGTGGGACGATCCGGCCAGGGGTCGTTGTGTAGCCCCGCATCCCGTCCGGGATGCGGGGCTTTCCACGTACCCGGGACGGGTGCGTCTGCCCCCGCGCCACTGTGGAGACCGGGGTCAGGGTCGACGGCGGGAGCGCAGGCCGAACCAGAGCAGCACCAGCCCGGCCACGGCCACGATCGGGCCGAGCACCACCCAGAGCTGCTGGTCGGTCATCACACTGCCGCTGACGTAGCCGAGGCCCTGCACCGTCCACACCGCACCGATCACGACCGCCAACAGGCCGAGGGTGAGCGGAAGCCAACCCCTCATCGCGTCCCCTTCCCGCCGGATCGGGCGGCGCGCCGCCCCGCCCTGCCAGCATCGCCGGCCGGGCGAGGCGGTGCGAGCACCCGGGCCGCGCGGGTCACCACCGGTCGTGCACCTGCGGGCGGATCAGCTCGTCGTAGACCTCACGCACGCCGGTCAGCTGCCCGGCCGAGAGCGGCGGCAGGTCGGCCGCGGCCGCGTTGCGCCGGGCCTGATCGGCGTCGCGGGCGCCGGGGATGACGACGGTGACGCCCGGCTGGTCCAGCACCCAACGCAGCGCGAACTGCGCCATCGTGCGGTCCGCGTCGACCAGCGGCGCCAGCCGGCGTACGGCGGCCAACCCCCGCTCGAAGTCGACGCCGGAGAACGTCTCGCCGACGTCGAACGCCTCGCCGTGCCGGTTGAAGTTGCGGTGGTCATCGGCCGGGAACTCGGTGTGCTCGTCGTAGCGGCCGGAGAGCAGACCGCTGGCCAGCGGCACCCGGGCGATGATGCCGACCCCGGCCGCCGCGGCGGCCGGCAGCACCTGCTCCAGCGGCTTGTGCCGGACCGCGTTGAGGATGATCTGGACGCTGGCCACCCCGGGCCGGGCGATCGCGGTGAGCGCCTGGTCGCAGGTCTCCACGCTGACGCCGTACCCGGCGATGGCCTTCTCGGCGACGAGGGTGTCCAGGGCGTCGAAGACCGCGTCGTCGGCGAAGACGGCGGTGGGCGGGCAGTGCAGCTGGACCAGGTCCAGGGTGTCCATCCCCAGGTTGGCCCGGGACCGGTCGGTCCACTGCCGGAAGTTGGCCAGGGTGTACAACTCCGGCCGCTGCTCGACCCGGCGCCCCATCTTGGTGGCGACGGTCAGCCCGGCGTCGGGCCGGGAACGCAGGAAGCGGCCGATCAGCTGCTCGCTGCGGCCGTCGCCGTACACGTCGGCGGTGTCCAGGAAGGTGACCCCGGCGTCCACGGCGGCGGCCAGCACGGCCATCGCGTCGTCCTCGCTGACGGTGCCCCAGTCCGCGCCGAGCTGCCAGGCGCCCAGGCCGACCATTCCGACGGTCCGGCCGAGCCGGTTGAAGCTGCGCTGTTCCATGCCCCGAGCCTAGTGATCGGGTTGCCGGCCTGCCAGGCGAGCCGTACGGTAAACAAGACGGACGTACGGTTTGGGAGGCGACGATGTGGGATCCGACGACATACCTGCGCTACGGCGACGAGCGGTCCCGGCCGTTCCACGACCTGGTCGCCCGGATCCCGGCCGAACGGCCCCGCACCGTGGTCGACCTCGGCTGCGGCCCCGGCCAGCTCACCGCCACCCTCGCCGAGCGCTGGCCCGCGAGCCGGGTGGTCGGCCTCGACTCCTCGCCGGAGATGATCGACCGGGCCGCGGCCCTGGATGCCCCGGTCGACTTCGCCGTCGCCGACCTGCGTGACTGGCGCCCGGCCGGCGACGAGGACGTGGTGGTCACCAACGCCGCGCTCCAATGGGTGCCGGGCCACCAGGCGCTGTTGCGACGCTGGGCCGTCGAGCTGCCCGCCTGCGCCTGGCTCGCCATGCAGGTCCCGGGCAACTTCGCCGCCCCCTCGCACCTGGCGCTGCGCGAGGTCGCCGGCCGACCGGCCTGGCGGGCCGAGCTGGCCCCGCTGCTGCGCGCCGACCCGGTCGACGACCCGGCCGACTACGCGGAGCTGCTGACCGGTGCCGGCTGCACGGTGGACGCCTGGGAGACTACCTTCGTGCACCTGCTGCCGGCCCGGCCCACCGCCGACCACCCGGTGCTGACCTGGATGGAGGGCACCGCGCTGCGCCCGGTCCGGGCGGCCCTGGACGCCGCCAGCTGGTCCGCCTTCCGGGCCGAGCTGGGGGTACGACTCGCCGCCGCGTACCCGGTGCGGCAGGGTCAGGTGTACTTCCCGTTCCGCCGCGTCTTCGTCGTCGCCCGCACCGGCGACCGTGCCCAGGAGAACCAGTGACCGACCTGCCCACCTTCATCGCCGGACTGCCCAAGGTGGAGCTGCACGTGCACCACGTCGGCTCCGCCTCGCCCCGCATCGTCGCCGAGCTGGCCGCCCGGCACGAGGGACGCACCCCGGTGCCGGCCGACCCGGAAGCACTCGCCGACTACTTCGAGTTTCGCGACTTCGCCCACTTCATCGAGGTCTACCTGAGCGTGGTGGACCTCATCCGCGACCCCGAGGACGTCTGGATCCTCACCCACGAGGTGGCCCGGGAGCTGGCCCGCCAGCAGGTCCGGTACGCGGAGCTGACCATCACGCCGTACTCGCACGTGCGCCGGGGCATCCCCGCGCCGGCGTTCTGCGAAGCCATCGAGGACGCCCGCAAGCGCGCCGCGGTCGACTTCGGCCTCGACCTGCGCTGGTGCTTCGACATCCCGGGCGAGGCGGGCCTGCCGGCGGCCGAGGAGACGCTGCGCATCGCGCTGGACGAGCGGCCGGACGGGCTGATCAGCTTCGGCCTGGGCGGCCCGGAGATCGGCGTACCCCGGCCGCAGTTCCGCCCCTACTTCGACCAGGCCCGCGCGGCGGGGCTGCGTTCGGTGCCGCACGCGGGGGAGACCACCGGCCCGCAGACCGTCTGGGACGCGCTGAACGAGCTGGGCGCCGAGCGGATCGGGCACGGCATCTCCGCCGCACGGGACCCGGAGCTGCTCGCGTACCTGGCCGAGCGGCAGATCGGGATGGAGATCTGCCCGACGTCCAACGTGCGAACCCGCGCGGTGGCCAGCCTCGACGAGCACCCGCTGCCCCGGTTGGTCGAAGCCGGGCTGCTGGTCACCATCAACTCCGACGACCCGCCGATGTTCGGCACCACCCTCAACGACGAGTACGCGGTGGCGGCCCGGCTGCTCGGGGTGGGCCCGCAGGGGCTGGCCGGGCTGGCCCGCAACGCGGTGGCCGCGTCCTTCCTCGACGCGGACGGCAAGCAGCGGATCACCGCGGAGATCGACGCCCACCTCGCCACCGTCACCGGCTGAGCCGTTCCGGGGGAGCAGGGCGCGCGGCGGGAGCGTGGGTGTGGGGGGACCTGGACTCCCGCCGCGCGCGCGGCTCCACCGGCCGGTGGGTGCGCGGTGCGCTGGCCGGTGGAACTGGTGGGTTCGTGCCTTGATCCTGACAGCCCGCGGCGGCTTCGCCGCCGTCGTTAACCGCGATCTAAGGAAGACTTGCGCCGGGCCACAACCCCGGGCCGGTCAGTCGTCGGTGGGCCGCTGGCGGGGCCACCGTCGGCCGGTGGTTTTCTGGTCCCGGGCGTCCCGCGCCATCCGGCCGACCAGGCCGAAACGGTTGACCTGCCGGGGCGTCGCCTCCGGATCGGCGAGCAGCATCACCACGCTGGCTCCGCCCAGCCGGGCACGGTCGATGCTCACCGACCCGTTGGCCTGCAACGACACCCGCTTCGCGATGTCCAGGCCGAGCCCGGTCGAGCCCTGGTCGCTGGTGCCCCGGCGCAGCGCCCGGTCCGGGTTGGCGATGCCGGGGCCGGCGTCGTCGATCCGGATCGCCACATAGCCGTCGCGACGGGACACGGCCACCTCGAAGGCAGTGCCCTGCGGCGTGTAGCGAAAGACGTTGCCGATCACCGCGTCCAGCGCGGCGGCCAGTTCGGCCCGCGGCACCGGTGCGGGTGTGCGCAGCTGCGCGCCGATGACCCGGTGCGGCCGGTTCTGGTCGCCGGCCAACGCCGCCCAGAACACCATCCGATCCCGGACCACCTCGCTGACGTCACACATCGCCGGCCCGGCCTCGTGCGCCACCGCCTTGCGGGTGGTCTTGATCAGCACGTCGATCTCACCCTCCAGGGTGACGATCGCCTGCCGGATCCGTCGGATGCCACGTCGCCGGTCCAGCTCCGCCTCGGAGAACGAACCCACGCTGGTGTCGTCGGACTCCAACGCCTCCGCGTCCAGCCGCAGCACGGTCAGCGGGGTACGCAGCCGGTGCGACAGGTCGGCCACCAACTCCCGTTCGTCGGTGCGGGCCGCGTCCAGCCGGTCGGCCATCCGGTTGAAGGCGTACCCGGCCTCGGCCAGCTCGCGTGGGCCGGTCGGCTCCACGCGTACCCCCAGGTCGCCGTCGCCGATCGAGAGCGCGGCCTTGACCAGCCCTCGGGTCGAGTCCACCGCGCGGGCGGCGACCCGGTCCACGACCAGCACCGCCGCGCCGGCCATCGCCGCGCCGACCGCGAGCAGCAGCAGCCAGGTGCCGCCAGCGCCCTCGCCCAGCGTCGACGCCGGCACGAACACCTCGACCACGGCCGTCCGATCACCGAGGACCACCGGGTCGAGCCGGACCACCCCGCCGTCGACGTCGACAACCAGTGAGCGCCGGTCGGCACGTGCCCGGTCCAGGTCGGAGTCGCTGGCCCGGCCGGCGGACTCGTCGAGACCCAGCCCGTGCACCACCGGTCGGGCCGGTGCGCCCTCGCCGCTGGCCACCACGGCCCGCTCGACCACCGCGGGCTCCGTGCTGACCGCCAGCGCCCCGGTCACCAGCGCGCTCCGTCGGGCGGCGTCGCCGATCGCCTCCTCGCGGGTCTGCTCGCGCAGACTCAGCCCGAGCGGGATCAGGAAGGCGAGCGCGACGAGGCTGCACATGCCGGCCGTGAGCAGGGCCAGCGCCGTCCTCAGTCCGGCGCCACCAACCGGAACCCGACCCCCCGCACGGTGCGCAGGTAGCGCGGCTTCGCCGCGGACTCGCCCATCTTTCGGCGAAGCCAGTACAGGTGAACGTCGATGGTCTGATCCTCGCCGACCGATGGCTGCCGCCATACCTCCTCCAAGAGCTCCCGGCGGGACACTACCCGCCCGGGTCGTGCGGCGAGATACGCCAGCAGGTCGAATTCCTTGCGGGTCAGCGCCAGCGGCTCCCCGTCAAGGTGGGCGCTGCGCTCGCCGACATCCACCCGCAGCCCGCTGACGGTGTGCACCGCGGGCTGCACCGTCCGGCTGGCCCGACCGGCCCGGCGCAGCACGGTGGTGATCCGGGCGTCCAGGTGCGCACCGGTGAACGGCTTGACCATGTAGTCGTCGGCGCCAGCCCGCAGCAGCTTGACCACCGACTGCTCGTCGTCACGGGCGGTGGCGATGATGATCGGGATGTCGGTGATGCCGCGCAGCATCCGCAGCGCGTCCGAGCCGTCCAGGTCGGGCAGGCCCAGGTCCAGCACCACCAGGTCGGGCGTCTCCGCGGCGACCCGGCGCAGGGCGTCCAGCGCCGTGCCCACGGCGTGCACGGCATGCCCCCGGTCGGCGAGGGACCGCAGCATCGCGCCGCGTACGACGTGATCGTCTTCGACCAGGAGCACGGAGGCCACCCCAAGACCGTACTTGGCCTGGCAAGTTGATCGCGTTGCGGCGTACCTGGCGAGCGGGCAAGCTGGTACGACGATGTCCTTCACCCTGTTCGCCGATGCCCGCCTGGCGCTCGCCCGGGACAGCCTCGCCGGTCTCTCCACCGGCGACGCGCTCGGCGCGCGGTACTTCGTTCCCGGGACACCTCCGGCGGATCTTGCGGAGGGCGTCCTGCCGCCGGCGCCCTGGGAGTGGACCGACGACACCGAGATGGCCTGTTCGGTCCTCGCCGGGCTGGCGGAGTCCGGCGGCGTCGACCGGGACCGGCTGGCCCTGGCGTTCGCCCAGCGCTGCGATCCGCGCCGCGGCTACGGCTCGGGCGCGATGCTGATCCTGCGGCTGATCCGCACCGGCACGCCGTGGCCGGTGGCCGCCGCGTCCGCCTTCGACGGCCAGGGCTCCTGCGGCAACGGCGCGGCGATGCGGGTGGGTCCACTGGGCGCGTACTTTGCCGACTCGACCGTCCGCGCCGCAGCCCAGGCCCGCGCCTCAGCCGAGGTGACGCACGCGCACACGGAGGGGATCGCCGGTGCGGTCGCGGTGGCCGTCGCCGCCGCACTGGCCGGCCGGGCCCGCCTCGACGGGCACCGGCCGGCCCCGGAGCGGCTGCTCGCCGGGATCGCCGGTGCGGTCGATCCGGGCACCGAGGTGCACCGCAGCGTGAACCGGGCGGCCGGGCTGCTCGGCCGCCCGCTGTCCCGGGTGGTGGCGGCGCTCGGCAACGGCTCCCGGGTGACCGCCCAGGACACCGTCGGCTTCACCCTCTGGGTGGCCGCCACCCACCTGGACGACTACCCGGCGGCGATCCGGGTCTGCGTGCAGGCCGGCGGGGACGTGGACACCACGGCCGCCATCGTGGGCGCGGTGGTGGCGGCGCACACCGGTGTCGGCACGCCCGGCGGCGTGCCCGAGACGTGGCTGGCCGCCCGCGAGCCGCTGCCCTCCTGGGCGCTCTGACGTCCTGAGGCTCTGACCTGCGCGGTGCTCTGACCTGCGCGGTGCTCTGATCTCCGCGGTGCTCTGATCTCCGCGGTGCTCTGATCTCCTTGGTGCTCCGACGCCCTGGGTCGCTCTGACGTCGCCGTCGTCGCCGTGTCGTCGCCGCGTCGGACCGCCGAGCCGACCGCACCCTGCCGTCTTCGGGCCCTTTGCTCTGCTTCAGCCGACGCAACAGCCACGGCCCTGAACCGTTGCGCGGGTTGAAGCAGAGCAAAGGTGGCGACGTGACCGCCGGCCGCGCGGGATGCGGACCGTCGAAGCCACGGCCGCGGACCGTGTGGGCCGCCGACCGCGCGGGCTGCTGAAGGTGCGGGCTACGGACTGTGCGGGCTGCTGACGGTGCGGACCGCTGACCGCGCGGGCCGGCCTCAGCCGGCGCGGACCGGGGTGGCGACCGCCGCCGCCTCCGCGTCGGCCTGTGCTGGCGCCCCAGGCCCCACTGGCGGCGAGTCACCCGGCGCGGAGTCACTGGGCGCGGAGTCACCGGACGTCGCATCACCCGGTGCCGCACCACCCGGCGTCGCATCGGTCGGCGCGGGATCGTCGTCGCTTCCGCAGGTCACCTCGGCCAGCGCGGCGCGCTCGGCCGGGTCGCGCCGGCGCCACCGGCTGACCAGCCAGCCGATCGCCGCGCCGCCGCCCAGCCCGGCCAGCAGCCCGGCGGCAAGCATGACGTCGGCGCTGCCGGACTCCTCGGCGTTGCCGCCCGCGCGGTCCGCCGGCGCGGGGGCGCCACCGGCGTCGGGGTCGGTCGCCGCACCGGCCGCCGGGGCGCCGTGCCCGCCGTGCCCGGCCGGGCCGGCCGCGCCCGCCGCCGCCGGCAGCAGGGTGAGCACCGGGGCTCGGTGGGTGCCGGTGGCGTCGGCCCAGCGGACCACCGAGCCGTCGGCGTACGTCTGGACCACCTCGAAGGTGAGCCGCTCGACCTGCGGCAGCGGGCCCATGGACAGCGCCAGTCGGGCGGGGCCCGGTTCGCCCTTGCCGATCCGGATCCAGGTCACCGCGGTGGTCACGGTGCTCACCCCGGAGGAGTGGATGCCGGCCACCGGCCGGTCCAGGGTGCGGGAACTGATCCGGGGCGCCCAACCGGTCACCGACATCGGGTACACCTCGGCGACCGGCGCGTCGGCGGGCAACCGAACCTCGATCTGGCGGGTCGTCGTACCGGCCCGTTCCGGCACGGTGAACTCCAGCCGCACCGCGTCGCCCTGCCGAGCCTGGGTCGGAGTGGTCGTCACGTCCACCGCGTGCGCCGTACCGGGCCAGAGCAGCAGGCCGGCGGCGGTCAGCGCGGTCACCGCCGCGGTCCGCTGCCGCCAGCCACCGCCGTGCGTGCTCGCCATCTGGTACCCCCATCCGTGTCGACGCGACCGGCACCGGTTCCGGCCACACCTCCTAGTTCGGCTCCGGGGCGCGAAAGGTTCAACGCCGACCGTTAAGAAGGTGCCCTTCCTCTCCCGGAGGCGTTAGGAAGGTGCCCTTCCTTACCTGGGGTGGGGGGACCGATAGCATCGGCAGGAGCCGAGGATCGGCGTCCGTTTCGTACCGCATGAAGGAGTCACCGTGTCCGCACCCCGTACCCCCGCCGTGGCCGACCCTGTCGTCGTCGCCGCCGGGACCACGGCGGCCGACGCGGTGGCCGCGGCCGGACTGCCCGCGAACGGCCCCAAGGCGATCGTCGTGGTCCGCGACCCGGAGGGCCAGCTGCGCGACCTGGACTGGTCGCCGGCCGAAGAGACCGTCGTCGAGCCGGTCAGCCTGGATTCGCCCGACGGGCTGAACGTGCTGCGCCACTCCACCGCGCACGTCCTGGCCCAGGCCGTGCAGGACATCTTCCCCGAGGCCAAGCTGGGCATCGGCCCGCCGATCGAGAACGGCTTCTACTACGACTTCGACGTCGACAAGCCGTTCCAGCCCGACGACCTCAGCCGGGTCGAGAAGCGGATGCAGGAGATCGTCAAGTCGGGACAGCGGTTCCGGCGTCGCCGCTTCGGCAGCCTCGACGAGGCCCGCGCCGAACTGGCCGACGAGCCGTTCAAGCTGGAGTTGATCGAGGTCAAGGGCGAGGGCCTGGACACCGACGAGGTGATGGAGGTGGGCGGCGGCGAGCTGACCATCTACGACAACCTCGACGCCAAGGAGGACAAGGTCTGCTGGTCGGACCTGTGCCGGGGCCCTCACTTGCCGACCACCCGGCTGATCGGCGCGTTCAAGCTGATGCGCTCGGCCGCCGCGTACTGGCGCGGGTCGGAGAAGAACCCGCAGTTGCAGCGGGTGTACGGCACCGCGTGGCCGACCCGCGACGAGCTGAAGGCGTACCTGAAGCTGTTGGAGGAGGCGGCCCGGCGCGACCACCGCAAGCTCGGCGCGGACCTGGACCTGTTCAGCTTCCCCGACGAGATCGGCTCCGGTCTGGCGGTCTTCCACCCCAAGGGCGGCATCATCCGTCGGGAGATGGAGCACTACTCGAGGCGCCGGCACGAGGAGGCGGGGTACGAGTTCGTCAACACCCCGCACATCACCAAGGCGCAGCTGTTCCAGACCTCCGGGCACCTGCCCTACTACGCGGACACCATGTTCCCGCCCATGCAGCTCGAAGGCGCGGACTACTACCTCAAGGCCATGAACTGCCCGATGCACAACCTGATCTTCAGGGCGCGCGGGCGGTCGTACCGGGAGCTGCCGCTGCGGCTGTTCGAGTTCGGCACGGTCTACCGATACGAAAAGTCCGGTGTGGTGCACGGCCTGACCCGGGTACGCGGCCTGACCCAGGACGACTCGCACATCTACTGCACTCGTGAGCAGATGGCCGGCGAGCTGTCCACGCTGCTCAGCTTCGTGCTGGACCTGCTGCGCGACTACGGCCTGGACGACTTCTACCTGGAGCTGTCCACCCGCGACGACTCGCCCAAGTTCATCGGCGAGGACGAGGACTGGGCGGAGGCGACCGAGGCGCTGCGGACGGCCGCCGCGACCTCCGGGCTGGAGCTGGTGCCCGACCCGGGCGGCGCGGCGTTCTACGGGCCGAAGATCTCGGTGCAGGCCCGGGACGCGATCGGCCGGACGTGGCAGATGTCCACCATCCAGGTCGACTTCAACCAGCCGGAGCGGTTCGGGTTGGAGTACCAGGCGGCCGACGGCAGCCGCCAGCGGCCGGTGATGATCCACCGGGCGCTGTTCGGCTCGATCGAGCGGTTCTTCGGGGTGCTCACCGAGCACTACGCGGGGGCGTTCCCGGCATGGCTGGCCCCGGTCCAGGTGGTCGGCATCCCGATCCGCGAGGACCACACCGACTACCTGCACGGGTTCGTCGCGGCGCTGCGCGCCGAGGGGATCCGGGCGCAGGTGGACGCGGGCGACGACCGGATGCAGAAGAAGATCCGCACCGCCCAGCAGCAGAAGATCCCGTTCATGGTGATCGCCGGGGACGACGACGTGGCGGCCGGTACGGTCTCCTTCCGCTACCGGGACGGCTCGCAGCGCAACGGTGTGCCGATCGCCGAGGCGGTGACCCACGTTCTCGACGTGGTCAGCTCGCGGACCAACGTCGGCCCGTCCGCCGCCGCCGAGTAGCGTCCCGGCGCGGACCGCCCCACGATGTGGGGCGGTCGCCCGGGCGTCAGATCCCGCAGTTCGGTGCCGACCAGCCGCCGACCGCAGCGACGTGGGTGTGGTCGTTGTGGTCCGGGTAGCCGGGGCCGAGGATCTGCCCGAAGCCGTGGTAGCGGGCCTGCTGGGCCAGCCGGCAGAACGACGGGGATCCGACCAGGTCCACCGCGTCGCCGTACAGGTGCCGGCTGTTCGACGTCCCACCGACCGCGCTGTTGCAGGCGTAGCTGCGGAAGCTGCTGCTGATCGAGATGGACACGTCTCCGAGGGCGTGCCGCAGGGCCTGGAGTTTCCACATCGAGACGAGCGCGTTGAATCGGGCGGTGCTCGCCGCGACCGCGCCGCCGGACCAGGTGCTGTTGCAGTTGTTCAACTCGGCGTAGCTGAAGTTGACCGGGGTGCAGTCGTCGTCCTGGAGGGCGTAGATCCGGTTGAAGGTCTGCGGGCCGGCGATGCCGTCCGCGGACAGCCCGTACGCCTGCTGGAAGCGGATCACCGCCGATCGGGTGGCCGGGCCGTACGCGCCGTCCAGGGTGAGCACGGCGCCGTAGCCGGGGTAGCCGGCGACCCGGATCTGGAGTTGCCGGACGTCCTCGCCGGACATCCCCTGGGACAGCGTGCGACCCCAGGTGTAGCAGCCGTCGGCGTGTGCCGCGCTGGTGGTGACGGTGATGCCGGCCACCGTGGTGGCGGCGGCGAGCGCAAGCGCCGCGACGATCCTGCCGAGCCGTCGGATCATGGAACCCTCCATCAATGTATGGAAGTATCTGGATGCATGGAATCTTCATGTTCCTGTTCCAGTCCGTCAACAACTTCCGGCGATCGAGTTTCCCAACGGTGGGTGTCGCAACCCGCCCGCCCGGCTCCGTAGGATCGGCTCGTGACAGGGGCGGAACGGCACACGGACAGCGGCGGGATGGCCGACGGCCTGGAGCGGCTCTGGACGCCGCACCGGATGACGTACATCTCCGGCGAGGATCGCCCGGCCGAGGGCTACGAGAAGCCGACCGGTTGTCCGTTCTGCCGGGCGCCCAAGCTGCCGCCCGAGGAGAGCCTGGTCGTGGCCCGCGGCGAGCACGTCTTCGTGGTGCTCAACCTCTACCCGTACAACCCGGGCCACCTGCTGGTCTGCCCGTACCGGCACGTCGCCGACTACACCGACCTGGACGGGCCGGAGACCAGCGAGCTGGCGTCGTTCACCCAGGCCGCGATGCGGGTGATCCGCAAGGTGAGCAACGCCCACGGCTTCAACCTGGGGATGAACCAGGGCGGGGTGGCCGGCGCCGGCATCGCCGCGCACCTGCACCAGCACGTGGTGCCGCGCTGGGGCGGCGACGCGAACTTCATGCCGGTCATCGGCCGCACCAAGGTGCTGCCGCAGCTGCTCGGCGACACCCGCGACCTGCTCGCCCGCGCCTGGCCCTCCTGACCCGTCGCGCCGGCGCGCGAGGTGCGCGCCGGTCCGGCTAGCCGGCGCGCAGCAGGCCGGCCAGCTCCGGCCAGTTCTCCACCCGGTGTACGCGGGGCAGCAGCCCGGCGTGCGCGGCGACCTCCGCCGGACGGGGGCGGAACAGGTAGCGGTGCGGCACCGAGTCGAGGTAGCCGAGCACCTCCAGCTTGTCGTCCACGAAGTGGGTCAGCCCGAGCCGCCGGGCGATCGGCGCCTTGTCCGGCCGGGTCCGGCAGAAGTGCAGCCGCTCGACCGGGATGCCGGTGCGTGCCGGGAAGTCGTGGTGGGCGAGCCACTCCCGGGTCCGCCGCTCGGTGGCCTCGCCGCACTTGGAGACCAGGTGCACCTCGTCGAACTCCGGGCCGAGCGCTGCCAGCGCGTCGAACGCCCCGTCGACGGCGGGGGTGCGCAGGTAGTGCGCGCCGAAGAACGACGTGTCGGCGTCCTCGTCAGCCGGCTCGATGAGCACGCCGCCGATGTCCACGCCCAGCCGTCGCATGGGCCGATCATGCCGCACCGCACCGGCGTTCGCGCACCGACGTCCCCGGCCCGGGAACCGCTACGTCCGGACTCGGTGGAGGTGGCACGATCGTTCGATGGCAGTCACGACACGGACGTTGGGGCGCAGCGGCATCGAGGTCAGCGCCCTCGGCATGGGGTGCTGGGCGATCGGCGGCCCCTGGGCGGAGGGGACCCAGCCGCTGGGCTGGGGCGCGGTCGACGACGACGAGTCCGTGCGGGCGGTGCGCCGCGCGCTCGACCTGGGCGTCACCCTGTTCGACACCGCCGACACCTACGGCGCCGGGCACGGCGAGCGGGTGCTCGGGCGTGCGCTCGCCGGCCGCCGCGACGAGGCCGTGATCGCCACCAAGTGGGGCTACACCTTCGACGAGGCGAGCCGGCAGGCGACCGGGGAGGACGCGTCGCCGGCCTACCTGCGGCGAGCGGTCACCGACTCGCTGCGCCGGCTGGACACCGACCGGATCGACCTGTACCAGCTGCACCTGGCCGACCTGCCGGTGCCTCGGGCCGAGGCGCTGATCGGCGCCTGCGAGGACCTGGTGACCGAGGGCCTGATCCGGGCGTACGGGTGGAGCACCGACCGCCCCGACCGGGCGACCGCGTTCGGGCACGCGGCCGCGGGTGCCACCGCCGTGCAGCACACCCTGTCGGTGCTGCACGACGCCCCCGAACTGCTCGCGATCTGCGACAAGTACGACCTGGCCAGCGTCAACCGCGGGCCGCTCGGAATGGGGCTGCTCACCGGCAAGTACTCGGCCGCTTCGACGCTGCCCCGTGACGACGTGCGTGGGCTGACCGCGGGCTGGCTGGAGTGGTTCCGTGGCGGCCGGCCGGCACCGGAGTGGCTGCGCCGGGTGGGCGTGGTCCGTGCCGCGCTCACCGCCGACGGGCGCACCCTCGCGCAGGGCGCGCTGGGGTGGATCTGGGCCCGCAGCGGGCGCACCGTCCCGATCCCGGGCTGCCGTACGGTCCAACAGGTCGAGGAGAACGCCGCCGCGCTGCACCGGGGCCCGCTGCCGCTGGATCAGTTCGCCGAGGTGGAGCGCCAGCTGGCCGCCCTGCGCACCGCCGCCCTGCGGGACGCCGACCGCCCGCACTGGCCCCGCCCCACCCACCCCGTCACCCACCCCTGATCCGCGCTGGCGTGTTCTTCCCGACCTGCGAGGGGTTCCCATCCCGGGCCCGGCGGGGGCCGCTTCCCCTGCTGACCCCGCACGGCCGCTCTCGACCCCGTGCCGGCAGGCCCGCTTCAACTCCGGGTCCCGCGCGGAGGCTCCCCACCGATGTCGATGCTGTCCGCTGTCGAGCTGCCCCGGATCTGGGGCGGTGTCCCGCCGGCTCTGTGCGCGCGGGGTCCCGCCGGCTCTGTGCGCGCGGTGTCCCGCCGGCTCTGTGCGCGCGGTGCGGTGTTGCCCCGATTCCGGGGCAGCTCGACAGGCGCAAGGCGGAAGCCCCCGCCCCGCCCCGCCAATCCCCACTTTCGCCGATCATGGAGTTGTGGTGGGCGTTATAGCCACGCCTTCCCGTTCTGTCCGGCACCACAACTCGATGATCGCGGGCGGCGGGGCGGGGCGGGTGGTTAGGGGGTTTGTTCCTTGCGGGCCTGGTCGGCCAGGTGGGCGGGCATGGGGTCGTGGCGGACGAAGTGGCGGCGGAACGTGCCGGTGCCAGCGGTCATCGAGCGCAGCTCGACGGCGTAGCGGAGCAGCTCGGTGGACGGCACCTCGGCGCGGACCAGGGTGCGGCCCTCGGCGTCCGGGTCCGGCTCGGTGCCGAGCACCCGGCCGCGCCGGCCGGACAGGTCGCCCATCACCGCGCCCACCGAGCCGTCCGGTACCCGGATGGTCACCTCGTCGATCGGCTCCAGCAGCGCCGGCTGGCCACGTTCGGCGGCGTCGCGCAGCGCCAGCGCGCCGGCGGTCTGGAAGGCCGCGTCGGAGGAGTCCACGCTGTGCGCCTTCCCGTCGACCAGGGTCACCCGCAGGTCCACCACCGGGTGGCCGGCGACCAGGCCGCGCTCCAGCTGGTCGCGGACGCCCTTCTCCACCGACGGGATGTAGTTGTGCGGCACCGCGCCGCCGACCACCCGGTCGACGAACTCGAAGCCGCCACCCCGGGGGAGGGGCTCGACCTCGATGTCGCAGACCGCGTACTGGCCGTGGCCGCCGGACTGCTTGACGTGCCGGCCGTGCCCCTTCGCGGGCACCGTCAGCGTCTCGCGCAGCGACACCCGGACCGGCTCGGTGTCCAGCTCCACGCCGCCGGCGCGCAGCCGGTCCAGCACCACGTCCGCGTGCGCCTCGCCCATGCACCAGAGCACCAGCTGGTGGGTCTCCGGGTTGCGCTCCAGCCGCAGCGTGGGGTCGCCGGCCACCAGCCGGGCCAGGTTGCGGGCCAGGGCATCCTCGTCGGCCCGGCTCCGCGCGACGATCGCCACCGGCAGCAGCGGTTCCGGCATCTCCCACGGCGCGATCAGCAGCGGGTCGTCCTTGGCGGAGATGGTGTCGCCGGTCTCGGCGCTGCCCGACTTGGTGATCGCGCAGATGTCGCCGGCCACGCAGAGTGACACCTCGCGCAGGGTGGCGCCCAGCGGGGTGTAGATGTGCCCGACCCGCTCGTCGGCGTCGTGGTCGGGGTGGCCGCGTTCGGCCATGCCGTGCCCGGAGACGTGCACGGTCTGGTCGGGGCGCAGCGTGCCGGAGAAGACCCGGACCAGCGAGACCCGCCCGACGTGCCGGTCGACGGTGGTCTTGACCACCTCGGCGACCAGTGGCCCGGCCGGGTCGCAGGTCAGCGGAGGGCGGGGCGAGCCGTCCACGCCGGCCACCGGCGGCACCTCGTGCTCCAGCGGCGACGGGAACGCGGCGGTCAGCACCTCCAGCAGGGCGTCCAACCCGACCCCGGTCTCCGCGCAGACCGGCACGACCGGGTAGAAGTGACCTCGGGCGACCGCCTTCTCCAGGTCCTCGATGAGCACCTCGGTGCCGATCTCCTCGCCGCCGAGGTAGCGGTCCATCAGGGTCTCGTCCTCGCTCTCGGCGATGACCCCCTCGATCAGCTCGTTGCGGGACTCGGCGATGGCCGGCAGGTGCTCCGGGTCCGGCTCGCGTACGTCGGCGGGCAGGCCGGCGGTGTAGTCGAAGACCCGGCGGGTGATCAGGCCGAGCAGGCCGACGGTGGAGACCCCGTCGTCGCCGAGCATCGGTAGGTACAGCGGCATCACGTTGTCGCCGAAGACCCGCTGGCAGAGCGCCACCGCCTCGTCGAAGTCGGCGCGCGGCTGGTCCAGCCCGGCCACCGCGACCGCACGCGGCATGTCGACCGCCGCGCACTCCTCCCACAGCGCCACGGTGGCCGCGTCCATCCCGCCGGCCGCGGACACGACGAAGAGCGCGGCGTCGGCGGCCCGCAGCCCGGCGCGCAGCTCGCCGACGAAGTCGGCGTACCCCGGGGTGTCCAGGAGGTTGACCTTGATGCCGTTGTGCAGCAGGGGCGCGCAGGCCAGGCTCACCGAGCGCTGCTGGCGCACGGCCGCCGGGTCGTGGTCGCTGACCGTGGTGCCGTCGACCACGTTGCCGGCCCGGCCGATCGTGCCGGTGGCCGCGAGCAGCGCCTCGACCAGGGTTGTCTTGCCCGCTCCGGAGTGCCCGACGAGCACCACGTTGCGAACCCTGTCGGGTTCGGTCACCACCGGCGTGCCGCCGGCGGGACCCTTCTCCTGACTCTTCTGCGCCATGGGGCGCACCTCCCTCAGCCGGTGGTTGGTGGCGACCGCCGCGCGACGGGAAGCGGCCCGGGGCGAGTGCGCGGCGATATCCTCCGGTGGTCTGCTGCACAGCGGGAACGGGACGGGCGGACGGGTGAGCTGGCTCACCTCCTGGCTCGATCTCACACCCGTTGCCGGGTAGGCACAAGCCTCCCCCGGGCGGGTCGGTGGGACCGGCCGTATCGCCGGAGCTGGGCGGACCGTTATCGTGGGGACCGCCATGGCGAAGATCTTCCAAGTGTCGGCCCGCGCGGGGATGACCCGCGTCGTCGAGCCGATCGCACGCGCCCTGCTCCGTGCGGGCGTCACCCCCAATGCCGTCACCGTTGCGGGCACCGTCGGTGTGCTCATCGGTGCCCTCGGCTTCGGTGCCCGCGGCCATCTGGTCGCGGGCGCGTTGATCGTGACCGTTTTCGCGCTCACGGACCTGCTCGACGGGACGATGGCCCGGATGAGCGGTGGCTCCACCCGGTTCGGCGCGTTCCTCGATTCGAGCATGGACCGGGTTGCGGACAGCGCCGTCTTCGGCGCGGTCGCGTACTGGTTGGCCACCCAGAACAACCACTCCGGAGTGGCCGCCGCGCTGCTCTGCCTGGCCGCTGGCGCGTTGGTCTCGTACGTCAAGGCCCGCGCCGAGGGGTTGGGCATGACCTGCAACGTGGGCATCGCCGAGCGCACCGAGCGGCTGCTCATCGTCGGGGTCGGCGGAATCCTGACCGGCGTCGGCGTCGACCCGGCGCTGGAGATCGCGCTCTGGCTGCTCGCCGCAGTGTCGATCTTCACGGTGGGGCAGCGGATGGCGCACGTCTACCGCCAGGCCCAACAGCTCCAGCCGGACGGTCAGGCGTGAGTGGCGTGCCGGCGACCCGGCGTCGGACGACCGGCGGCCGAGTCGCGTGAACCTCACCGAGCTGGGCTACATCGCCGGGTGGCGGGTGGTCCGCGCGCTACCCCGGCCGTTGGTGGCGGCGGCGTTCCAGGCGGGCGCGGACCGCGCCCACCGCGCCGGCGGCGGGGGTACGGCCCGACTGCGCGCGAACCTGCGCCGGGTGGTCGGCCCCGAGCTGCCCGACGCCGAGTTGGACGATCTCGTCAAGCGCGGGTTGCGCTCGTACGCCCGGTACTGGATGGAGGCGTTCCGGCTGCCCGCCCTGAGCCGGTCGCAGATCCTGTCCAGTTTCCGGCTCGACGGCGCCGAGCTGCTCGCCGCCGACGTGGCCGCCGGCCGGGGCGCGGTGGTGGCGCTGCCGCACGCCGGCAACTGGGATGCCGCCGGCGCCTGGGTGGCGGCCACCGGTTGGCCGATCACCACGGTCATGGAGCGGCTCAAGCCGGAGGGCGTGTACAAGCGTTTCCTGGCGTTCCGAGAGGTCCTCGGGATGGAGATTCTGCCGACCCACGGTGGGCCGCGCCCGGCGTTCGACGTGCTGCTGGATCGCGTACGCGCCGGTGCGGTGGTGCCGCTGCTGGCCGACCGGGATCTCTCCGCCCGCGGGGTGGAGGTGGACTTCTTCGGCGGGAAGACCCGGATGCCGGCCGGGCCGGCCCTGCTCGCGTTGCACACCGGTGCGCCGCTCTACGTGGCGTCACTGTGGTACGAACCGGACGCGGCGTGCGCCTCGCTCTCCGGCCCGCTGCCGGTGCCCGCGCCCGAGACCGGGCCGCTGGACCAGCGGGTCCGGTCGCTGACCCAGATGATCGCCGACCGTCTGGCGGCGGGTATCGCCCGGCATCCGGAAGACTGGCACATGTTGCAGCGGATGTGGCTGGACCAGCGGGGGACGGGGGGCGGCGCCGCGCTGCCCTCGTCGGCCACCGGTCAGGCCTGAGGGGGTGGGTGCACGGTGAGGCGGAGCCCCACAGTCTCGGACGAGGGGCGCTGACGCATGCGGATCGGCATCGTGTGCCCGTACTCCTTCGACGTCCCGGGCGGGGTGCAGAACCACGTGATGGACCTCGCCGAAGCGTTGATCGCGCTCGGCCACCAGGTCAGCGTGCTCGCCCCGGCTGACGAGGACTCTCCGCTGCCGGCGTACGTGGTCTCCGCCGGCCGGGCCGTGCCGCTGCCGTACAACGGCTCGGTGGCCCGGATCGCGTTCGGCCCGGTCTCCACCGCCCGGGTCCGGCGGTGGATCACCAACGGCGACTTCGACGTCCTGCACGTGCACGAGCCGCTCACGCTGAGCCTGTCGTTGCTGGCGGTGCTGTCCGCCCGCGGGCCGGTGGTGGCCACCTTCCACACCGCGATGACCCGCTCGCGGGTGCTGGCCGCCGCGCAGGGTGTGCTCCAGATCGTGCTGGAGCGGATCACCGCCCGGATCGCGGTCAGTGCCCTGGCCCGCAAGGTGCAGGTGGAGCACATGGACGGCGGCGCCGTGGAGATTCCCAACGGGGTGGCGGTGGCCAAGTTCACCGACGCCGAGCCGTTGCCCGGCTGGCCGGGGGAGTGCACTCCGGGTACGGGCGGCACGCTGGGTTTCCTGGGCCGGTTCACCGAGGCGCGCAAGGGCTTCCCGGTGCTGCGGGACGCCTTCGTCGAGCTGGCCGCCACCCGCCCCGAGCTGCGGCTGCTGGTCGCCGGCCCGGGTGACGCCGACGACCTGTACGACCAGTTCCCGGCCGAGCTGCGCGAGCGGGTGACCTTCCTCGGGCTGGTCTCCGAGCCGGACAAGGCACGGATGCTGCGCAGTGTGCACCTCTACGTGGCGCCGAACACTGGCGGCGAGTCGTTCGGCATGATCCTCACCGAGGCGCTGGCCGCCGGCACGACGGTGGTGGCGAGCGACCTGGACGCGTTCCGGCGGGTGCTCGACGGCGGGCGGGCCGGGCGGCTCTTCCCCACCGGCGACCCGGCGGGGCTGCGCGACGCGTTGGCTGACCTGCTGGACGACCCGGCCGGTCGGGCCGAGCTGAGCGTCTGCGGCGATCAGGTGGTGGCGAATTTCGACTGGCCGGTGGTTGCTCGCCGTGTTCTGGAGGTATACGCAGCGGCGATCGAGGCAACCGATGGGCGGGTCATCGACCAGGAATGGGTGGGGCTGGGCTGAGCCGGTGTGACGGATGGTGCGGACGCTGACCCGGGTGACGGGCGTGGCCGTGCCCGGACGGACGGAAACGGAGCAGCACTACGATGCCGCACATGTGGTGGGTGGTGGCCGCGATCCTGGTCGTGGGGCTGGTCGGGGCGTACCTCATCTGGACCGCAGGCCGGGTAGAGCGGCTGCAGGGCCGCGCGGAACTGGCGGCGCGGGCCCTCGACGCGCACCTGCTGCGCCGGGCGGCGGCCGCCGCCGTGCTGGCCGAGCGGCGCTTCGGCGTCGAGCTGTACGCGGCGGCCCGGATCGCTCTGGACGCCCCTCCGGACGAGCGGGAGGCGGCGGAGAACGACCTGACCCGGCAGCTGCGCGGGGTGCAGCTGGACCCGGCCGATCCGGACTGTGGGGCGGTCATCGCCGCCAGTCGCCGGCTCGCGTTGTCCCGGCAGGTGCACACCGACCTCGTGCGTGACGCCCGGTCGGCGCGCAGCCGACCGCTGGTGCGGTTGTTGCGGATGGGGCGGGGCCGGGAGTGGCCGCGGTACTTCGACATCGACGACCCGACCCTGACGGTGCCCGCGGACGTGCCCGCGAACTGACCGGCCGCTGGCGCCCGGCCACTCCGGCGGCCGGTGACGAGGGCCACATCGCAGGCCACCGGGGGTCTGATTGGCTGTCGGTGCGGCGTTGGCTCGGGCGTAGCATTTTCGCTGCCACCCCCAGAGCACGTCCAAGGAGCGATGACCCATGTCCGAAACCACCGCCCCGAACGCCGGTACCACCCCCGTCGTCGGCACCGCCCGCGTCAAGCGTGGCATGGCCGAGATGCTCAAGGGTGGCGTGATCATGGATGTGGTCAACGCCGAGCAGGCCAAGATCGCTGAGGACGCCGGCGCGGTCGCGGTGATGGCGCTGGAGCGCGTGCCCGCCGACATCCGCGCGCAGGGCGGGGTGTCGCGGATGAGCGACCCCGACATGATCGACGGGATCATCGAGGCGGTCTCCATCCCGGTGATGGCCAAGGCCCGCATCGGTCACTTCGTGGAGGCGCAGATCCTCCAGTCGCTGGGCGTGGACTACGTCGACGAGTCCGAGGTGCTGACCCCGGCCGACTACGCCAACCACATCGACAAGTGGGCCTTCACGGTCCCCTTCGTCTGCGGTGCGACCAACCTGGGCGAGGCGCTGCGGCGGATCACCGAGGGTGCGGCCATGATCCGCTCCAAGGGCGAGGCCGGCACCGGTGACGTCTCCAACGCCACCACCCACATGCGCAAGATCCGCCAGGAGATCCGCCGGCTGTCCTCGCTGCCGGCCGACGAGCTGTACGTCGCGGCCAAGGAGCTTCAGGCCCCGTACGAGCTGGTCAAGGAGGTCGCCGACAGCGGCAAGCTGCCGGTGGTGCTGTTCACCGCCGGTGGGATCGCCACCCCGGCCGACGCCGCGATGATGATGCAGCTCGGCGCGGAGGGCGTCTTCGTCGGCTCCGGCATCTTCAAGGCCGGCAACCCGGCCCAGCGGGCCGCCGCGATCGTCAAGGCCACCACCTTCCACGACGACCCGGACGTGCTGGCCAAGGTCTCCCGCGGCCTCGGCGAGGCGATGGTCGGCATCAACGTCGACGAGATCCCCCAGCCGCACCGCCTGGCCGAGCGCGGCTGGTGAGGCGCGAGGAACGATCGGTGCGCATGAGCGGGCCAACGATCGGTGTGCTCGCGCTCCAGGGGGACGTTCGCGAGCACGTCGCGGCCCTGGCCGCGGCGGGCGCGGACGCCCGCCCGGTGCGCCGTCCGGCCGAGCTGGACGCGGTCGACGGGCTGGTCATCCCCGGGGGCGAGTCCACCACGATCAGCAAGCTCGCCGACATCTTCGAGATGCGCGAGCCGATCGACAAGCGGATCGCCGGCGGCATGCCGGTTTACGGGTCCTGCGCCGGCATGATCATGCTGGCCACCGAGGTGCTGGACGGCCGCCCCGACCAGCGGGGCTTCGCCGGCATCGAGATGACGGTGCGGCGCAACGCGTTCGGCCGGCAGGTCGACTCGTTCGAGGCGCCCGTGGAGATCAGCGGAGTCCCAGGTGAGCCGTTCCACGCGGTGTTCATCCGCGCACCGTGGGTCGAGTGGGTCGGTGACGGGGTCGAGGTGATCGGGAAGGTGACCGGTGGCCCGGCCGCCGACCGGATCGTGGCGGTCCGGCAGGGCAACCTGCTGGCCACCTCGTTCCACCCCGAGTTGACCGGTGACCTGCGCGTGCACGCGTACTTCGTGGACCTGGTGCGCACCGCCAGCTGACGGAGTGGCCCTTTCCGGGGCGGAGCCGCCGCGCGGTGGATGACAGCGGCCCGGGGGACGTCGGTAGGATTGCTGAGATTCGGCAGGGCCATCTGCCCGTCACGGCTTCCACCAGAGCCGACCGGCACCTCCGCGTGCGCCGGCGGGAGCGGGGCGTCAGCGGTGCGGTCGATGCAGACGGCGGGTAGCAACGGAGGTAGAAGATGTCCGGCCACTCAAAGTGGGCGACGACCAAGCACAAGAAGGCCGTCATCGACGCCAAGCGCGGCAAGATGTTCGCCAAGCTGATCAAGAACATCGAGGTGGCCGCGCGGACCGGCGGCGGCGACCCCTCCGGTAACCCGACGCTCTACGACGCCATCCAGAAGGCCAAGAAGAGCTCGGTGCCGAACGACAACATCGACCGCGCCGTCAAGCGCGGCTCCGGCCTGGAGGCCGGCGGCGCCGACTGGCAGACGATCATGTACGAGGGGTACGGCCCGAACGGCGTGGCGATGCTGATCGAGTGCCTCACCGACAACCGCAACCGGGCGGCGACCGAGGTGCGCACCGCGCTGACGCGCAACGGCGGCTCGCTCGCCGACGCCGGCTCGGTGTCGTACATGTTCTCCCGCAAGGGCGTGGTGATCGTCCCCCAGGAGGGCACCAGCGAGGACGACGTCATGATGGCCGTCCTCGACGCCGGCGCCGAAGAGGTCAACGACCTCGGCGAGGCGTACGAGGTGGTCTCCGAGCCGACCGACCTGATCGCGGTCCGCACCGCGCTGCAGGACGCCGGCATCGAGTACGAGTCGGCCGAGTCCTCCCTCATCCCCAGCATGAACATCCCGCTGGACGAGGAGGGCGCGCGCAAGATCTTCAAGCTGATCGACGTCCTGGAGGACTGCGACGACGTGCAGAACGTCTACGCGAACTTCGACGTCAGCGACGACGTGATGGCCGCGGTCGACGCCTGACGCGGTAGGACTGGGGCGCTGATTCCCGCCGGGCCGGTTGGTCGTCCGGCGGGAATCGCCTCTTTCCGGCTAAGACGGGGTGCCGCCCGCCCACTGAGGACGAGCGGCACCCGCCCGGGTCGTCGGCGGTCAGCCGATGGTTTCCCGCTCCCGCCAGGCGGCGCGCAACGAGGTTCGCCCGTTGGTCCGCAGCAGTGACCCCTCGTAGATCCGCGCCCCGGCGACCACGAACGCCACGGCGGTGGCCAGCAGGATGGCCAGCGAGACGAACGGCTCCCAGACGGCGGCGTCCCCGGTGAACAGCCGCAGGGGCATCGCCGTGGGCGACGAGAACGGCAGGTAGGACAGCAGCCGCATGGCCGTGGCGTTGTCGTTGAGGAAGATCACCGCGAAGAACGGCAGCATGACGGCGAGCTGCACCGGCGTCGACGCGGCGGCGATGTCCTCCTGCCGGTTGACCAGCGCGCCGGCCGCCGCCCACATCGCGGCCAGCAGCACGAAGCCGAGCAGGAAGAACGGCACGAACCAGCCGATCGCCGGGGCGAGCAGGGTGAGCAGGTCGCCGCTGTCGCCGATCTGCATGCCGGCGACCGCCACGATGGCGATCAACACGATCTGCCCGAGCGCCAGGATGCCGCCGGCGATCACCTTGCCGGCCAGCAGCGCTCGCACCGGCACGGCCGCGACCAGGATCTCCACGATGCGGGTCTGCTTCTCCTCGGTGACGCTCTGCGCGATCTGCAGGCCGAACGTCTGCGAGGTGAGGAAGAAGACGAACGCGAAGACGAACGGCACCAGGAACGCCACCACCGGGTCGACCGCGTCGGGGTCGAGGAGCTGCACCGGCGGCGCGCTGCTCAGCGCGTGGACCACGTCGTTCGGGGCCTCGTCCATGGCGAGCACCTTCGGACCGGAGACCACGGCGGCGTCCACATCGCCGTCGCGAACGGCCTGTTCGGCGGCCCGGTCGTCGGCCACCACGCGGACCTCGAGGCCGGCGTCCCGCAGCGGGCCGGCGGCCTCCTGGGTGACGGCGACGCTCTCCGGCCCGCCGGAGAGCAGCGGCGGCAGGATGGTGCCCGCCGCGGCGATCAGCAGGAAGAAGAGCGTGCCGAACAGGAAGGTACGGTCGCGGAGCTTGACCCGGATCTCGCGTTCGGCGACCAGCCGGGTGGCCTGGGTGACGTTCACTGGGTGACCTCTCGGAAGATCTCGGTGAGCGAGGGGCTGACCGGGCGGAAGGCGCGGACCGGGCCACGGGCGAGGGCCGCCTGGAGCACGGCCTGTTCGTCGGTGCCGGCGGGCAGGTCGAAGACCACCCGCGCGCCGTCCAGCTCGACCAGGGTCACCCCGGGGTGGTCTCGGACCCAGCCGGCGTCGGTGGCCACCACCAGCTCGAAGCGGGGCACGGTGTACGAGTCGCGCAGCTGCTGCCGGCTGCCGGCGGCCCGGATCACCCCGTCGCCGATGATCACCAGGTCGTCGCAGAGCCGCTCCACGACGTCGAGCTGGTGGCTGGAGAAGAGCACCGGCACCCCGGCGGCGGCGCGTTCCCGCAGCACAGCGACGACGGTGTCCACGGCGAGCGGGTCGAGGCCGGAGAACGGCTCGTCGAGCACCAGCACCTCCGGGTCGTGCACCAGCGCGGCCGCGATCTGGGCGCGCTGCTGGTTGCCCAGCGACAGCGTCTCCAGCAGGTCGTCGCCGCGCTCGCCCAGCCCGACCCGCTCCAGCAGGGTGTCGGTGGCGCGTCGGGCGGCGGTGGCGTCGAGGCCGTGCAACCGGCCCAGGTAGGTCACCTGCTCCCGTACGGTCATCTTGGGGTAGAGGCCGCGTTCCTCGGGCATGTAGCCGAACCGCTGCCGGCCCTCCCGGGTCAGCGGCGCACCACCCCAACTCACCTCGCCGGCGTCTGGGGCGAGCACGCCCAGGATGATCCGCATGGTGGTGGTCTTGCCGGCGCCGTTGGCGCCCACGAAGCCGGTCATCCGGCCGGCGGCCACCTCGAAGGACACGCTCTTGAGCACCTGCCGATCGCCGAAGCTGCGGTCGACGCCGTTCAGGCGGAGTGTTCTGGTCACGCACCCACGCTAGATCGAGTACGTCGGTCCGCCGTCCGCCCGGCGGCTGAGCAGGCGGGTCCACCGTGCGACGGATGCCGCTCAGCCGCCGGGGCGGACCACCCCGTTCTCGTACGCGAAGACGACCGCCTGCACCCGGTCGCGCAGACCGAGCTTGGCCAGCACCCGGCTCACGTGGGTCTTCACCGTCGCCTCGCCCAGGTGCATGGCCGCCGCGATCTCCGCGTTGCTCGCCCCGGCGGCGAGCAGCACCAGCGCCTCCCGTTCGCGCGGGGTCAGCTCGGCCAGGGCGGTTTCGGCGTCCGGCCCGTTGCGGGCGGCGCCGGTCGGATCGCCGGGGCGGGCGAAGGTGGAGATCACCCGGCGGGTGATCTCCGGGGCGAGCAGGCCGTCGCCCCGGGCCAGCACCCGGATCGCCTCGACCAGCTCCTCCGGGGTGCCGTTCTTGAGCAGGAAGCCGCTGGCCCCGGCCCGCAGCGCGGCGAACAGGTAGTCGTCGCGGTCGAAGGTGGTGAGGATCAGCACCGCGGGCGCTGCGGGCCCCTCTCCGGTGATCAGGCGGGTGGCCTCCAGCCCGTCCATTCCGGGCATCTCCACGTCCATCAGCACCACGTCGGGACCGGTGGCCCGGGCCATGGTGACGGCGCGTGCGCCGTCCGCGGCCTCGCCCACGACCTCGATGTCGTCCTCCACCTCGAGGATGACCCGGAAGCCGGTGCGGACGAGGTGCTGGTCGTCGGCGAGCAGCACCCGGACCGGCCGGCCGACGTCTGGTGCCTCGTGGGCTGGTGCGGTGCTCATGCCGAGCGCTCCGCGCCGGCCGCCAGCTGGTGCCCGTCGCTCGGCTCCCGCTGCATGCCGACTGGCGGGTCCGCCGACGCCGCCAGCGGGAAGCGGGCGCGTACCCGCCAGCCACCGCCGACACGCGGCCCAGCCTCCAGGTCGCCGTCGTGCGCGGCGACCCGTTCGCGCATTCCGATCAGACCCAGCCCCAGGGCGTTGGCCATGCCGCCCGCCCGTCCGTCGTCGGTCACGTCGACCTCCATCTCCCGGGCCAGGTACCGGACCCGCACGTCCAGCAGGTCCGCTCCGGCGTGCTTCAGCGTGTTCGTCACCGCTTCCTGCGTCACCCGGTAGGCCGCCTGGGAGACCGATTCGGGCAGCGGGACCGGGCCGCCGTACACCCCGAGGGTGGCCGTCAGTCCCGCGGCCCGGGCTCGCTCGACCAGCTCGCCGATCCGTTCGACGCCGCCGGCCGCCGGCGGCTCGGCGTCGGCGCCGGCAGAGGTCCGCAGCACGCCGAGCATCCGGCGCAGCTCGTCCACGGCGGTGCGGGCGCTCTGCTCGATGGCGGCCAGCGCCGTGCGGGCCTTGCCCGGGTCGCGGTCGAACACCCGGCGGCAGGCGGACGCCTGCACCCCCATCACCGACACGTGGTGGGCGACCACGTCGTGCAGTTCCCGGGCGATCCGGACCCGTTCGCCGAGCACCGCCCGCTCCCGGGACTCGGCCTGGGACCGGCGCAGGTCCTCGGCCTGGGCGCGCAGCTCATGCTCGCGCCGCGCGGCCACCCAGGCGGTCTCGCCGAAGAAGTACGCGAATCCGAAGACCAGCACATTGACCAGTACGCCGGTGACCATCGCGGCGAGTACCGGTGGCACCGGACCGGCCGCGTCGGCGAAGGCATCGGGCGGGATGTGGTCGATGGTCACCGCGTAGTAGATCCCCAGCCAGGCGAACATCGTGGCGATCACGCCGATCCGCAGCCGGCGGGCCAGTTGATGGTCCTGCCCCCAGGCGCCGAGGGTGTAGAGGGCGCAGAACAGGGCCCAGGAGGAGAACTGGGTCTCCGGGGCCGATCGGGCCTGCGCGGCGATGAACGCCACCGCGACGATCAGCAGGGTGGCGGCCGGCCACCGTCGTCGCCAGATCAGCGGCAGGGTCACCGCGACGGTCCAGAGCAGCTGCTCCGGCCAGGACGGCGGCGGGCCCAGCAGGAACGCCCCGGCGCTGTGGGCCAGAGTGAGGCTGACCAGCGCCAGCAGGGTCACCCCCAGCCCGAGCCAGAGATCGATTCGGCGCTGCTCCGGTGTCGGGCCCGGGCGGCGCCATTCGTCACGCTGTGCCACGGTCATCCCGGAACGATGCCACGCCGGCCACGCCGGCCGCCACGGCCGCTCGCCCGGACGTACGGCGGTGACGTGGTACGGCGGTGACGTGGTACGGCGGACGGGCGGCGGCCCGGCGCGGGGGTCCGCACCGGGCCGCCTGGTCGGCTGCTGCTCATGCCGTCTGGCGGCGGGTCTTGATGGCGGTGTCGATGAGGTCCCAGACCAGGACCACGGCCACGCCCAACGCGATGAAAGCGCCCAGGCTGTTCCGGTTGTCCGCCTCCGCCAGCCAGCTCAGGCGCTCGGCCAGGGCCGGGTTGAGCAGCCGGTCAGAGAGCGCCAACCACAGCACCGGCACCGTGAACGCCAGGTTGAGCAGCGCCTTGGTCCCGAACAGGGCCCAGTTCCAGCGCCCGATCCGGTACTTGACGATCTCGAAGATCGCGGTGGCGGCCAGTACCCCGATCAGGGCCGGCAGCCAGAACGACCACAGGGCCGGGTCGAGGATCGGAATGTTGTCGCCGTCGTTGCCGTGCACCCAGGACTGGTAGTGCTGGAACGGCAGGTAGCCGATGGTGAGCACCAGCATGGCCACCGACGCGATGGTGTCGACGAGGGAGACGTCCTTGTGCACGGGGACGTCGGGAAGTTGGTCGACGGTCCAGTCGGGCAGGCCGGTGCCGGGTTGGGCGCGTTCGATGAGGGCGAAGGTCAGGGTGAGCCAGAAGCCGATCTGCACGCCGACCTGGAGGGCGGTGACGATGCCGGTCCCGATGGCCCCGAAGCCCTTGCCCTCCGTGACCTGGACGACTGTCACCACCGTGCCGACGAGCGCCGGGATGAAGCTGAGCAGCAGCTTCAGCAGCCGCAGCCAGACCAGGTAGTACGTCGGGCCGATGAGCTGCAACCGGCGGTCGGCGTACTGCGCGGCCAGGAGGTCCGGGTTGCCCAGCTCGGTGAGCACCTCCCGCTCGGCGGTGGTGGGTTCCTGGCCGCCGCCGGTCCGGTCCTCGATCATGTCCTCGATCGAGGCGCGCAGCTCGCTGGCGATCTCGCCTCGGCGCGGGGTGGGAACCGAGCGCAGAGTGGCGGCGAGATAGCGGTCGGTCAGGGTGTTCATCGGTCCACTCCTTGGATCAGTCCGGTGATGGAGGTCTGTACGGCGGCGAGGTCGTCAAGGAGTCGGCCCAGCATCGACTCGCCCTCGTCGCTGGTCCGGTAGAACTTGCGCGGCCGGCTCTCCTCGGTGTTCCACTCGCTGGTCAGCAGGCCCTGGTCCTCCAGGCGGCGCAGCAGCGGGTAGAGCGTGTTGGCGTCGACCGGGAAGCCGTGGTCGGTGAGCCGTTGCAGCAGTGCGTAGCCGTAGTCCGGTCGGCGCAGCGCGACCAGGCTGGCTACCACGACGGTGCCTCGACGCAGCTCCTGTAGGTGCGTCCGTAGAACGTCCTCGCTAACCATGTGTCACACCATACTGTGTAGCACACACTGTTGTCCACAGCAATAACATCGTGTTTGCCGGTGCCCCTTCGAGTGGTCGGAGGGTGCGGGTGCGGTCGCTCGCCGTCGCGGTGCGGGCGAACGCGCCCGATGGCGGTCCCTCGGGTGTGAAGCTGTCATCGTGGCGGAGAAGCGCTGTCAGGCCGTGGTCGCGGCGCCGCCCGCCCGCCGCCGGCTCGGCAGGAGTCCGAGCGGATGCCGGTGACGGGCGGCCCGCGTCGGCCGCTGACCCGCATGGTCGAGGGGCCGCAGCGTGCGGACCTGCTGGAGCTGTTCTTCGACCTCGCCTTCATCGCCAGCCTGACCCTGACATCGCAGAAGATGGCCGCCGAGGGGACCTGGACCGGCATTGGCCAGGCGCTGCTCGCCCTGTCGACGCTGTGGGCGGTGTGGGTGACCACGACGTTGATCACTGATACGTACAGTCCGCGGAAGCGGCCAATTCCCTACCTGATCCTGGGCATTGCGTCATGCTGATGTCCGCCGCGCTGCCGACGGCGTTCCGTGACCACGGACTGATCTTCGGTGGGACCTGGGCCGCAATAAATCTGGGCCGGGGGCTGGTGCTCATCCGGTCGCTGCGCGGTCGGCAGGAGCAGGAGCGATCCCTCCGCGCCCTGGTCTGGAGCCTCGGCTCGGGGACCCTCTGGGTGGTCGGCGGCCTCGTGGACGACCCCGGGTGGCGGCTCGTCGTGTGGCTCGCCGCGCTGGCCGTGGACTACATCGCGTTCGGGTTCCGCTTCCCCATCCCCGGTCGGGCGCCCCTGCCGCGGTACCAGGTGGCGCCGGAGCACCTCGCCGAGCGGTACCAGCAGATCTACATCCTCACCCTGGGCGAACTCGTCCTGGTCAGCGTTCTCAGTCTGAGCCACGAGCCCTTCACCCCGGGTCGGATCGGCGCCTTCGGCACCGCGTTCCTGACGGCAGTGGTGCTCTGGTGGAGCTACGACCAGGGAGCGGGCGCGACCCTCCGCGCCGCCATCGAGGCGTCACCGCGCCGAGCCCGGCTGGTGCAGACCAATCCGTACGCCCACTGGTTGAAGGTAGCCGGCGTGGTGGGCACGGCCGCCGGCATCGAACGAATCATCGCGCAGCCGGGGGAGCGGCCCGGCGCCCCCATGACCGCGCTCATCCTGGGTGGCGCCGGGCTCTTCCTCTGCGGTCGGGCGGTGCTGGAACACGAGGTCTACGGGCGGGTGCCGCTGTCCCACGTCATCGGTGTCGTCGCGGCGATCGCCCTGGCGCCGTTGGCGGCGCACCTGCCCGGGCTGGCGCTGGGCGTCGCCGCAGCCCTGGTGCTGCTGGGGGTGGCGGCCGGCGAACTGTTCCGCGCGCGGCGCCGATCCGCCCCGGAGGCGGTGGCATCCTGACACTGGCCTCGACCGCGAACCGGCGCGCTAGCGGACCACCACCCTGATGATGTGCGCCCGTCCACCCGCGTACGGTCCGGCACCCGATCCGAGTCGGGCGCCCTACTCGAAGCGGGACGGGTCCCCGGCGCCCCGGCGCAGGATCTCCGGCTCCGGCCCGGACAGGTCGACCACGGTCGTCGGCTCCTTGCCGCAGTCGCCGGCGTCGAGGACCGCGTCGAGCTGGTGGTCGAGCCGCTCCTTGATCTCCCACCCCTGGGTCATCGGCTCGTCGTCGCCGGGCAGGGTCAGGGTGCTCGACACCAGCGGCTCGCCCAGCTCGGCCAGCAGCGCCTGGGTCACCGTGTGCCGGGGTACGCGGACACCCACGGTGCGCTTGCGGGGATGCAGCATCCGGCGGGGCACCTCACGGGTGGCCGGCAGGATGAAGGTGTAGCTGCCCGGGGTTGACGCCTTCACCAGGCGAAAGACCGAGTTGCTGATCTGGACGAACTGGCCGAGCTGCGCGAAGTCCCGGCAGACCAGCGTGAAGTGGTGCCGGTCGTCGAGATGGCGGATCTGGCGGATCCGGTCCAGCCCGTCCCGGTTGCCCAGCTGGATGCCGAGCGCGTAGCAGGAGTCCGTCGGGTAGGCGACCAGCCCGCCGCCGCGGATGAGGTCGGCGATCTGGCCGATGATCCGGGGCTGCGGGTTCTCCGGGTGCACGTCGTAGTACCTCGCCATCCTCCGAGACTAGCCGTGGGGGAGACGAGGGCCACCCTCGGCGCGGACGGTGGAGCCGCCGAGATCACCTCGGTAGGGTAGGTCCCGGTCGGCTCCGACCACCAAGATCCAAATCGCCGGGGGGCGCCACGCATGGCCGATTCGTTCGCGCATCTGCACGTGCACACCGAGTACTCGATGCTCGACGGGGCGGCCCGGCTCAAGGACCTGTTCGCCGAGGCCAACCGGCTCGGCATGTCGGCGGTGGCGATCACCGACCACGGCAACATGCACGGCGCGAACGACTTCTACAAGCAGGCGATGGCCGCTGGGATCACCCCGATCCTCGGCGTCGAGGCGTACGTGGCGCCCGAGTCGCGCTACCACAAGGCGCGGGTCAAGTGGGGTCGGCCGGAGCAGAAGAGCGACGACGTCTCCGGCAACGGCGCGATCACCCACAAGACGATGTGGGCGAAGAACGCGCAGGGCCTGAAGAACCTGTTCACCCTCAACTCGCGCGCGTCCATGGAGGGGCACTACATCAAGTGGCCGCGGATGGACATGGAGTTGATCGCCGAGCACGCCGAGGGGATCATGGCCACCACCGGCTGCCCGTCCGGCGCGGTGCAGACCCGGCTGCGGCTGGGCCAGTTCGACGAGGCCCTCAAGGTCGCCGCCAGCTACCAGGACATCTTCGGCAAGGACAACTACTTCGTCGAGATCATGGACCACGGCCTCTCCATCGAGAGTCGGGTCCGTGAGGGGCTCACCGAGATCGCCCGCAAGTTGAACATCCCGCCGGTGGTCACCAACGACTCGCACTACACGGTCGAGGAGCAGGCCACCGCGCACGACGTGCTGCTCTGCGTGCAGACGGCCAGCAACATCGACGACCCGAACCGGTTCCGCCTCGAGGGCGGTGGCTACTTCATCAAGAGCGCCGACCAGATGCGCGCGGTCGACTCCTCCGAGCTGTGGCAGCAGGGCTGCCGCAACACCCTGCTGGTCGCCGAGAAGGTCGACCCGACCGGGATGTTCGAGTTCCACAACCTGATGCCGCGCTTCCCGGTCCCGGAGGGGGAGACCGAGGAGACCTGGTTCCGCAAGGAGACCTTCGCCGGGCTGGCCCGCCGCTACCCGAACGGCATCCCCGAGGGGCACGTCGTCCAGGCCGAGTACGAGCTGGGCGTCATCAACCAGATGGGCTTCCCGTCGTACTTCCTCGTGGTCGCCGACTTCATCCAGTGGGCGAAGAACCAGGGCATCGCGGTGGGTCCGGGCCGAGGTTCGGCCGCCGGCTCCCTCGTCGCGTACGCGCTGGGCATCACCGACCTGGACCCGATCCAGCACGGCCTGATCTTCGAGCGGTTCCTCAACCCCGAGCGCGTCTCGATGCCCGATGTCGACATCGACTTCGACGAGCGTCGGCGCGGCGAGGTGATCAAGTACGTCACCGACAAGTGGGGTGAGGACAAGGTCGCCCAGATCGCGACCTTCGGCACGATCAAGGCGAAGGCCGCGATCAAGGACTCAGCCCGGGTGCTCGGTTTCCCGTACGCGGTCGGCGACCGGATCACCAAGGCGATGCCGCCGGCCGTGATGGGCAAGGACATCCCGCTCACCGGCATCTTCGACGCGAAGCACCCCCGCTACGCCGAGGCCGGCGAGATCCGCGGCCTGTACGACTCGGACCCGGACGTCCGCAAGGTGATCGACACGGCCAAGGGCATCGAGGGGCTGATCCGGCAGACCGGCGTGCACGCCGCCGGCGTCATCATGTCCGCCGAGCCGATCATCGAGCACATCCCGTTGATGCGCCGCGACGCCGACGGGGCGATCATCACGCAGTTCGACTACCCGACGTGCGAGTCCCTCGGGCTGCTGAAGATGGACTTCCTCGGCCTGCGCAACCTGACGATCATCGACGACGCGGTCAAGAACATCGAGCTCAACCACGGCACGAAGCTCGACCTGCTGGGCCTGCCGCTGGACGACCCGGCCGCCTACGAGCTGCTGGGCCGCGGTGACACCCTCGGCGTGTTCCAGCTCGACGGTGGCCCGATGCGCTCGCTGCTGCGGTTGATGAAGCCGGACAACTTCGAGGACATCTCCGCCGTTCTGGCGCTGTACCGGCCCGGCCCGATGGGCGTCGACTCGCACACCAACTACGCGCTGCGCAAGAACGGCCTCCAGGAGATCACGCCGATCCACCCGGAGCTGGAGGAGCCGCTGCGGGAGATCCTGGCACCCACCCACGGCCTGATCGTCTATCAGGAGCAGGTGCAGCGCGCGGCGCAGATCCTCGCCGGCTACACCCTCGGTCAGGCGGACCTGCTGCGCCGGGCGATGGGCAAGAAGAAGAAGGAGATCCTCGACAAGGAGTTCATCCCGTTCCGGGACGGCTGCCGCGAGCGCGGCTACTCCGACGAGGCTATCCAGGCGGTCTGGGACGTCCTGGTGCCGTTCGCCGGGTACGCCTTCAACAAGGCGCACTCCGCCGCGTACGGCCTGGTCTCCTACTGGACCGCGTACCTCAAGGCGCACTACCCCGCCGAGTACATGGCGGGGCTGCTCACCTCGGTTGGTGACGACAAGGACAAGATGGCCCTCTATCTGTCCGAGTGTCGCCGGATGCGTATCCAGGTGCTGCCACCGGACGTGAACACGTCGGCCGGGCCGTTCACCCCGGTCGGCACGGACATCCGCTTCGGCCTGGCCGCGGTGCGCAACGTCGGCGCGAACGTGGTCGCCTCGATCATGCGCTGCCGGCAGGAGAAGGGCGACTACACCGACTTCTACGACTTCCTGTCCAAGGTGGACGCGGTGGTCTGCAACAAGAAGACGATCGAATCGCTGATCAAGGCGGGTGCCTTCGACTCGATGGAGCACCCGCGCAAGGGCCTGCTCGCGGTGCACGCGGACGCCATCGACGCGTACGCCGACGTCAAGCGCAAGGAGGCGGTCGGCCAGTACGACCTCTTCGGCGCGGGCTTCGGTGACGCCGACACCGGCAGCACGACGGTGATGCCGACCATCGGCGACAGCGAGTGGGACAAGCGCGACAAGCTGGCCTTCGAGCGCGAGATGCTCGGCCTGTACGTCTCGGACCATCCGCTGTTCGGCCTGGAGCACATCCTCGGCGCGGCGGCCGACACCACCATCGCCTCCCTCGCCGAGGACGGCGCGGTGCCGGACGGCGCGGTGGTCACCCTCGCCGGCATCCTCTCCGGGGTGCAGCGCCGGGTCACCAAGCAGGGCCGGGCCTGGGCCTCGGCCACCCTGGAGGACCTGGCCGGTGGGGTGGAGACGCTGTTCTTCCCCAACACCTACGAGGTGATCGGGCAGTACATCGCCGAGGACGCGATCGTGGTGGTCAAGGGGCGGGTGGACCGCCGCGACGACACCCCACGGATCATGGCGATGGACATGTCCATGCCGGACGTCAGCACCAGCGCCACCAACAAGCCGGTCACCCTCACCATCCCGGTGCACCGGTGCACGCCGCCGCTGGTGGAGCGACTCAAGGAGACCCTGGTGCTGCATCCCGGCGACACCGAGGTGCACGTCAAGCTGCTCAACGGCGGCCGCACCACCACCCTGCGGCTGGGTCCGTTCCGGGTGGCGGCGACGACCGCGCTGATGGGGGACCTGAAGAGCGTCCTGGGCCCGGCCAACGTGAGCTGACCGGGCCCCGGGACGCCGCCGGGCTCAGCCCCGGTCGGGGGCTGCGATCTCCCGCAGCTGGCCGTCGGCCAGCCGCAGCCAGCGCTGCACGCCGATCTCGGCGAGGAACCGCTCGTCGTGGCTGACCACCACGAACGCGCCCTGGTACGCGCTCAACGCGCTCTCCAGTTGGGCGACGCTGACCAGGTCCAGGTTGTTGGTCGGCTCGTCGAGCAGCAGCAGTTGCGGCGCCGGTTCGGCGCAGAGCACGCAGGCGAGGGTGGCGCGCAGCCGCTCGCCGCCGGAGAGCACCCCGACGGGCAGGTTCACCCGGGCGCCCCGGAACAGGAACCGGGCGAGCAGGTTCATCCGCTTGGCGTCCGGCAGGTTCGGCGCGTACGCGGCGAAGTTCTCCGCCACCGTGCGGTCGAGGTCCAGCAGGTCCAGCCGCTGCGACAGGTACGCGATCCGCCCGTCGGCCCATTTGATCTCGCCGCCGGCCGGTTCGAGGTCACCGTTGACGAGGCGTAGCAGGGTCGACTTGCCGACGCCGTTGGCACCGGTGAGCGCGATCCGCTCCGGCCCCCGGATCACCAGATCGGCGCCGTCGCCACCGAACAGCTCCCGGTCGTCGAAGCGGGCCCGCATCCCCTGACCGGAGAAGACCGTGCGCCCGCCCGGGACGCTGGTGTCCGGCAGGTCGACGGTGATCCGGTCCTCCTCGCGTACCGCCCGCCCAGCCTCGTCGAGTCGGGCCTTGGCCTGACCGAGCCGCGCGGAGTGCGTCTCCTGTGCCTTGCCCGCCGACTCCTGCGCACTGCGCTTGAGCCCGCCGGCCACGATCCGGGCCAGGCCGGCGTTCTTCAGGTTCTTGGAGGCGTTGCTGGCCCGCCGGTCGGCCCGCTCCCGGGCCTGCTGCATCTCCCGCTTCTCCCGCTTGACCTCCTGCTCGGCGTTGCGCAGGTTACTCTCGGCCACCTCCCGGGCGGCCTGCACCGCCTCGGTGTACGCGGTGAAGTTGCCCCCGTACCAGCGGATCTCACCGCGGTCCAGCTCAGCGATGCGGTCCATCCGGTCCAGCAGTTCCCGGTCGTGGCTGACCAGCAGCAGGCAGCCGGCCCAGTCGGAGAGGACGTCGTAGAGCTTGTGCCGGGCCTCCAGGTCCAGGTTGTTGGTCGGCTCGTCGAGCAGCAGCACGTCCGGGCGTCGCAGCAGCTGCGCCGCCAGGCCGAGGGAGACCACCTGGCCGCCGCTGAGGGTGTGCAACCGCCGGTCGAGCTCCAGGTCACCGAGGCCGAGCCGGTCCAGCTCGGCGCGGGTGCGCTCCTCGATGTCCCAGTCGTCGCCGATCGTGGCGAAGTGTTTCTCGCTGGCGTCGCCGGCCTCGATGGCGTGCAGCGCCGCGATCCGCTCGGCGACGCCGAGCACCTGGGCCACGGTCAGGTCGCCGGCCAGCGGCAGCGTCTGCGGGAGGTAACCGAGCACCCCGTCGACGGTGACGCTGCCGTCGCTGGGCCGCAGCTCCCCGGCGATCAGCCGCAGCAGCGTGCTCTTGCCGGCGCCGTTGGGCGCGACCAGGCCGGTGCGACCGCCCGGCACGGTGAAGGACAACTCCGAGAAGACCGGGGTGTCGTCCGGCCAGGAGAAGGACAGATTCGAGCAGACAATGAACGCATCAGACATGCGAGTGACCTCAAAGGGTGGGGTGGGCGCGCCAGAGCCGCCCGACGACAAACGGGGACCGGTGGAACGACGACATGGCCACGGCAGCCGCGCACACGCGCGCCGAACCGATGGCCGAACACATCCGGTCTCACCCGGAGATGTCGTCGTCACCCGCCATGTCTGGTCTCCCTGGTCGTTCGTTGACACCCAACTCCGCCGATTCTAACAACGGATCAGACCTGCTCGTCTGAGGACGCCATGTATAGGCTGAGCTATAGTTTTCCTATGTCTCATGAGCCGCCACGTCGTTGGGCGATCAGGACGACAACGGACGTCCGCGACTGGTTGCGATCCCTGCGCCAAACGGACCCCGCGACCTACCGGTCGGTCAACGTGGCGATCGACATGCTTGCGGAGACCGGTCCGGGCCTGGGGCGGCCCCTGGTCGACACCCTCAGAGGTTCGAGCATCAGCAACCTCAAGGAACTCCGGCCGAGATCTGGAAGGGACGTCGCCGTTCGGGTGCTGTTCGTCTTCGATCCCTGGTCCCAGGCAGTGCTGTTGGTTGCTGGCAACAAGGCAGGAGATTGGAATCGATGGTACGAGAAAGCGGTTCCGGTCGCTGAGATTGCGTACGAGGGCTGGCTTGCCTTTGAGAGGAAGCGGAGGGAGGGCTGATGAGCGAATTCCATGACTGGGACGACATCCGAGCTGAGCTGCACGACGGGGACGATGAAGCGCTCGATGCGGAGCGTGCCCGCACCGAAGCGTGGATCAGTGCATTCCATCTTGCTGAGGAGCGGAAGCGGCTGGGTCTGACCCAGCGGCAGGTGGCCGAGCTGATGGGCGTCACGCCTGGTCGAGTCAGCCAGATCGAGAACGGCGACCTGGAGGCCAACGAGGTTGCGACGCTGAGTCGGTACGCGCGAGCGCTCGGGGCCCGGATGCGGATCATCTTCGACTACGGCGACGACCTGCGTCAGATCGCCTGACCCTGATCCGGTTGCTAGGAAACGTCGAAGAGACGAAGGCCGTCGTGATCGGCGAAGTCGGCGTAATCCTTGCCGTGGAACGTCGCCAACGGTGGCCGGTCGACCAGACAGCACGCCGCACGTCGCGGCCGGTTGTCACGGTGGCGCAATTGGTTTGTCGGCCGGGGCTCACCTTGGCCGGTACTCGACCTCGGGGCGGCCGGGGGTGCCGTAGCGGGGGTGGCGCGCGGCCCGGTCGACGGTGACCAGGTACTCCAGGTAGCGGCGGGCGGTCACCCGGGAGATGCCGGTCAGCGCGCTCACCTCGGTCGCGGACAGCCCCACCTCCGCGCGCGTCGGGTCGGTGAGGGCGGCGCGTACCCGCTTGAGGGTCTGCGCGTCCAACCCCTTGGGCAGGCTGTGCCCGGTCGTGCCGCGCAGGGTGGCGAACATCTGGTCCACCTCGTGCTGGGCGGCCACCTCCCCGTCGGCGAGCGCCTGGGCGCGGTAGTCGGCGTAGCGCTCCAGCTTGTCGCGGAAGGCGGCGAAGGTGAACGGCTTGAGCAGGTAGTGGGTCACGCCGAGGGAGACCGCGGTGCGTACCACCGCCAGGTCCCGCGCCGAGGTCACCGCGAGAATGTCGACGCTGCTGCCGGCCGCGCGTAGCGCCCGGCAGACGTCCAGGCCGTGCAGGTCAGGCAGCCGGAAATCGAGGAGTACGAGGTCCACGTCGCCGCCGTCGTTGGCGCGCAGCGCCGCCATGGCCGCCCGCGCGGTGTGCGCCACCCCGACCACGACGAAGCCGGGAACCCGTTCGGTGTACGCCGTGTGGGCCGCCGCCAGCAGCGGCTCGTCCTCGACGACGAGCACCCGGATGTCGGTCATCGGCGTACCCCGACGATCGGCAGCCGGACGGTGAACAGGCTGCCGCCGTCGTCCGAGCGGCCCACCTCGGAACGACCACCGTGCCGGTGGATCACCTGACCGATCAGGGCCAGGCCGAGGCCACGGCCGGTGCTCTTGGTGGACCAGCCGCGCCGGAACGCGTCCGCCACCCGATCTGGCGCCAGCCCGGGGCCGCTGTCGGCGACCCGTACCACCAGTTCGTCGTCGACCGCGCCGACGAAGACCCGCACCCGGCGGGGCGCCGGCGTACCGGCCACCGCTTCGAGGGCGTTGTCGAGAAGGTTGCCGACCACGGTGAGCAGGTCGTTGGTCGGCAGCGGGCTGTCGTCGAGCCGGCAGTCCGGTTCGATCACCAGGTCCACCCCGCGCTCGCTGGCCTGCGCCGACTTGCCGAGCAGCAGCGCGGCCAGCGCCGGCTCGGTCACCGCGCCGACCACCCGGTCGGTCAGCTGCTGAGCGAGGGCCAGGTCCCGGGTGCCGAGCCGCACCGCCTCGTCGGGGCGGCCCAGCTCCACGAGGGTCAGCACGGTGTGCAGCCGGTTGGCCGACTCGTGGGTCTGCGCCTGCAACGCCTCGGTGAGCGCACGTACCGAGTCCAGTTCGCTGGCCAGGGTCCGCAGCTCGGTCTGGTCGCGCAGGGTCAGCACCGTGCCGAGCACGGCGCCCTCGAACCGGGTGATCCGCTGGTTGGCCACCAGCACCCGGTCACCGGCCAGGACCGGCTCGTCGAGGGCGTCCCGCCCGGAGCCGAGCAGCTCGGCCACCGCCGGCGGCAGGTCGATCCCGGCCACCGGCTGGTCGATCACCGCCGCGTCCGCGTCGAGCCCCAGCAGCCGGCGGCCCTCGTCGTTGACGAGTGCCACCCGGCGGTCGGTGGTCAGCACGACGAGACCCTCGCGCACCGAGTGCAGGACCGCGTCGTAGTACTCGTACATCCGGGTCATCTGGGCCGGCCCCAGGCCGTGCGTCTGGCGGCGCAGTCGGCGGCTGAGCAGCCAGGAGCCGGTCGCGGCGAGGGCGAGCGCCGGCGCGGCGACGCCCAGCAGCACCGGCAACTGTCCGAGGAGCTTGCGGTTGATCGCCGAGGTGGTGATGCCCACCGAGACCAGGCCGACGATCCGGCGCTGGTCGTCGTACACCGGAACCACCGCGCGCACCGACTCGCCGAGCGTGCCGACGTTGGTGACGGTGAACGGTTGGCCGGCCAGCGCCGGCGCGATCTCCCCGACGAACGGCTGGCCGATCAGCTCCCGGGTCGGGTGCGAGAAGCGGGTGCGGTCCGGGGCCATCACCACCACGAAGTCGGTGCCCGTCGCCAGTCGGGTCGACTCGGCGTACGGCTGGAGGGTGCTGGCCGGGTCGGCGGTCGCGAGGGCCGCGCGGACGTCGGGGGAGCGGGCCACGGTCTGCGCCACCGCGAGCACCTCCTCCTGTGCCGCCTGCTGGGCGTCGCTTCGGGCCAACCAGACGGCGCCCGCCGCGCCGGCGAGCACGAGCAGCGTCACCACCACCGCCTGGAGGGCGAACAGCTGCCCCGCGATGCTCCACTGGCGCTGGGCCACCTCCACCACCTCCTCGTTGCGCCGGTGCCGTTGCTGCTTCCGCGGTGAACAGAATGACCGCAAGGCTGTCAACGGGTGAGACGCGCTTCACATTGTCGACATGGACTCCACCGCAACCACCACCACACCGGCGCCGCCGGTCCGTCGGGACCGTACCCGTTACCTCTACCTGGCCGTCATCGTCGCCGTGCTGGCCGGCATCGTGGTCGGCCTGGTCGCCCCTGATTTCGGCAAGGAACTCAAGCCGATCGGCACCGGCTTCGTCAACCTGATCAAGATGATGATCAGCCCGGTCATCTTCTGCACCATCGTGCTGGGCGTCGGCTCCGTCCGGCAGGCCGCGAAGGTCGGCAAGGTCGGCGGACTCGCCCTCGGCTACTTCCTGACCATGTCGACCGTCGCGCTCGCCATCGGCCTGGTGGTCGGCAACCTCATCCACCCCGGCTCCGGCCTGGACCTGGGTCAGGACCTCGCCGGCGCGGGCAAGGCCGCCGCGGGCGACGAGGCCGGGGGTACGGCGGACTTCCTGCTCGGGGTCATCCCGACCACGCTGCTCTCCGCGCTCACCGAAGGGGAGGTGCTCCAGACGCTGCTGGTCGCTCTGCTCGTCGGCTTCGCCGTACAGGCGATGGGCCGGCGCGGTGAGCCGGTGCTGAGCGCCATTGGCGTCATCCAGCGGGTGGTCTTCAAGGTGCTCGCCATGATCATGTGGCTGGCGCCGATCGGCGCGTTTGGTGCCATGGCCGCCGTGGTCGGCGCGACCGGCGTGGACGCGCTCAAGAGCCTCGCGCAGATCATGGTCGGCTTCTACGCGACCTGCCTGATTTTCGTGCTGGTCGTCCTCGGCGCGCTGCTGTGGTTCGTGGCCCGGATCTCGATCTTCTCGCTGCTGCGGTACCTCGGCCGGGAGTTCCTGCTGATCCTGTCGACCTCGTCGTCGGAGTCGGCGCTGCCGCGGCTGATCGCCAAGATGGAGCACTTCGGGGTGAGCAAGCCGGTCGTGGGCATCACGGTGCCGACCGGGTACTCGTTCAACCTGGACGGCACGGCGATCTACCTGACCATGGCGTCACTGTTCATCGCCGACGCCATGGGCAAGCCGCTGTCGATCGGTGAGCAGATCTCGCTGCTGCTGTTCATGATCATCGCTTCCAAGGGAGCGGCGGGGGTCACCGGCGCCGGGCTGGCGACGCTGGCCGGTGGGCTTCAGTCGCACCGGCCCGACCTGGTGGACGGGGTCGGTTTGATCGTGGGCATCGACCGGTTCATGTCGGAGGCACGGGCGTTGACGAACTTCGCCGGCAACGCGGTCGCGACCGTGCTGGTGGGGACGTGGACCGGGGAATTTGATCGGGATCGGGCGGTTGAGGTGCTGCGCGGCGACGACCCGTTCGACGAGGCGACAATGCTCGACGAGCACGACAACGAGGACGAGTCGGCGTCGCGGCGGCCCGCCGACGAGCCGGCCGCGCCAGTCGGGGCGTCGGTCTGACCTCGTTGAAGAGACACCCCGGGGTCCCGCCTGCTCAACGGCAGCGGGACCCCGGGTTCACAACAGATGTGGGCACCGATCGAGGCGGGCGGAGTGAGTCGATACTGAGCCGATGACGGACGAGCAGCCGACGGAGCTGACCCGGTGGACCATTCACGGTGAGCGAAGCGTCGACGATACCCGGCGAGCGCGGCTGAGCATCGCCGACGTGGAGTTGCCTGACGGCGGACGGTTCGAGCAGTACGTGATTCGAGCACCCCGGTCGGCCATGGTCGCGGTCCTCGACGATCGCGAGCGCCTGCTGCTCATGCGGCGGCACCGGTTCGTGTTCGACCGATGGGTGTGGGAGTTGCCCGGCGGCTACGTCGATAGTGACGAGCAGCCCGATGTGTGCGCCGTACGCGAGGTGGAGGAGGAGACCGGGTGGCGTCCGCACCAGGTCGAGCCGCTCCTGTCGTTCCAACCATGGGTGGGCACCGCGGACGCCGAGAACCTCCTCTTCCTCTCCCGGGCGGCGGAGCACACGGATGGTCCGGTCGACGTGAACGAGGCCGAGCGGGTCGCCTGGATCCCGCTGGCCGAGGCGCGGGAGCTCGTGGCACAAGGCGAGATCGTCGGGGCCGGGACGGTGATCGCAGTACTGGAGTTGGTTGCCCGACAGGCGCGTGGGGAGTTGTAGGCGTCAGCGCCGGGTGCCGAGGACCGCGTCGACCCGCCGGATGAATTGTTGAACGGTGGGTCGTCGGCGGTAGGGCACGAGTTCAGCTTGCAGGTCGCGTACGTAGCGGGCGGCCCTGGCCGATTGGAGCCGTGTGGTCAGAGTCAATGCTTCCGCCCCGACGAGGCAAGCCCGCTCCGGTTCCCCTGGCTGCGCCTGCGCCGTGGCGAGAAGGGCGAGGTTGAAGGCCTTGCCGCGGACGTACTGCTCGTCCATCCGAAGAGACCGGCCGCCCCGCCGAGAGTTCACACCGAAGCGGTCACTCCATCACGGCTGAGTGGTTGCGGTAGACGAGACACGTTCCACCGGGGAAAGACTCCACAGCAGGAGCTGGAACGGGTCCTCGCCGCAGGTGAGCCATGTGCCGTCGCCGAGCGCCATCGGGCTCTCTGAAATGGGCATCGAGTACTCGACCCGACCGAGCACGTCACCCTGCGACGCGTCGACGAGCCAATGCTGCGGGCGACCGTACTCCTCATCGTTCTCGTCGGCGCTCGCGATCACCGTGCGCTCGTCGACGAAGCCGCACTGGTAGTCCCAGTAGGGCTCCTCCGCCGTGTCCGACGGTGGTTGCGGGTGGGCCTGAAGCTGGTCGGCGGCAACCTCGTGCAGCACCGCACCGTCGGGAAGCCGATGGACCGCCAGGTCTCCCTGATGGTGGGCGACCGTGAGCAACAGTCTCCCGGACGGGCTGACGTCGATGAGGGAACGGTCGTCATCCCCGATCGAGGTGACGGTGAGTTGGACGCCGTCCCACCGGCCCCACCGCAGCGGGACACCGTCCTGGCCTTCGCCGATGCTGATGCCCATCTGGCCGGGGTCGGGGTGGGGAACGTGGTGGGAGCCGGCGGCTGCGGTGTCGGTCGAGGCCCGTCCCAGGATGCGACCGTCGGTGGCGTCGATCACGAGCCACTCCTCGTCGTACTCCGCCTCCGCGTCGTCGGGCAGAGGGGTGCGTACGTGCGCCCAAGCCGTCGAGCCGTCCGCGCTGATCGCGCACGAGCCCCGATCGGGATAGCGGTGCTCGTCGGTGCCCGCGTACTCCTCGTAGGACTCGTGGAGCGACGAGCAGGGGGAGCCCCAGCACGCGTGCCGCACACTCCAGCGCAGCGTGCCGGTCTGGTCGACCGCGTGCAGAGCGTGCTGGCCGCTGAAGACCGCCAGGTCGAGGGTAGGGCTCACCGCATCGACCCCGCCCGCCCCACGCGGCCATGGCGCCGGGAACCGCGCGGCGGGAGTGTCGTCGCCGCTGAGGAGCCGGTCGAGGTCGTATGCCAACAGCTCGTCGTGCCGGCGGATCACGACGAGCCGGCGATGCGGCCACCGCTGGACGGCGGGAGTGTCGGCGGTGCTGGCCATATCGGGTACGCGAGGGGCGTTCGACGGCATCCGGAAGGACGTTACGAGGTGAGGGGTGAAGCGCACCGGAACATCCTGCCAGGATGCGCCGCCCACCACGGCTCCGGAGCGTCGTGGTCATCGGTCAGCTGCTTTCAGACGGCCTGGGGCTACGGCGTGTTGGTTTCGTCGCAGGGACGGCCGATGCCGAGGTTGACTCGGTCCTGCCGCCCGTCCGACCGGACGATGAGCGGTAGGCAGGTGGCTCGTGCAACCCACGTGCCGCCGACGAAGGCCATCCACTGAGGTTGTCCCTCCGTGGGCGCGCAGGCGTGCACCCGGGCGGTCGCCGCGGGCGTTCCCGAAGCGCCCCATCCGATCCGGGCGTCGTCTTCCCATCCGGGCGCCACCTGAAGGTCAACGACAGTTCCGGCGCGTACGACCAATCCCCATTTGGCAAATAGCCGAGCTGCTGGATCGGCCTCGCCCGATTCCTCCGCGGGCAGCACCGTGCGGCCCGGCACCGCCGCATTCTCGCCCACGAGCCGATAACCCTCCGGTGGCGTGGGCATCGCCGCTGCCGATGTCGTGCACGGCGTCTCACCACTGCTTCCGGCCGTTGCCGTGGCCGCGCCATCGACAGACGGTGTGGCAGGGCGGCTGGAGTCGCTCGGGGGCGTGCAGGCAGTCAGCGTCACCATCAGGAACGTGAGGCCCCAGAGCAGGTTCGGCCTGGTCCAGATGCCCTGCATGGGCCCCGGTCCGGCCGGAGGCCGTGCCGTACGGGTCTCGACGGGATTCGAGTTCATTCGATATTCATATCAGATCGCCGATATACGCATTGGTAACATCGCGTTGGGCGACAGTGGGCGTGCATAGTGGAGTTGTGTCGGAATGGTCCAGTGGAGGCCGCCGAAAGCCGCGTGTGACATATCCAACTGTCGCTTTCCACCTGTCGGGAAGAATTGGGCACGTAATGATCGCCAGGCACCTTCCTGTCGTGCCCGACACCCCTCGACAGTTGATTGCCAATCGCTACCGGCTGGTACGTCCGCTCGGACAGGGCGGAATGGGCCGTGTGTGGCAGGCCCGTGACGAGATGCTCCAGCGGGACGTGGCCATCAAGGAGTTGGTGGCACCGCCCGGTCTGCGTGACGACGAGCGTCGGGAGATGCGCGAACGGTCCATGCGCGAGGCTCGGGCCGTCGCCCGCCTGGGTCATGTCAACGTGGTACGCGTCTTCGACGTGCTGCACTCCGGCGACGACCCCTGGATCGTGATGGAGCTCGTCCCGTCCCGTTCCCTGCACGAGGTGCTCGAATCAGAGGGTCCGATGCCGGTGGCCCGCGCCGCGCGGATCGGGCTGGGTGTGCTGGGCGCGCTGCGGGCGGCACACCAGGCCGGCGTGCTGCACCGCGACGTCAAGCCGGCCAATGTGCTGCTCGCCGACGACGGCAGGGTGGTGCTGACCGACTTCGGTCTGGCCACCCTCCCCGGCGACCCGCGCATGACGCAGACCGGCATGGTGCTCGGCTCGCCCGCGTACCTCGCACCGGAGCGGGCCACCGACGGCGACGTCGGCCCCGCCGCCAACCTCTGGTCACTCGGCGCCACCCTCTACGCGGCGGTGGAGGGACGTACCCCCTATCAACGCTCGTCCCCGATCGCCACGCTCGCCGCCCTCGCCACCGAGGCGCCACCACCGCCGCAGCGAGCCGGGCTGCTGAACCCGCTCCTCGAAGGACTGCTGCGGCGGGAGCCGGCTCAGCGGATCAGCGCCGAGGAGGCGGATCGCCTACTGCGCCGCGCCGTCGACCCGGATGTGCCGGCCGCCCGGATCAACACCGGCGACGATTCTCGTCCGCAGATCGTGCCCGAGTTCGTCACCGTCGGGTCCGGTCCGCCAGCGTCACCGGCCGTCCCCGACGCGCCTGTTCCAACGCCGGTCCGCAGGCGTCGGGGTCGGCTGATCGGGTCACTCGCCGCTGCCCTGCTGCTCGTGTCGTTGGTGAGTGCGGCGTTGGTGAACCGCGGAATGTCCGGCGGAGCGGGCGACCGCCAGGTGGCGATGCCGACCGCGAACCCGTCGCCCATCGCCGAGACGCCGGTGTCCAGGGTGCTGCCACCGCCGCCCGCCGGCTGGCACTACCACCGCGACGATCCGCGCTTCCTCGTACCGGTGCCGGACGGCTGGCAGCCGCGGCGAAACGGTGAGCGGGCCGAATTCCGCGAGCCGGACGGCAGCCGCGTGCTCGTCGTCGACGAACTCCGCCGCGTCCCGGCGGACCTGGCCGCCGAGCTACGGGCGCGGGAGAAGGCGGAACGCAAGCGGTACGCCAAGTACCGGCAGGTCCGGCTCGCCGCGCTGCGCTACCAGGCACGGGCGGCGCAATGGGAGTGGACGTACACCGCCGAGGACGGTACGCCGATGCGCGCGGTGAGCCGCGCCTTCGTCGGTCACAACGGCCACGCGTACACGATCGGCTGGACCACCTCGGCGGCCGAGTGGTCGGCCAGCGCGGGTGTCTTCGCGCTGATCACGGATGGTTTCCAGGGCCTGCCCGTCACGGGCGGCTCGCCGTCGAGATCGGCCGGCCCACCGCCGTCCGGGGACGCAGGGCAGTCGTCGCCGCGGCCGGGCAGCGGCGCGACGACCGGCCCGGGGAATCCGGCGCAGCAGCCGTCGGCACCGCCAGCGCCCCCGTCGCCGACGCCGACCAACACGCCCACCGGGAAGCAGATCGTCGGCTTCGCCAGTGACCGCTGCATCGACATCCCGGACGGCAACGCCACCGCCGGTGCTCGACTCCAGATCTGGGACTGCCGCCGGACCGCCAAGCAGCTGTGGACCTTCCCGGCGGACGGCACGGTCCGCTCGATGGGCAAGTGCCTGGACGTCGCCGGCCACTCCACCGAGAACGGGGCCGCTGTCCAGCTGGCCGACTGCACCGGCGCGGGGTCCCAGAAGTTCACCCTGAACAAGGCCCACGACCTGGTGAACACCAGGGCGGACAGATGCGTCGACGTGCTCGACCAGAACCCCGACAACGGCGCCCGCCTGCAGCTCTGGCAGTGCAACGGGCAGGCGAACCAGAAGTGGCGGGCCAGCTGAGCGCTGACGCGGGCTATTCGGCGCGAAACCCGCCGCCACCGGGAGGCTCCATGGAAAATGGTGGGCCGGGGAGGGCGCTGCGACGAACCCGGGGGAGCCGGCGTGCTCGGAACCAGCCTCCTGGGCCGGCTTCGCAGCCGTGACCCGGGGGATGCCGTCCTGCGGCGCGCGGCACGCCTGACCCTCGTCGCGTCCGTCGTCTTCTACGCCTGCCGCTACGGCGCGGGCAGCCCGATGCTCGCCACGTACGGTCTGTTCGGCGTGGTCGCCGCCGGGTCGTTCGCGCAGCTGCCCGGTCCGGCGCCCCAGCGGGCGCGGATCCTCGTCACGTCACTGCCGGCGGTCTGGGCCCTGATCGCCGCGGGCACCCTGCTGGCGTGGAGCACCTGGGCGGCCGCCGGCGGAATGCTGGTCATCGGGTTCGTCGTGGCGTTCGCCGGGGTCGGCAACCCGCGCCTGGTCGGGCTGGCCAGCGCGTTCCAGCTCTTCTACATCCTGGCGTCCTTCCCGCCGTACCAGCCGGACACCCTGCCGGAGCGGCTGGCGGGGGTCACGCTCGCCGTCGTGCTGCTCGCGGTGGCCGAGGTGTTCCTCTGGCCCGATCCGGTGCCGGTCACCTACCGGCAGCGTCTCGTCGAGGCCACTGGTGGCGTCGCGGCGTTCCTGGAGGCCACCGCCGCCCTGTTGACCGATCCGCGGGGCGGTCACGGCGGTCGGGACACACGGCGCGAGCGGGCGTACGACGCGGTGGCCGGCCTCGCGTTGGGCCGCAATCCCCCGGAGTGGGCACCCACCGCGGCGGGCGCTCGGGACCGGGCGTTGCGAATCTGCGCGGCGGCGTTGCGGGAGGTGCTCGCCGAGGCGGACCGGTTGGCGGCGGACGCGCCGCCGGAGCCGATCCCGGACCTAGCCGCGGCGCGGCTGCTGAGCTCGTGTGCCGAGACGACCCGTGCCGCTGGCGGGAGCCTGGCGCCGGGTGCACCGCCGGTCGACCTCGGCGACCTGGACGCCGCGATCGGGCGGGCCGAGAGGGCGTACCCCGTTGGAGAGGGCGACGACCGCCACGCGCCGGACGTGCCCCGGTTGTGCCGGGACGCGACGGCGCTGGCCCTCGCCGACCAGGTACGGGTTCTCGCCGTCGGTGCCCGGGTGGCCAACGGGTCACGGCTCGAGGGCGAGGAGGTCTCGGGGCAGTTCGAGTACGCGCGGCATGGCCCGTGGACGCTGTACTGGCGACAGTTCCGCCTCCACCTGGCGCCCCGATCCGACTACCTGCACAGCTCGCTGCGGCTGGCCGTGGCGCTGGCCGTCGCGCGGGTGGCCGCCGGGGTGTTGTCGCTCACCCACGGCTTCTGGGTGCTCCTGGCGACCCTCACCGTCCTGCGCACCTCGGCGGCGGACACCCGCACGGCGCTGCGGCCCGCCGTGCTCGGCACGATCGCCGGGGTCGTCGTCAGCGGCGGGCTCCTGCTCCTCGTCCAGGAGCCCATCGTGTACGCCATCGCGTTGCCGTTCACCCTGATGCTGGCCTTCGGCGTGGGCCGCCTGCTGGGGCCGGTCTGGCAGCAGGCCCTGTTCACCGTGCTGCTGACGTTCGTCTTCGCCCAGCTCGCCCCCGAAGGATGGCGACTCGCCGCGGCCCGCCTGGTCGACGTCGTGCTCGGCGCCGTGATCGGCGTGGTCGCCGGCATCGCCATGTGGCCGCGCGGCGCGAGCCGCGACCTGCGGCGCAACGCCGCCCGCTACCTGGAGGCCAGCGCGGACGCGGTCGACCAGACCATCCGGGCGGTGCTCGGCGGCCCTCGGCCCGACCAGGCTTTCGAACGGGTCCGCAGGAGCATGGTCCTCGTCGACTCGTCCTACTGCCAGTACCACACGGAGCGGCCCGAGCCGCCGAGCCGGCGCGTGGACTGGGACGCCGTCCTGGCCGCTGGGCACCGCGCGGTGCCCGCCGCCGAGTCGTTGCTGCGGCGCAACCCACCCGGCTGCCTCGCGGGCTGGCCCGCGGTGGCGCCGTTACTACGGGACTCCGCAGGTCAACTGCGATCGGAGTACGACGACCTCGCCGACGAGGTCGCGCACGGCCGGCCGTCGGGCCCGGTGCCCCCGCCGGCTGACTGCGTCGACGAACTCGACCGGATCCGCCCCCTGCTGGGTGCGGTCGGCTCCCAGTCCTCGATCCGGCATCTGGTGGAGGTCGACCGTTGGCTGGCCGGTCTCGCCGACAGCCTCTCCCGGATCCACCCGCCGGGCGGCGGTGACGTGTCCGGCCGAGGTGGGAAGCCGTGACGGCTCAGCCCGTTGGGGCGGCAGGATGTTCGTGAGCGTTATACCTCAGTGTCATATCTATACCTCAGAGTCATCACGCTCGTCAGGGACCGGCCCGCCGCGCAGGGCGCACAGGTGGCTCGTCCATGCGCCGCAGGCCGCCGGCCGCCGATTGGCCGTGCCGAACCCGGGCCGTCCCGCCTAGCGTCGGTCCCGTGGACATCGAGCAGGCACAGCAGTTGTGGAAGCCGGAGCCCGGCTGGCTGAACACCGCCTCCTACGGGCTGCCGCCCGAGCCGGCCTGGACGGCGATGCAGGAGGCCCTGGCCGACTGGCGGGTCGGCCGTACGTCGTGGGAAGGCTGGGGAGACTCCGTGCAGCGGGCGCGTACCGCGATCGCCGGCCTGATCGGGGTGCCGGTCGGTGACGTGGCGGTCGGTGCGGCCGTGTCCCAGATTCTCGCGCCGGTCGCGGCGGCGCTGCCGGCCGGTGCCACGGTGGTGGTCCCCGAGGTCGAGTTCACCTCGAACCTGTTCCCCTGGCTGGTCCAGGAGGATCGCGGGGTCAAGGTCCGGACGGTGCCGCTGGAGTCGCTGGTCGACGCGATCGACGCCGACACCGATCTGGTCGCGTTCAGCCTGGTGCAGTCGGCCGACGGGGCTGTCGCGGCGTACGACGAGATCGTGGCCGCGGCCCGCGCGCACGGCGCGCTGGTGGTGGTGGACGCCACCCAGGCGTGCGGCTGGCTGCCGTTTGACGCGAGCCGGGCCGACGTGGTGGCGGTGGGCGGCTACAAGTGGCTGATGAACCCGCGCGGCACCGCGTACGCCTATCTGGCACCGGCGTTGCGTGACCGGCTGCGCCCCGACGCCGCCGGCTGGTACGCGGGCCGCGACCCGCACGCCTCCTACTACGGACCGCCGCTGCGGCTCGCCGACGACGCCCGCCGGTTCGACATCTCACCGGCCTGGTTCAGCTGGGTCGGCGCGGCTCCCGCCCTGGAGTTGGTCGCCGAGATCGGCGTGCCGGCGATCCGGGCACACGACGTGGCGCTGGCCAACCGGTTCCTGACCGGGCTGGGCCGGCCGCCGGGGGAGAGCGCCATCGTCACCGTCGACGTGCCCGACGCGGAGCGGCGCCTGACGGCGGCCGGCATCCGGGCAGCGGTGCGCGCCGGCCGGGTCCGGGCCTCCTTCCACATCTACTCCACCGAGGCCGATGTGGACGCCGCCCTGACGGCGCTGACCAGCTGAGCTGGTCAGCACCACCCCCGCTCAGGCCAGGTGACCGCCGATCTTCGTGTACCCGCGCAGCAGGTCGCGCGAGATGATCAGGCGCTGCATCTCGTCGGTGCCCTCGAAGATCCGGTAGAGCCGGACCTGCCGGTACCAGCGCTCGATGGGCAGCTCACGGGTGTAGCCCATGCCGCCGTGGATCTGGAGCACCCGGTCGACCACGCGGTTGACCATTCCGGCGCCGTAGAGCTTGCCCATCGACGAGGCGTGCCGGGGGTCCATGCCCTGGTCGACCGTCCACGCCGACTTCAACACGAGCCAGCGGGCCGCCTCCAGCTCGGTCTCCGAGTCGGCGATCATCCACTGGATGGCCTGGTTGGTGCCGATCTTCGAGCCGAACGTCTCCCGGGTGTTGGCGTGGTCGATGGCCATCTGAAGGACCCGCTCGGCGATGCCGATGGCGTGCGAGGGGATGGTGTAGCGGCCCTTGCCGATCCACTCCATGCCCAGCGTGAAGCCCTGCCCGACCTCGCCGAGGATGTTGCGGTGCGGCACGCGTACGCCGTCGAAGATCAGCGACGCGGGCCCGCCCTCGCCCATGGTCTGGATGAACTCCGAGCGCCAGCCCATCGCCCGCTCCACCAGGAACGCGGTGGCGCCGCCGTTGCGGGCGCCCTTCTCCCGGTCGGTCACCGCCACCACGATGGCGAAGTCGGCGTCGTTGCCGCCGGTGATGAACGTCTTCTCGCCGTCCAGGATCCAGTCGTCGCCGTCGCGGCGGGCGGACAGCCGAATGTTCGCCGCGTCCGAACCGGCACCCGGCTCGGTGATCGCGAAGCAGGAGCGCCGCTCGCCCTCGATGGTCGGGATGAGGAACTCCCGCTTCTGCTCCTCGGTGGCGTGGAACAGGATGTTGTCCGCCTCGCCACCGAAACGGAACGGCACGAACGTGTGGCCCAGCTCGGTCCAGATCAGCGACTGGAGCACCGCCGGCAGGTCCATCCCGCCGTACTCCTCCGGGGTGGCCAGGCCCCAGAAGCCGAACTTGCGAGCCTTGAGTTGCAGCTCGCGCACCTCGGAGTGGTCCAGGCCCGGCTGGTGCGCCCGTTCCCGGCGGAGCACCTCCTCCTCCAGCGGCATCACCTCGCGGCGGATGAACGACCGGACGGTGTCCCGTACCGCCCGCTCCTCGTCGGTCAGCGAAAAGTCCACGGTGGTCCTCCTGGCGTCGGTGCTGCCGGTCACCCTTAAACTAGCGGTGTAAGTTTTGCCGCGTCCAGACCCCACGGCCGAGACCCGCGAGGAGCGCAGTGCCCCGACCACGCCAGCCCCGGCTCACCCGGCAGCTCATCGTCGAGACCGCCACCGCGGTGATCGACGCCGAGGGCCTGCCGGCGTTCTCCACCCGCCGGCTCGCCGCCGAGCTGGGCGTGCGTGGTCCGTCGCTCTACAACCACTTCGCCACCAAGGACGAGATCCTGGACGCGGTCGCCGACGCGGTCACCGCCGCGGTGGACACCGGTGGCTTCGCCAGCCGGGACTGGGTCACCGCGCTGCGCGACTGGGCCTGGTCGTACCGGCGGGCGCTCACCGCGCACCCGAACATCGTGCCGTACCTGGCCCAGGGGCCCGGCCGTCGGCCGGCCGCGCTGGCCATGGCGGACGCGGTCTACGGCGGGCTGGTGCGCGCCGGCTGGCCGCCGGCCCGGGCCACCCACATCGGCGCCGCGCTGCGCTACTTCGTGGCCGGGTCGGCGCTCGGCTCGTTCGCCCGCGGCTTCGTCGAGGACCCCGAGCTGTACGCCGCGCACTACCCGCACCTGCGCCAGGCGCACCGGCTCGCCGAGCACCAGCAGAGCGTGGACGAGGGCGCGTTCGCCCTCGGCCTGGACGCCCTGCTGCACGGCCTGGCCGCCGAGTACGCCCGCACCGTCGGCCCCCTCGGTCCGGTGGAGTCCGCCCGGTCCAGCGGGTAGCGTCGAAACTCCCAGCGCTAGTTTCATCGCCCATCGCCCACCCCCGAAGGGACGACATGGACCTCGCCGCCGCGCCGTCGCAGCTGCTGCCCGACGCCCTGCGCCTCCGGCGCCACCTGCACATCGCCGGCCAGTGGACCGAGTCCACCGCCGGCGAGGTGATCGCAGTGGAGACCCCGAGCACCGGCGAGCTGGTCGGGCAGGTGCCCGCCGGCACGCCGGCCGATGTGGACCGGGCCGTGGCCGCGGCGCGCGCCGCCTTCCCCGGCTGGTCGGCCGCCACCGCCGCCGAGCGCTCCGCTCACCTCGACCGGCTGCACACCGCGCTCGCCGCGCGCGCCGACGACCTCGCCCGCACCATCGCGGTGGAGCTGGGCGCCCCGCTCAAGCTCGCCACCCGGGTGCACGTCGGGCTGCCGCTGATCGTGCTGCGCGACCACATCGCGCTCGCCGCCCGACCACCAATCGAGGAGAGCATCGGCAACTCCCTCGTCGTCCGCGAGCCGATCGGCGTCGTCGGCGCCATCACCCCGTGGAACTACCCGCTGCACCAGGTGATGGCGAAGCTGGCACCCGCGCTGGCCGCCGGCTGCACGGTGGTGCTCAAGCCCAGCGAGCTGACCCCGCTGACCGCGTACCTGCTCTTCGACGCGGTCACCGAGGCCGGGCTGCCGCCGGGTGTGCTCAACCTGGTCCCCGGCACCGGCCCGGTGGTCGGCGAGGCGCTCGCCGGGCACCCCGACGTCGACCTGGTCTCGTTCACCGGCTCCACCGCCACCGGCGCCCGGATCATGCGGCTCGCCGCCGACCGCATCGCCCGGGTCGCGCTGGAGCTGGGCGGCAAGTCCGCCAACGTGATCCTCCCCGACGCCGACCTGGCCGCCGCGGTCAAGGTCGGCGTCGGCAACGCCCTGATCAACTCCGGCCAGACCTGCACCGCGTGGACCCGGATGCTGGTGCACCGCGACCGGTACGCCGAGGCCCTCGACCTGGTCGCCGCCGCCGTCGCCGGCTACCGCCTCGGCGACCCGTTCGACCCGGCGACCCGGCTCGGCCCGCTGGTCTCCGCCGCCCAGGCCGAGCGCGTCCGCGGCCACGTCGACCGGGCTCTCGCCGACGGGGCCCGGCTGGTCGCCGGTGGCCCGGACGCCCCGGTGCCGGCCCAGGGACACTACGTCGCCCCGACCGTCTTCGCTGACGTGCACCCGGACAGCGCGCTCGCCCAGGAGGAGGTCTTCGGCCCGGTGCTCGCCGTCATCCCGTTCGCCGACACCGACGAGGCGGTGGCCATCGCCAACAACTCGAAGTACGGGCTGGCCGGCGCGGTGTGGTCCGCCGACACCGACGCGGCGCTCGCAGTGGCCCGGCGGCTGCGTACCGGCGCGGTCGACATCAACGGAGCGCCGTTCAACCCGCTCGCCCCGTTCGGCGGTTACAAACAGTCCGGCCTCGGCCGGGAGTTGGGTGTGCACGGGCTGGCCGAGTTCAGCGAGCTGAAGGCGATCCAGCGATGAGCCCCGAGCCGGCCCCGGCCGGGCCGGTCACCGTCCGCGCGCTGGTCGCGCGAGGGGCCGGCGCCGAGCTGCGGGTCGAGCGGGTACGCCTGCCCGCGCCCGGCCCCGGCGACCTGCGGGTGACGATCACCGCGGCCGGCGTCTGCCACTCGGACCTGTCCATGGTGAACGGCACCCTGGCCGCGAGGTTCCCGCTGGTGCTCGGGCACGAGGCGACCGGGGTGGTGGCCGAGGCCGGGCCGAACACCCGATTGGCGGTCGGCACGCCGGTGGCCCTCAACTGGGCGCCCGCGTGCCGGGCCTGCTGGTGGTGTCAGCACGACGAGCCGTGGCTCTGCGCCGCGAACACCGCCCCGACGGTGGCGCGCGGCGAGACCGACGACGGCACCGGACTGCACCTGACCCTCGGCCTCGGCGCGCTCGCCGAGGCGGTGGTGGTGCCCGAGAGCGCCGTCATCGCCATCCCCGGCGGGCTGCCGCCCGAGCAGGCCGCGCTGCTCGGCTGCGCGGTGCTCACCGGCATAGGCGCGGTCGGCAACACCGCCCGGGTGGCTCCCGGCGAGTCGGTGGCGGTGATCGGGCTCGGTGGGGTCGGGCTCGCCGTGCTCACCGCCGCCCGCCGGGCCGGCGCCACGTCGATCCTCGCCATCGACATCGCCGAGGCCAAGCGCGACCTGGCGCTCGCCGCCGGCGCGACCGACTTCCTGCTCTCCGACGACCGGCTCTCCAAGGAGGTACGGGCACGCACCGAGGGCCGGGGCGTCGACCACGCCTTCGAGTGCGTCGGCCGCGCCGCCACCATCCGGGCGGCCTGGCGGCTCACCCGGCGCGGGGGAGCGGTGACCGTGGTCGGCATGGGCGCGAAGGACGACATCGTCAGCCTCGGCGCGCTCGACATCTTCCACTCCGCCCGGACCCTGCGCTCCTCGGTGTACGGCTCGTCCGACCCGGATCGGGAGGTGCCCGAGCTGGCCCGGGCCGCGCTCGACGGCACGCTCGACCTGGCACCGCTGGTCAGCGGGGTGGTCACCCTCGACGAGGCGCCGGCCGCGTTCGACCGGCTCGCCCGGGGCGAGGGCGCCCGCTGGGTGGTCAGCTTCCCGGACTGAGCTGAGGGTCGGCCTGCGGCGGCTGCTCGATCAGCGCGGCGTAGCCGTCGAGGAGCCGCCGCAGGCCGAACTCGAAGACGCTCTCCAGGTCGAGGTCCAGGTCGCCCTCGTCCGTGAGCGCGGCCATCGTGGAGTAGCCGCGGCTCGTGATCGCGTGCTGGAACGTGGCCACCTGACGGTCCACCCACTCGTCGTCGGTGAGGCCGGTGTCCTGCTCCGCCTGCGCCCGCATCTCCAGGTTCGTCGCGATTCCGCGGACGTACGCCAACAGGGCGATGGCGACGTGCCAGCGCACGTGCCGGTCGAGGCCCAGGCCGGCGGTGGCCCGCAGGCCCCACTCGGTGTGCGCCATGGCGTGGGGCAGCACCTGCGGACGGGCGATCGAGATGGCGTGCGGCAGCCAGCGGTGCCGCCGGTAGGTCGCCCACTGCGCTCGGCCCAGCAGCTCCAGCTGGGCCCGCCACCCGGCCGGCGGAACGGCCGGCAGCGGCGCGTTGGCCAGAACCGTGTCGGCCATGGTCAGGATCAGCTCGTCCCGGCCGCGCACGTGCCGGTAGAGCGACATCGTGGACACGCCCAGCTCGGCGGCGATCTGCCGCATCGACACGGCAGCCAGGCCGTCCGCGTCGGCCCAGGCGATCGCGGCCCGGATCAGCCGCTCCCGGGTCAGGTTCGGCTCCGCGCCGGCACCGCTCCGGCGCACCTGCGGCACCGCCGCGCGGGCCGGGGCCACCACCGTGCCCGCGCCCGGTCGGGTCAGCACCAGACCCTCGTCGCGCAGCAGTGCGAGGACCTTGGTGGCGGTGGCGATGGCCACCCCGTGCTCGCGGGTGAGCTGCCGGGCCGACGGCACCCGATCGCCCGGACGCAGCTCCCCGAGGTCGACCCGGCGGCGGATCTCCGCGGCGATCAGCCGGTACGGCGGCTCGGAACCGGTCATGGCGCACCTCCGGTGCAGCGTACTAGTACGTGCCGCGCCCGGCGGCTCTCCCTGGCGCAGCGTACTAGGTCGGGCCGAGCGCATGGATCCCTGTGTAACTACCGTTCGCTGCGCGGGACGACCTCCCGTCCGAGCCGCGGTGACGGCTGGGTTGACGGTGTAAAGCTCGATCTCAGGAGCGGTGCGATGGACGACAGGACCGTACTCATCTCCGGCGCCGGTGTGGCCGGCCCCGCGCTGGCCTTCTGGCTGCGCCGGAACGGCTTCGCCGTCACCGTCGTGGAGCGGGCGACCGGGCTCCGCCCCGGCGGGCAGGCGGTGGACGTGCGGGGGACCGCCCGGGAGGTCGTCGACCGGATGGGGCTCACCGCCCGGATCCGGGCCGAGTGCGTCCGGGAGCAGGGCATGGCGGGCGTCGACGCGCGGGGTCGGACGCGTTACCGGATGCCGGTGCACGCCTTCGGCGGCGAGGGCATCGTCGCCGACATCGAGATCGAGCGCGGCGACCTGGCCCGTCTGCTGTACGAGGAGACCCGCGCCGACGTGGAGTACATCTTCGACGACTCGATTGAGACACTCACCCAGACCGGGGACGGGGTGCGGCTCACCTTCGCGCGATCCGCCCCGCGGACCGTGGGCCTGGTCGTCGGGGCGGACGGCTCGCACTCGCGTACCCGGGCTCTGGCCTTCGGCCCCGAGTCGGCGTACGTCCGGCCGCTCGGGGCCTACCTGGCCTACTTCACGACCCCGTACCGGAACGAGACGGGCTGGTTCGAGCTGCACAACGCTCCGGGCGGTCGGGTGGTGGGCACCCGTCCGACCCGGCACGGCACGACCAGCGCGCTGTTCAGCTTCGTCTCCCCACCGCTCGACCTGGACCGCCGGGACCGGAACGCCCAGCAGCGACTCCTCACCGAGCGCTTCGCCGACGTCGGCTGGCGGACCGGGGAACTGCTGGCCGCGATGCCCGACGCCCCCGACTTCTATTTCGACTCCTACGGGCAGGTGCGGATGGACACCTGGAGCACCGGGCGGGTGGCGCTGCTCGGCGACGCCGCCTGGTGCCCGTCCCCGCTGACCGGGCAGGGAACCAGCCTGTCCCTGGTCGGGGCGTACGTGCTCGCCGGTGAGCTGGCGGCGGCCCGGGGTGACCACGTGATCGCGTACCGCCGCTACGAGGAGACGCTGCGGGCGCACGTGGCGCGCGGCCAGGATCTACCAGGCGGAGGCGTCTCCGGCTTCCTGCCGGCGACACGGACCGCGATCCGGCTGCGCGACGCGTCCATGCGGGCGATGACCTCCCGCCCGTTGCGGGCGCTCACGACCAGGCTCGTCTTCAGCCGGGCCGACGGGTTGACCCTGCCGGAGTACGCCGTCGCCGCGTGACGATCGCCGGGTGACCCGGCCCACCCGGAGCGGGTGGGCCGGTCCCGGTCACTTGCCGGTGACGATGCCCGGGTTGATGCAGAGTCCCGGGTTGGCCCCGTTCTTCTCGGCGATCTCCAGGCAGCGGGTCACCTTGTCGACCTTCGCGTTGGTCTCGGTGATCTGCTTGGAGATCTCGGCGTTCTTGCGGTCCTGCTCCAGGTTGCGGGTCTGGGCCAGCTTGTCCTGGAACGCCTTGATGTTGCCCTCGGTCTTCTCGTCGTGGTTCACCCGGGTGATGGTCACCGAGAGGATGTCGACGTCGGCGGCGAGCCGGGTCTCCGCGCTGGTCTTGATGTTCGCCGCGAAGGGCTTCAGGTCGACGTTCAGGTCGCCGGTCTGGGCGTCGATCTTCTCCAGCGGGTTGTACGCCGCGAACGCGTCGTTGACCGCGCTGTCGAGCTGCACGCCCACCCTCTGGCCACGGAAGCTGGTGAAGTCCCCCTTGTAGTCCATGAACTGCTTCGGCGCGTTCTCCGGCTTGACCTGCCACTCGATGAGCACCTCGACGCAGGCGTCGGCGAGCGTGCCGGTGCGGACCCGTACGCAGTTGTTGCCGCCGATGTGGTCGTACTTCTGCCGGCCCGCGTCCCACTCGCCGACCTTCTGCCAGGGCGCCACCCACTTCAGGCCCGAGCCGGTCACCTCACCGGTGGGCTTGCCGAAGCTGGTGACGATGCCGACCGAGCGGATCGGTACGGAGTGGGCGCTGGAGGCGACGCCGATCAGCAGCGTGAGGGCGAGGCAGCCGAGCGCCGCGAGGGCGGCCGTCCGCTTCACGGCGGTTCTCGGGGCGACGAGCGCCAGGACGGCGCAGACCGCCAGGGCGACGGCGAAGACGATCGCCATGGTGAAGCCGACAGGCATGGGTCGGGGGCCTTTCGCTGGGCTGTGTGGATCATCAACCTAGGGGGCTCGGTCAAGTTGGTGACGTCGGGGAGTGGGGTTTCAGCACGTCTCCTGCCGGCCGAATATGGATGCCATCGACATGGCTCGACTCGCAGGACCGGCCGTAGGTTTCCTCCACGCGACGGCCCTGTGACCACGGTCACCGATCGGACGTCGCCGCGACCCTGCGGAGGATGAGGCGATGGCCGGGCAAGCGCTCCTGTCGGCCCGTGGGCTGACCCGAGACTTCCGGGGCTTCCGGGCGGTCGACGACGTCGATCTCGACGTCGCGCCGGAGAGTGTGCACGCGCTGGTCGGCCCCAACGGCGCCGGCAAGACCACCCTGTTCAACCTGCTCACCGGCTTCCTGCGGCCCAGCGGCGGGCGGATCGAGCTGGCCGGGCGGGACGTCACCGGGCTGCCCCCGGAGCAGGTCGCCCGGCTCGGCGTGGCCCGCTCGTTCCAGATCACCAGCCTCTTCCCGCAGTTGTCCGCACGTGAGCACGTCGCGCTGGCGCTGCAGTCGTCCAGCGGGTTGGGCTGGCGGTTCTGGCGGTCCGCGAAGCTGATGGGCCGCTACACCGGGCGCGCCGACGAACTGCTGGCCATGGTGGGGTTGGCCGAGTTGGCGGACGCCCCCTCCGAGGCGCTGGCGTACGGCCGCAAGCGCGCCCTGGAACTGGCCATCGCCCTGGCGCTGGACCCGAAGGTGCTGCTGCTCGACGAGCCGACCGCCGGGATGGGCCTCGAAGACGTCGACCGCACCGTCGAGCTGATCGGCCGGGTCCGCCAGGGCCGGACCGTGGTGATGGTCGAGCACAACATGAGCGTGGTCGGCCGGCTCGCCGACACCGTCACCGTGCTCCAGGCCGGCAAGGTCCTCGTCGAGGGCCCGTACGAGCAGGTCCGCGCGGACGAGCGTGTGATCACCGCCTACCTGGGAGCCGCTGATGCTGCGCATTGAGAACCTGTCCGCCTGGTACGGCGAGGCGCAGGTGCTGCGGGACGTCAGCCTGGACGTCGCCGCCGGCGAGGTGGTCACCCTCGTCGGGCGCAACGGCGCCGGCAAGTCCACCCTGCTGCGCTGCGTGATGGGGCTGCACTCCGGCCAGCGCGGCACGGTCGAGCTGGACGGGCGGGACGTCGGGAAGCTGCCGGCGCACCGGCGGGCCTGGCTCGGGCTGGGCTGGGTGCCCGACGACCGGGGCAGCTACGCCACGCTGACCGTGACCGAGAACCTCACCCTGCCGCCCCGGGCCGGCCCGGACCCGTGGTCGCTGGAGCGGGTGTACGAGGCGTTCCCCGCCCTCTACACCCGGCGTGACTCCGCGGCCACCATGCTCTCCGGCGGCGAGCAGCAGATGCTCGCGCTGGCCCGGGTGCTGCGGATGGGCGCCCGGCTGCTGCTCTGCGACGAGCCCACCGAGGGGCTCTCTCCACTGTTGGTGCAGCAGGTCGGTGACCTGCTGCGGGAAGCCAAACGGCACGGGGTGACCGTGCTGCTGGTCGAACAGAACCTGCACTTCGCCACCGGCGTCGCCGACCGGCACTACCTGCTGGCCGAGGGACGCGTCGCCGAGGCGATGGACAACTCCGAGGTGCGCTCGCGGGAACGCGAGCTGCTGGCGTACCTCGGAATCTGATTTTTCTCTCAACGACGACCCGCGCGATGAGGCGCGGAATGGATGGAGTGGGCATGCGGAGGACGGTGGGTGTGGCTGCGGCGTCGGCCGCGGTGGTGCTGGTCGCCGGTTGCGGCGGCGGTGGACCCCAGTCGGGCGGCGACCAGAAGCTGACCGGCGACAAGATCGTGCTGGGCGTGCTCAACGACCAGTCCGGGGCGTACTCGGAGTTGTCCGGGAAGAACTCGGTCACGGCGGTGGAGATGGCCATCGCCGACTTCACCGCCAAGTACGGCGACAAGGCGGTGACCAAGGACATCACCGTGGAGACCGCCGACCACCAGAACAAGCCGGACGTGGCCAACTCCAAGGCCCAGGAGATGTACGACCGCAAGGGCGTCGACCTGATCCTGGACGTGCCCACCTCGTCGGCGGCGCTGAAGGTCGCCGACGTGGCGAAGGAGAAGAAGAAGCTCTACTTCAACATCGGGGCGGCGACCACCGACCTGACCGGCAAGAGCTGCAACAAGTACACCTTCCACTACGCCTACGACACGTACATGCTGGCCAACGGCACCGGGAAGACCACGACCGAGCAGATCGGCAAGAACTGGTACATCCTGTACCCGAACTACGCCTTCGGTCAGGACATGGAGAAGAGCTTCTCCACCGCGATCACCGCGGCCGGCGGGAAGGTCGTCGGCAAGGACGGCGCGCCGTTCCCGAACACCAGCGGCGACTTCTCCACCTTCCTGCTCAAGGCGCCGAACCTGAACCCGAAGCCGGACGTGCTGGGCACCATGCAGGCCGGCGCGGAACTGGTCAACGTGGTGAAGCAGTACAACGAGTTCAAGCTGCGCGACAAGGGCGTCGGCCTGGCGGTGGGGCTGATGTTCCTCACCGACATCCACTCGCTGACGCCGGCCGCGCTGGCCGGCACCACGTACACCGACGCCTGGTACTGGAACTTCGACGCGAAGAACCGGGAGTTCGCCGACCGGTTCCAGCAGAAGTCCGGCACCCGGCCGACGTTCGCGCACGCGGCCAACTACTCCGCCGCCCTGCAGTACCTGGAGGCGGTGCAGGCGGCCGGCACCGACGACGCGGACGCCGTCGTCAAGGGTCTGGAGGGCAAGACGGTCGAGGACGTCTTCCTGCGCAACGGCAAGATCCGCGCCGAGGACCACCGGGTGGTGCACGACGCGTACCTGGCCCAGGTGAAGCCGCAGTCCGAGGTGACCGAGCCGTGGGACTACGTCAAGGTGCTCAAGACGATCCCCGCCGCGGAGGCGTTCCGCGCGCCGTCGGCGGACTGCAAGCTGTGAGCGTGTGACGCTGTGAGCGGATTCGCGCAGAACACGTTCAACGGGTTGGTGAGCGGGGCGTTCTACGCCCTGCTCGCCCTCGGGCTCGCGGTCATCTTCGGCATGCTGCGGGTGGTCAACTTCGCCCACGGCGCGTTCTACATGCTCGGCGCGTTCGGCGCGTACGTGCTGCTCACCGAGGCGGGCGTGCCGTTCTGGGCGGCCCTGGTGATCATGCCGGTGGGGCTGGGTCTGCTGGGCATGGCCCTGGAGCGGGCGGTGATCCACCGCCTGACCCGACTCGACCCGCTCTACAACTTCCTGCTCACCTTCGGCCTGACGCTGATCCTGCAGGACCTGGTGAAGCTGCGCTACGGCGTGCAGTCCAGCCCGTACGAAACCCCGTCGCTGTTGAGCGGGACGGTCAACTTCGGGCTGTTCGACTTCCCGACCTACCGGGTGTTCATCCTCGGCTTCGCGGTGCTGCTCTGCGTCGCCGTGTGGTGGGTGCTCACCCGGACTCGGATCGGCATGGTGGTCCGCGCGTCCACCGAGCGGCCCGACCTGACCCGCGCGTTCGGTATCGACGTCGGGCGCTGGGTGACCCCGGTCTTCGGCTTCGGCATCGGGCTGGCCGGGCTGGCCGGTGTGCTGGCCGCGCCGATGCGCGCGGTCAACCCGCTGATGGGCGCCGACCTGATCATCGTGGTCTTCGCGGTCGTGGTGATCGGTGGGCTGGGGTCCATCTTCGGGTCGGTCGCCGCCGGCTTCGGCATCGGCCTGGTCCAGGCGTGGGGCGAGGCGTACCTGTCGAACTTCCCGATCGTGTCCCAGACGATCGTCTTCATCGTGATGGCCGCGGTGCTGCTCTGGCGCCCGGCCGGCCTGTTCGGCCGTGAGGAGGCGCCGGCATGACCAGCACCGTGGACACTCCGGCCGACGCGCCCCGGGCGGCGCCGCCGTCCGGGCTGGTCACCGTGGCCCGTGCCCCCGGCTGGGTGCGGTACGCGCTGCTCGCCGTCGGGCTGGCCGTCGCTGCGTGGCTGCCCAACGGCCTCTATCCGGCGGTCGCGGTGGACATCCTCTGCTGGGCGTTGTTCGCCGTCGCGGTGGACCTGCTGCTCGGCTTCACCGGGCTGATGTCGTTCGGGCACGCCGCGTTCTGGGGCACCTCGGCGTACGTCACCGGGTTGGTGGCGATCCACGCCGGCCTGCCGTTCCCCCTGGCGGTGCTGGCCGGGGCGCTGGCCGCGGCCGTGCTGGCGGTGCCGATCGGCTACCTGGCGGTCAAGCGGACCGGCATCTACTTCGCCATGGTGACGCTGGCCTTCGCGCAGATGGTCTACTACGTCGCCAACGAGTGGCGCTCGGTGACGCAGGGCGAGAACGGCCTCCAGGGGGTGCCCCGCGCGCTGTTCGGCTGGGACCTCACCGACGACTACTACTTCTATTACGCGATCCTGCCGATCGTGCTGCTCGGGCTGGCCGCGGCCTGGCGGATCGTGCACTCGCCGTTCGGTCGGGTGCTGGTCGGCATCCGCGACAATCCGGCCCGCGCGCGGGCGCTGGGCTATCCGGTGCACCGCTACAAGCTCACCGCGTTCGTGCTCTCCGGGTTCATCGCCGGCCTCGGCGGCGGACTGTTCGCGGTGGGCCACCGGTTCGTCTCGCTGGACGTGCTGCACTGGACCACCTCCGGCAAGGCGGTCATCGTGGTGGTGCTCGGCGGGATCGGCACCCTCTGGGGCGGGGTGCTGGGCGCCGGGATCGTGGTCCGTCTGGAGGACTGGCTGTCGTTCTCCGGGTTTGAGGCGATCGGCCTGGTCACCGGGGGCATCTTCGTCCTCGTCGTGGTGCTGTTCCGGCGCGGCATCTGGGGCAGCGCCGCCGCGCTGGCCCGCCGGCTGATGGCGCGCCGCCGGTAGATCTCCGCGCCGGCGCATCCGCCGCGCGCCCTCGTGGCGTACCCCAGGGTAGCGAACACCTACCCGGGGGTACGTCTGGTGCTGACCGATCCGATGCCGGCGGAGGCCGTGGAGACCGCGCACAAGCGGGTCACGCTGGCGGCCGAGGACCTGGACGGCAACCGGGTCGCCACGTTGTTGCTGGAGCTGGCCGGGGAGTGGGGTGTACCGGCGCTCTGGCAGCAGGTCTGCCAGCCGCTGCTGGCCCGGCTGCCGGGGCGTACCGCCGCCGAGATCGCCGTCGAGCACGCCCTCTGTGCGGGCGTGCGGGTCGGGCTGGACGTGTACCGGCGGGAGCCGGGGCGGTCGCTGCCCACCGGCGGCGTGCTGCTCGCCGGGGCCGAGCGGGAGGCGCACTGCCTCGGCCTGCACGCGCTCGCCGCCGCGCTGCGCGAGCACGGTCGCGGCTGCCTGCACCTCGGCCCCGCCCTGCCGTGGACCGCACTGACCAGCGCCGTGTACCGGGCCCGCCCGAGCATCGTCGTGCTCTGGTCGCAGACGCCGGTCACCGGCCGCGCGTACCGCCTCGTGCGCTTCGCCCGGGATTTCCCGCTGCTGCGGGTGTACGGCGCCGGGCCCGGTTGGATCGAGCCGCTCGCCGCGCCGGCGACGCGCCTGCGTACGCTGCCCGCCGCCGTCGCCGCCTGCCTGGCCGCCCCGCGACCATGCTGACCTCGGCGGCTAACCGGCCCCCGCGGTGTGGCCGGCCCCCGCGGGGTGGCCGGCCCCCGCGGGGTGGCCGGCGCGAGGGCGACCGGTGCCGGGTCCGCCTTTGCTCTGCTTCAACCGACGCAACACTCACCGCCCGAAACCGTTGCGCGGGTTGAAGCAGAGCAAAGGCGGCGGGGGGGGTGCCCCACGGGTCAGACCGGGACCGGGACCGGGACGACGTGACGCCGGCCACATACGATACGGATCGGTTCCGTATCGTTAATGCCGCCAGTACTCTGACCGGAGTTACGAGTCTGGCCCGTATCGTATTGCGCGGCCGGTGAAACCGGGGGGAGAACCGGGCATGGAGCTGCACGAGAACACCGGACATCCGAGGAGGTGGGCGATCCTGGGGGTGCTGGTGATCAGCCTCCTCGTCGTCGTCCTCGACAACACGATCCTCAACGTCGCCCTACGCACCCTGGCCGACCCGGTGCACGGCCTCGGCGCCAGCCAGGGCGAGCTGGAGTGGTCCATCAACTCCTACACGCTGGTCTTCGCCGGGCTGCTGTTCACCTTCGGGGTGCTCGGTGACCGCGCCGGCCGCAAGCGCTTCCTGATGATCGGGCTGGCGCTGTTCGGCCTGGCGTCGCTGCTCTCCGCGTACGCCCAGGACCCGGCACAGCTGATCGCGGCCCGCGCCCTGATGGGGGTCGGCGGCGCGGCCATCATGCCGGTGACGCTGTCGATCATCTCCAACGTCTTCGACCCGCGCGAGCGTGGCCGGGCGATCGGCGTCTGGGCCGGCGCGGTCGGGCTCGCGGTGGCGATCGGTCCGATCCTCGGCGGCGCGCTGCTGGAGCACTTCTGGTGGGGCTCGGTCTTCCTGATCAACGTGCCGGTTGTGGTCGCCGGCGTCATCCTGGTCGCCCTGCTGGTGCCCGAGTCGCGCGACCCGCGCCCGGGCCGGGTCGACCTGCTCGGCGTCCTGCTCTCCGTGGTCGGCCTGGTCGCCCTCTCCTACGGCATCATCGACGGCGGCGAGCACGGCTTCGGCCGCCCGGTGGCCTGGGGTTCGATCGTCGTCGGCCTGGCGGTGCTCGCCTGGTTCGTGGAGCACGAGCGGCGCAGCGACCACCCGTCGCTGGACGTCCGGCTGTTCCGCCTGCCCCGGTTCGCCGCGCCGGTGGCCATCGTCGGCCTGGTGTTCTTCGCCGCGATGGGCGTGATGTTCTTCAGCTCGTTCTACCTGCAACTGGTACGCGACTACAGCCCGCTGCAGACCGGTCTGCTCTTCCTGCCCTTCGCCGGCGCCCAGCTGATCTTCGCGCCGCGCAGCGCCGCCATGGTCCGCCGCTACGGCGGCCGGGCGGTCGCCACCGTCGGGCTGGCGCTGACCACGGCGGCGCTCGCCGCGTTCGCCTTCGTCGACGCGTCCACCCCGATCTGGATCGTGCTGGTCGTCTTCTTCTTCCAGGGCGTCGGAATGGCCAACATCATGCCGCCGGCCACCGAGTCGATCATGTCGGCGCTGCCCCGGGAGAAGGCCGGCGTGGGCTCCGCGGTGAGCAACACCGTCCGCCAGGTGGCCGGCGCGCTCGGCGTGGCGGTTCTCGGCTCGGTGCTCTCCGCGGTCTACCGGGCCGACGTGGACGGCGCGCTGACCGGCCTGCCCGCGCAGGCCCGTGACGCGGCGAACGAGTCGATCTCCGGGGCGTACGCGGCGGCCGGGCAGCTCGGGCCCGCGGGGCCGGCGCTGATCTCGGCGGCCAACGACGCCTTCGTCACCGCCATGCACTGGGCGGCGGCGCTCTCCGCGGTGGTCGCCGCGCTCGGGATCGTGGTGGTGCTGCGCTGGATGCCCGGCCGGGAGGCCGTGGCGGACGCGCCGGCGGCGCCGGTCGCCGAGCCCGAGTTGGCCGGGACAGCCTAGGTTCGGGGACAATGTCCGACATGACGTCCACTGCCGATGCTCCGCGGTCGCCCGGGCGACCGCGGAGCCTCCGCGCCGATGAGGCGATCATCGAGGCCACCCTCGACCTGCTCGCCGAGGGCAGCACCATCGAGGCGCTCTCGATCGAGGCGATCGCCGCCCGCGCCGGGGTCGGCAAGGCCACCATCTACCGCCGCTGGGCCGGCAAGGACGCGTTGCTGCTGGACGCGCTGCGCCGGCTCAAGGGCATCCTGCCGCAGCCCGAGGGGCACTCCGTCCGGGACGACCTGGTGCTGCTCGTCGGCGCGATCGGGAAGAACGTCGACCCGCGAGCGGCGAAGATCATGCCCTGCCTGGTGCCCGCGGTGAATCGCAGCCCCGACCAGTTCCAGCTCTACCAGAACATCATCGCCCCGCGCCGGCAGCTGATGCGCGAGGTGTTGCGGCGGGGTATCAGCGAGGGTCTGCTCCGGCCGGACATCGACCTGGAGGTGACCATGGCGCTCCTCACCGGGCCGATGCTGATCCAACGGGTGCTGCGCTGGAACCCGGAGCTGGACGAGCGGGCCCTGCCGGAGCCGGTCGTCGACGCGGTGCTGGAGGGCATCCGCGCCCGCTGACCCGTACCCGGCCGGTGGTCAGCCGGCCGGGGTGCGCAGCCGGTGCAGGCGCAGCGCCAACTGCACCTCCAGCGCCCGCTCGGGCCGCTGCCAGTCGGCGCCGAGCAGCTGACCGACCCGCTCCAACCGCTGGGTCACCGTGTTGACGTGCACGTGCAGCTGCTCGGCGGCCCGGGCCAGGCTGCCGCCCACCCCGAAGTACGCCTCCAGCGTCTTCACCAGCGCCGTGCCCCGCCGGGCGTCGTAGTCGAGCACCGGCCCGACGGTGGCGGTGAGGAACTGGGCCACGTCCTTCTCGCCCCGGTCACCGACCGTGCCCAACAGCAGCCCGACGAAGCCCAGCTCCGCCGTGCTCGCCCCCTGACCGGAGCGACCCAACGCGCCCAGGGCGGTGAGGCAGCGATCCGCCTCGTGGAACGCGCCCGCGAGGGTCGCCGGCCCGGCCGACGGGCCGCTCGCCCCGGCGGTCACCGGCCGACCGGTCACCCGGGACAGGTCCCGGGCCACCGCACGGGCGCTGCCACCGGCGTCCCGCCCGGGCAGCATCAGCACCACCCGACCGTCGCGCGCCGCCGCCAGCCCGCCCCGCGCCGAGGCGTACGTCGTGGCCCAGGAGAGCACCCGCTGCCGGGCTGAGCCGGTAGCCGCGATCGCGTCGTCGCCCACCGCCACCAGCACGTGCGGGGCGTCCAAATCGACCCCGAGGCGGCGGGCCCGACTGCGCAGCGCGTCGGTGTCCCGCAGCGGCCGGGCGATCAGATCATCCAGCAGCTCACCGCGGACCCGCCCCTCCGCCTCCGCCACGGTGCGCCGGAACAACAGCAGCAGAGCGGTCACCAGCGCGGCCCGCTCCAGAATCCGCTGGTCGGCGTCGACCAGCTCGTCGTCCGGGCGCAGCACCAGGGCGCCGAGGTTCTCCGCGCCCGCCACCACCGCCGCGTACCAGAGCGGGCCCCGGCGCACGCTGCGCCCCTCCGTCCGGGACGCGGCCACCGCCTCGACGATGTCCGCGCGATCCGGCTCCTCGATCTCACCGACCCGGGCCAGCAGCCGCCCCTCGGCGTCCAGTGCCAGCAGCGCCCCGTCCAGCACCTCGGTCACCGCGGCCGCCACGTCCTCCACCCCGCCGCCGCGCAGCACCAGCGCGGTCATCCGGTCGTGCGCCGCCGCGGCCCGCTCCACCGAGCTGCTGTGCGCCCGGATGGTGGTGTTCGCCGCCGACAGCTCCGCCAGCGCCGAGCGGGTCTCGGCGAGCAGCCGAGCGGTGTCGATCGCCACGGCGGCGTGCGCGGCGAGGGAGACCAGCAGCGCCACCTCCTCCCGGGCGAACGGCCGGGCCGAGCGGTTCGCCGAGTACAGCACCCCGATCGAGGTGGAGCCGAGCCGCAGGGGCACCCCGAGGATCGCCACCAGGCCCTCCTCGCCGACCCCGGCGTCGATCTCCCCGGTGTGGTGGAAGCGCTCGTCCTCGCCGTAGTTGGCGGTGACGTACGGCGCGCCGGACTGGGCCACCAGTCCGCCGAGGCCGGCGCCCATCGGCAGCCGCAGTCGCTGGAAGCGGGCCGAGACCGAACCGTCGGTCACCCGCATGTAGGTGTCGCCGTGCTCGTCGTCGTTGAGCGTCATGTAGGCCACGTCGGCGCCGAGCAGGTTGCGGGCCCGGTGCACGATCGCCCGCAGCACGTCGTCCAGGTCGCGCAGCCCGGCCAGGTCGCTGACCGTGTCGTACAGGCCGGACAGCTCGGTCTCCCGGCGGCGCCGGCGCTCCAGCAGCGCGCGGACCCGCAGCGCCACCGTCTTCGCCTGCTCCAGCTCGGCCAGCCGGTCGGCGGGCAGCCCGGCGGCCCGCGCGGCCACCAGCGGTCCCTCGAACTCGACCGCCGCGGCCTCACGGGCGAGCAGTTCCAGGAACTCCACCGGCGACGACATGGTCGACATTGTGCTCGGGCCCACTAGTTGGCCGTCCAGCCCCCGTCGAGCGCGATCGACGCGCCGGTGATGAACGCCGCCGGCGGTGAGCAGAGGTACGCCAGCAGCTCCGCCACCTCCTCCGGTTCGATCAGCCGCTTGATCGCGGCCCGGGCCAACATGATCTTCTCGATCACCTCGGCCTCCGGGATGCCGTGGCTGGCCGCCTGGTCGGCGATCTGGCTCTCCACCAGGGCGGTGCGCACGTACGCCGGGTTGATGCAGTTGGCGGTCACGCCGTGCGCGGCACCCTCCAGCGCCACCACCTTCGACAATCCCTCCAGCGCGTGCTTCGCCGAGACGTAGGCCGCCTTGTACGGCGACGCTCGCAGCCCGTGCACGGAGGAGATGTTGACGATCCGGCCCCAGCCACGCGCGTACATGTGCGGTAGCGCGCGGCGGATCAGCAGGAACGGCGCCTCGACCATCACCCGCTGGATGTACTCGAAGCGCTCGACGGGGAAGTCCTGCACGGGCGCCACGTGCTGGAGCCCGGCGTTGTTCACCACGATGTCCACGTCCACGTCGAGCCGGTCCACCGCGGCGGCGTCGGCCAGGTCCACGCCCTCGGCGCGGCCACCGACCTCGGCGGCGACCGCCTTGGCCGCGTCCAGGTTGCGGTCCACCACGAGCACCTTGGCGCCGGCCGCGCCCAGCCGCAGGGCGCAGGCTCGCCCGATGCCGCTGCCACCCCCGGTGACCAGGGCGGTCCGACCAGCGAGGTCGACGTGTACGACGTGGGGGACCGCCACGGGTTCTGCCGTCATGGCGCAAGAAGTTACGAGCTGTGTGGCCCCGCGCACATGTTCCGACAACACATATCCCACACCAAGTCTGTGTGGCCCCCCGCGCACGGCGGGTCTCCCGGCCGCTCTCGTCGATCATGGAGTCCTGGTGCCCGATCAGCGGGCTTTCGCGGCCTTCGTGACCCACCACACCTCCATGATCGACAGGGGCGGGCGTGTCTCTTCCGTGCCCTTGGGGGTGGGGCAGTAGGGTGTCGAACACACGTACTGCTGACGGGTGGAGGGGGGCGGCGTGCGGGTTCTCGGGGTTGACCCGGGGTTGACCCGGTGCGGGGTGGGCGTGGTCGAGGGCGTGCCCGGCCGGCCCTGCACCCTGATCGCCTACTACGTGGTCTACACCGACCCGGCCGACGACCTGCCGCTGCGGCTGCTGCACCTGGACCGGTCGCTGACCGAGTTGGTGGCCGAGCATCAACCGGACAGCGTCGCCGTCGAGCGGGTGTTCAGCCAGCACAACGTCCGCACGGTCATGGGCACCGCGCAGGCCAGCGGCATCGCCGTGCTGGCCGGGGCGCGCGCCGGGCTGCCGGTGCAGACGTACACCCCGAGCGAGGTGAAGGCGGCGGTGACCGGCTCCGGTCAGGCCGACAAGGCGCAGATGACCGCCATGGTGACCCGACTGCTGCGGCTGGCCGAGCCGCCGAAGCCGGCCGACGCCGCCGACGCGCTCGCCCTGGCCATCTGCCACGTGTGGCGCGGCGGGACCCGCTCCAAGCTGGCCGCGGCGGCCGACCGGGCACGACGAGGAGGAGCGGGATGATCGCCAGCGTGCGCGGCACGGTGACCGCGACGGGTCCGGACCAGGCCGTGATCGAGGTCGGCGGGGTCGGCCTGGCCGTGCACTGCGCCCCCGGGATTATCGCCGAGTTGCGGGTCGGCCAGAGTGCCCGGCTCGCCACCAGCCTGGTGGTCCGGGAGGATTCGCTGACCCTCTACGGCTTCGCCGACGACGATGCCAAGGCGCTGTTCGAGCTGCTCCAGACCGCGAGCGGCGTCGGCCCGAGGCTGGCCCAGGCGGTGCTGGCCGTGCACACCCCGGACGCGGTGCGCAAGGCGATCGCCAACGCCGACACCGCCGCGCTGACCCGGGTGCCCGGGATCGGCAAGAAGGGCGCCGAGCGACTGGTGCTGGAGCTGCGCGACCGGATCGGCCCGGTGTCGATCGGCGCCGACGGCGTGGGCGGGGTGACCGGCGGCGCCTGGCCCGATCAGGTCCGCCAGGCGCTGGTCGGGCTGGGCTGGACGGCGGGGCAGGCCGACCAGGCGGTGGCCGCGGTGGCGGAGACCGTCGACGGCGAGACCCCGCCCGTGCCGGTCCTGCTCAGGCAGGCCATCCGCCTGCTGGGTCGTACCCGATGAGTGAGACCGAAGGGCTCGTCTCGGCGTACGTCACCGACGCGGAGCGGGACGCGGAGGCCACCGTACGGCCCAAGCGGCTGGCCGAGTTCATCGCTCAGGACCGGGTCCGCGATCAGCTCGACCTGTTGTTGCAGGGCGCCATGCGGCGGGGCTCCCCGCCGGACCACATCCTGCTTTCCGGCCCGCCCGGCCTCGGCAAGACCAGCCTGGCCAACATCGTCGCCGCCGAGCTGGGCTCGGGCATCCGGGTGACCAGCGGCCCGGCGATCGAGCGCTCGGGCGACCTGGCGGCCATCCTGACCAGCCTCGCCGAGGGTGACGTGCTGTTCATCGACGAGATCCACCGGATCGCGCGGCCAGCCGAGGAGCTGCTCTACAGCGCGATGGAGGACTTCCGGGTCGACGTGGTTGTCGGCAAGGGGCCGGGCGCCACCGCCATCCCGCTGGACGTCGAGCCGTTCACGCTGGTCGGGGCGACCACGCGGTCGGGCCTGTTGACCGGGCCGATGCGGGACCGGTTCGGTTTCGTCGCGCACCTGGACTTCTACGCCCCGAAGGACCTGGAGACCCTGCTGCACCGCTCGGCGCGGATCCTCGGTGTGCCGATCACCGCCGAGGGCGCGGCCGAGATCGCCGGCCGGTCCCGGGGCACCCCGCGGATCGCCAACCGGCTGCTGCGCCGGGTCCGCGACTACGCGGAGGTGCGGGCCGAGGGCGTGGTCAACCTGGGCACGGCCCGGGCCGCGCTGACCGTGTACGACGTGGACGCGCTCGGCCTGGACCGGCTGGACCGGGCGGTGCTGACCGCGCTGGTCGACTCGTTCCGGGGCGGCCCGGTGGGGCTGTCCACGCTCGCCGTGGCGGTGGGGGAGCAGCCGGACACGGTCGAGGAGGTCTGCGAGCCGTTCCTGGTCCGCGCCGGCCTGCTGGCCCGTACCCCGCGCGGCCGGGTGGCGACCGAGGCCGCCTGGCGGCATCTGGGCCGAACACCACCGAATGGTACATTTGGGGTGGATGTCCCACCGGCGCCCGATCTGTTCTCGTTGGACGCCGAACAGCCGTGATGTGAACGTGATCTGCACCGCATTCGGTGTTCTCAGGTGCAGGGATTAGACTTCGCCGCGGTCTGTACAGGACGTGAGAATCCGCCTCCGCTCCGGCACCCCGTGTGCCGGGCAGGTGGCCAATGGGAAGGTCAGTAACCGTGCATTACGCAGCAGCGGGTGGCGGGGCCGGCAGCTTCACGCCGATCCTGATGATCGCCCTGCTCTTCGGTGTCATGTACTTCATGATGATCCGTCCCCAGCAGAAGCGCCGCCGCGAGGCGGCGTCGATGCAGTCCAACCTCGGCCCCGGCGACGAGGTCGTGACCATCGGCGGGCTCTACGGCACGGTCACCGGCATCGAGGACGACAGCGTCCTGCTGGAGGTCGCCCCGGGCGTGCAGACCCGGTACGCCCGGCCGGCCATCGCCCGGGTGGTCACCCGCGCGGAGCTGCCGAGCGAGCCGGCCACCGAGGACGCGGACACCGTCAAGGAGTGACCCCTCCCTCCCGGGGGTGGCGGGTCCGGCGTACGGCCGGCCCACGGCCCTCGGGCCGCCGCGCCCGACGGGGCAGCGGACGTGACGTGAAAACTGGATAGTTGGGTCGACGCCGGGCGTCGGCACGTTCCCGTGACCGTCGGCGTCCCGCGCCGGCGCGTACGGCCACCGTGTCGGCCCCTCGCCGGCCCAGGTCAAACCCGTCGGCCGGGACCCCCGGCCCGACACCCGCCGCCGCCGCGCGCAGCGGCGCGACCGTACAGGGAGACAGGACAACCGTGGCACCACCTCAGGGACAGATGCGGCCCGGCCGGCAGCTCGCCGTGCTCGGGTTCATCTTCGTCGTCCTCTACCTATTGGTGTTCTTCGCGGGCGGCGCCAGCGGGAGCTTCAAGGACCGGCTAGAGCCCAAGCTCGGCCTGGACCTGATCGGCGGCACCCGGATGACGCTGGAGGCGACCAACAGCGTCGACGGCAAGCCCCCGACGGCGGAAAACCTCGAGGAGGCCCGCCAGATCATCGAGAGCCGGGTCAACGCGTTCGGCGTGGCCGAGGCCGAGGTGGTCACCGAGGGCAACCGCAACATCGTCATCTCCCTGCCCGGTGAAAACCGGGACCTCACCGACGTGGGCAGCGCCGCCGAGCTGCGCTTCCGCAAGGTGCTCAAGGCCGCCGACGGCAGCGGGACGGCCGCGGTGCCGCCGCCCGCCGCCACGCCGGCCCCCTCGGGCAGCGCAAGCCCGACCCCGTCCGGCAGCGCGTCGCCGACCCCGTCGGGCAGCGCCGCGCCGAAGGTGACCACGTCGCCGAGCGGCGGGCAGGGCGGGATGGCGCCGACGCCCAGCGCCAGCGCCAGCGCCAGCGCCACGCCGACCCCGTCGGCCTCGGCCTCGCCGAGTGCCGCCACCCCGTCGCCGAGCGCCAGCGAGGAGCCGGTGCCGGCCAGCATCGAGGAGCAGCGCAAGGCCGTCGAGCAGAAGGTCGGGGCTCCCACCTGGCAGGCCGCCAGCGGGTTGCAGGCGCCGGCCGACCTGACCGCCGAACCGTCGCTGGCCGACAAGCTCAAGCCGTTCGGCACGCTGTCGCCGCAGGAGGTGGCGGTGCTGCCGGCGCAGATGCAGTTCAACGTGCCGACGATCAGCTGTGCACAGCTCGACAAGCGCCCGCCGGCGTCGATCTCCGACCCGAAGCAGCAGGTGGTCTCCTGCGAGGACGGCGCTTCCAAGTACCTGCTCGACCAGGCCAAGGTGCTGGGCACCGACGTGGACGACGCCGACGCGGTGCTCGACCAGACCAACGCCTGGGTGGTCAGCCTGGACTTCACCGGCGACGGCCAGGGCAAGTGGACCGCCCTCACCCGTGAGGCGTTCAACAACGAGGGCCAGGCCTGCGACGCGACCGCGCTGGGCCAGGACGGCAAGTGCCGGGTGGCCGTCGTGCTGGACAACGAGATCGTCTCCTCGCCGGAGATCCAGGGCGTGCTGACCGGCAACTCCCAGATCACCGGCAACTTCACCCAGAAGGACGCGAGCACGCTCGCCGGCCAGCTCCGCTACGGCGCGCTGCCGGTGACCTTCGAGCCGCAGGAGTCGCAGAACGTCACCGCCACGCTGGGTGCCAGCCACCTGCGGGCCGGTCTGCTCGCGGCCGGCATCGGCATGCTGCTGGTCATCATCTACGCGTTCTTCTACTACCGGCTGCTCGGCTCGGTGATCTTCCTGAGCCTGATCCTCTCCGCGCTGCTGGTCTTCGGCGCGCTGGTGGTGCTCGGCCGGCAGATCGGCTTCACGCTCACCCTCGCCGGCATCGCCGGCATGATCGTCTCGCTCGGTGTGGCGGCGGACTCGTTCGTCATCTACTTCGAACGGTTGAAGGACGAGATCCGGGAGGGGCGCAGTCCGCGTAGCGCGGTGCCCCGGGCCTGGATCCGGGCCCGCCGGACGATCATCTCGGCCAACGCGATCACCCTGCTCTCCGCGGTGGTGCTCTACGTGGTCTCGGTCGGCACGGTCAAGGGCTTCGCGTTCGCCCTCGGCCTGGCCACCGTGCTGGACCTGGTCGTGGTCTTCCTCTTCCGGCACCCGATCATGACGATGTTCGCCCGGACCCGGGCGTTCCTGTCCCCGCGGGTCAGCGGTCTGGGCCGGGCTCTTCCGGCCCGCAGCCAGCAGACTCAGACTCAACCCCGCAACCCGCGCGCCAAGGAGGCCTGAGATGGCTCAGAACGGTCTGGCGAGCCGCCTCTACAACGGCGAGGCCGGTCTCAACGTCGTCGGTCGACGCAAGCTCTGGTTCGGCGTCGCCGGGGTCCTGGTCCTGATCGCGATCCTCAGCTTCTCGATTCGTGGGTTCAGCCTCGGCATCGAGTTCGCCGGCGGCAACTCGTTCCAGGTGCCGGCCAGCGTCGGCACCCTGGAGCAGGCCGAGGAGGAGGTCAACTCCGCCCTCGCCGCCGAGAACACCGGCGTCGAGGTGGCCACCGCGCAGAAGGTCGGCGGCCCTGGCGGCGACTCCTACGAGTTGCGCACCGGGCAGCTCTCCGCCGAGCAGGCCAATGCCGTCAAGGCCCAGATCGCCGAGGATCTCGGCATCGATGTCGGCCAGATCAGCGGCAACCAGGTCAGCGAGGCGTGGGGCAGCCAGGTCACCGAGCGGGCCGTCCTCGGCCTGGTCATCTTCATCGCGCTGGTGATGGTCTACCTGATCCTGCGGTTCGAGTGGCGGATGGCGGTCGCCGCCGTCTCCTCGCTGTTCATGAACCTGATCCTCACCGCCGGCATCTACTCGCTGGTCGGCTTCGAGGTCACCCCGTCAACGATCATCGGTTTCCTCACGATCCTGGGCTTCGCGCTCTACGACGTGGTGGTGGTCTTCGACAAGGTCCAGGAGAACACCCGGGGCATCACCGCCAACAACAACCAGACGTACGGCGAGGCGGCCAACCTGGCCGTCAACCAAAGCCTGATGCGGTCGCTGAACACCTCGGTGGTCGCCCTGCTGCCCGTCGGTGGTCTGCTCTTCATCGGCGCCGGCCTGCTCGGCGCCGGCACGCTGAAGGACCTCGGCCTGGTGCTGTTCGTCGGTATGGCGGTGGCGTTCCTGACCTCCATCCTGGTGGCCACGCCGCTGCTGGCGCTGCTGAAGAACTACGACCCGCGGATCCAGGCCCACAACAAGCGGGTGCTGACCCGTCGGGGCGCGCTGTCCCGTGGCGAGATCACGCCGAAGGGTGCCCCGAGCCCGGGCCAGGCCGACGGTGCGGAGACCCCGGTCGACCCGGACTCCGCCGCGCTGGCCGGCGCCGCCCCCAAGGTGGGCGCCCGGCCGACGGGTAAGCGGCCGACCGGCGCCCGGGGCGGTCGCCCCGGTGGCGGCGGCAACCGGCCGGGTGGCGCCAAGCGGCGCTGACCGGCGCCCCGGGGCGGACCCGGGAGGAAACACCCGAACGGCGTCCGGCATGCTGTGCGAGCAGCATCGCCGGACGCCGTCGTCGTTGGAAGGAAACGGAACAGCCGTGACGGAGACCCACAGCACCGCGGCGCGCGGGGACAGCGGCCCGGAGACCGCCCGGCTGGTGGCCAGCCGGGTGCTGGACGTGCCCGACTTTCCCCAGCCCGGTGTCATGTTCAAGGACCTGATGCCGCTGTTCGCCGACGGTAAGGCGTTCCGCGAGGTGACCGACGGGATCGTCGCGTACCACGGGCGGGACAGCTTCGACGTCGTGGTCGGCATCGAGGCTCGCGGGTTCGTCGTCGCGGCGGCAGTCGCGTACGCGGCCGGGGTGGGCGTGGTGCCGGTGCGCAAGGCCGGCAAGTTGCCCCGCCCGGCACACGCGGTGTCCTACGCCCTGGAGTACGGCGAAGCCACCCTGGAAGTGCACGAGGACGCCTTCACCGCCGGGCACCGGGTGCTGGTCGTCGACGACGTGCTGGCCACCGGCGGCACCGCCGAGGCGACGCTGGATCTGGTCGAGCGGGCCGGCGGGACCGTCACCGGCTTCACCGTGCTGCTGGAGCTCGCCTTCCTGGGTGCCCGCAAGCGGCTGGCCCCGCGTCCCGTCCATGCCCTGCTGACCGTTTGAACCCGGGCCCGTCGGACGGACCGGGCACCGACCGTCCGGCGGAGCGGCAGGGGACCGTCCGTGCGGGTAGCATTGCCCTTTGCTGACGCCGGCGGTCACGCCGTCCGGCGGCGCGAGACCAGGCCGGCCGACGTACGGCCGGTGCGTTCCGGCGAGCGGTGAGGAGGCCGGTGTCCCACGATGTCGTCCCTCCGGTGGAGGGCACGGTGCACCCGACAGGCGACGCTGACGGCTCGGTGACGGAGCGGAACGGTGACGCGCCGACCAGGGTGACGGGCGCCGGCAACGGCACCAGCAAGGCTCCGGCCGAGGGCGCGGTGCGTCCGACCGTGGCGGTGCCGAGCGCGGAGGCGTCCCCCGGTGCCGACGGGGTCGTGGTCCCGTTCCCGACCGACGCCGGCGTCGAGCCGCTGCCCAGCGGCGGCTTCGGGCTGTCCAACGCGCCCACCGGGCGGCGGGTCCGGGCCCGGCTCGCGCGGTTCAACGCGCCGTGGCAGACCTCGCAGGTCAGCGAGGTGCTCGAACCGCTCATCGCCAGCCACCGGGAGAACCACCCGAAGGCCGACGCCCGGCTGCTCCAGCGCGCCTTCGACACGGCCGCGCGGTGGCACTCCGGGCAGTACCGCAAGTCCGGCGACCCGTACATCACCCACCCGCTCGCGGTGGCGACCATCCTGGGCAACCTCGGTATGGACACCACCACGCTGGTCGCCGCGCTGCTGCACGACACCATCGAGGACACCGAATACACCCTCGACCAGATGCGCGCCGACTTCGGCGGCGAGGTCGCCCTGCTGGTCGACGGCGTCACCAAGCTGGACAAGGTCAAGCTGGGCGACGCGGCCAAGGCCGAGACGATCCGCAAGATGGTCGTGGCCATGGCCAAGGACCCGCGGGTGCTGGTGATCAAGTTGGCCGACCGGCTGCACAACATGCGCACCCTGACCTTCCTGCCCCGGCCTAAGCAGGAGCAGAAGGCCAAGGAGACGCTGGAGATCCTGGCCCCGCTGGCCCACCGGCTCGGTATGAACACGATCAAGTGGGAGCTGGAGGATCTCGCCTTCGGCACGCTGTTCCCGAAGCGCTACGAGGAGATCAACCGGCTGATCGGGGAGCACCAGCCGCAGCGCGAGGCGCTGCTGCGGCAGGTGACGCAGAAGGTGCAGTCCGACCTCAAGGCCGCCAAGATCAAGGCGGAGACCACCGGCCGGCCGAAGCACCTCTACTCGATCTACCAGAAGATGATCGTGCGGGGTCGCGACTTCAACGACATCTACGACCTGGTCGGCGTGCGGATCCTGGTCGACACGGTTCGGGACTGCTACGCCGCGCTGGGCGTGATCCACGCCAACTGGCAGCCGGTGCCGGGCCGGTTCAAGGACTACATCGCGATGCCCAAGTTCAACATGTACCAGTCGTTGCACACGACGGTCATCGGGCCTACCGGCAAGCCGGTGGAGATGCAGATCCGCACGTACGCGATGCACCGCACCGCCGAGTTCGGCATCGCCGCGCACTGGAAGTACAAGGAGCACAAGGGCACCCAGATCGTCGGCCCGCCGGCGCACATCGACGAGATGACCTGGCTGCGGCAACTGCTGGACTGGCAGCGCGAGGCGGCCGACCCGAGCGAGTTCCTGGACGCGCTGCGCTTCGACCTGTCCAGCCAGGAGGTGTACGTCTTCACCCCGAAGGGTGACGTCATCCCGCTGCCGACCGGCTCGACGCCGGTGGACTTCGCGTACGCGGTGCACACCGAGGTCGGGCACAAGTGCATCGGCGCGCGGGTCAACGGCAAGTTGGTGCCGTTGGAGTCGACGCTCTCCAACGGCGACGTGATCGAGATCTTCACCTCGAAGTCCGAGACCGCCGGCCCGACCCAGGACTGGTTGGGCTTCGTCAAGAGCCCGCGTGCGCGTACGAAGATCCGCCAGTACTTCAACAAGGAGCGGCGCGAGGAGGCGATCGAGGCCGGCAAGGACGCGATCGTCAAGGCGATGCGCAAGCAGGGCATGCCGTTGCAGCGGATGCTCACCTCCGACGCGCTGATGTCGATCGCCCGGGACCTGCACCTGGCCGACGTGGCCTCGCTCTACGCGGCGGTCGGCGACAGCCAGGTCTCCGCGCAGTCGGTGGTGCAGAAGCTGATGGCCGCGTACGGGGGCGAGGAGGGCGCGGCGGAGGACATCGCCGAGACCGCCGTCGCCACCCGGCCGCCGCGCAGCCGGCAGAGCAGCGCCGATCCCGGCGTGGTGGTCCGGGGCGTCAGTGACGTCTGGATCAAGCTGGCCCGCTGCTGCACCCCGGTGCCACCGGATTCGGTGTTCGGCTTCGTCACCCGCTCCGGCGGGGTGAGCGTGCACCGCGACGACTGCGCCAACGCGGAGGACCTGCGGGCGCAGAGCGAGCGGGTGGTCGAGGTGAGCTGGAAGCTCACCTCCGCCTCGACGTTCCTGGTGGCCATCCAGGTGGAGGCTCTGGACCGGCACAAGTTGCTGGCCGACGTCACCCGGGTGCTCTCCGAGGAGCGGGTCAACATCCTCTCCGCCACCGTCACCACCACCCGCGACCGGGTGGCGGTGAGCCGGTTCAGCTTCGAGATGGCCGACCCGAAGCACCTGGGCCACCTGCTGGCCACGGTTCGCAAGGTCGACGGCGTCTTCGACGCCTACCGGGTCACCTCCGGCGCCTGACCGCCTGCGCCGCGTACCCCTGCGGCAACGAGTCTCCGGACACGGAAGCGCCCGCCGGCTCAGCCGGCGGGCGCTTCGTCGTCTCCTCGGGCGTCAGCCCTGCGGCGCGCTCATCGTGAGGTCGTTGATGACGACCTCCTTCTTCGGGTGGCCACCGCCGGCCTGCTGCGCGAACGCCCCGTCGTCGCCGGCCTTGGCCACGTCCTTGACGATGTCCAGGCCACCGGTGATGGTCCCCAGCACCGTGTACGCGGGGTCCAGAGGCGAGTCGCCGTAGACGATGAAGAACTGGCTGCCGGTGCTGCCCGGCTGGCCCGAGTTGGCCATCGCGATGACGCCCTCCGGGTATGGCGGGCGCTTGTCGGTGGGCAGGTTCTCCTCGGGCAGCCGGTAGGTCGGGCCACCCGTGCCGTCGGTGTCCCGCCAGCCCTTGCCGGTGGCGCTCGGGTCACCGCACTGCAGCACCTTGATGCCCTCGGTCACCAGGCGGTGGCACTTGCTGTTGTCGAAGAAGTTCTTCTCCGCGAGGTGGGTGAAGCTGCCCGCCGTGCAGGGCACCAGCGATCGGTCGACCTTGGCGGTGATCGGGCCGAGATTCGTGGTGATCGTCATGGTCTGCACGCCGGTGCCGGACTGCTCGTTGCTCGGCAGCCCGACGTCCTTGACTTGTGGGCTCCGCTGGTCGGCGGGCAGCGCGTTGTAGGCGCACTCGGACGCGCCGGGTGCCTGGGCGGTGGTGTCGGTCTTGTCGTCGTCGCCGCCGAGGCTCATGGCCAGCCAGACGGTGCCGGCGACCACGAGCACCAGCGCGGCGGCCGCGCCGATGATCGCCTGCGTCTGCCGACGCTTGCGGGCCCTGGCCGCGCGCTCGGCCATCTCCTTCTCGAGCCGGGCGCGTGCCGCCGCGCGCTGCCGCTCTCTGGTGGACGTCACGCCTGGATCCTCCTGGCTGTCTGCTTCTGGGTGCCGCTCGGGTGGGGGTAGGGCCACCGGTCAGCCGGCGCTAGGGCTGCTGGCCGGGGCGCCGGAGGCCGACGGCGACGGTGCCGCGGCGGTGACCGGCTCACCAACGGTGAGGCTCTGGATCACCACGTCGGTCTTGGGCTTGACCTTGGCCCCCGTCCCATTGTCCACGGTCGGCAGGGCACCGATCTTCTCCACCACGTCCAGCCCGCCGGTCACCCGGCCGATCACGGGGTACTTCGGGTCGGTGGTGGTGAAGTCCTTGAAGAAAATCAGGAACTGGCTGCCGTTGCTGCCCGGCGGGTTGGAGATCATCGCCACGGTCCCCTTCGGGTACGTGGGCGGCTGGCCGGGTGCCGGGCTGGCCGACGGCGACGCCGACGGCACGGTCGGCACGTCCTCGTCGTAGAACGAGTAGGTGGGCCCGCCGAGGCCGGTGCCGCTGGGGTCGCCGCAGCGCAGCGCGCCGTCGGCGGTGATCTCGTGGCACTTGGTGTTGTCGTAGAACGACCGGCTCGCCAGGTGGGCGATGCTCGCCGCGGCACACGGTGAGTTGGTCAGACTCAACTCAGCGGTGATCGGCGCGCCCTGGTTGGTGGTCACGGTCATCGCCCGGGTGCCGTCGGTGGGCAGGTCCTTCGTCGCCGGCGTGCCGACGTCCTTGAGGTTGGTGTTGGCCGTCGCGTCCTGCGGCGTCCAGAGGCAGGTGTCCGCCGCGGCCGTGTTCTGCTTCGGGTCGGAGTCGAACGCGCCCAGTGCCCACGCCGAGCCGGCCACGATCACCGCGAGGACCAGGAAGGCGCCAACGCCGGCCTGGATCTGCCGACGGCGCCGCGTTGCGGCGGCCCGGCGGGCCAACTGCCGGTCGAGCTTGGCCCGCGCCAGTTTGCGCTGCCGGTCCCTGCTGGAAGCCACCCGTGCTCCCCTTTCCTCTACCTGGTCGTCGCCGGCGGCCGGGCGTCCCGGCCCGTCCGGGCGTCACGTGTGCCGCGCCACACGCCCGGCAGAGTGTACGGCTAGCGACTGGGAATGTGGTGTACGAGGTCCACCCGTCCGCCAGCAGCCCTTATCGGGCGATGTCACTGTGCCCGGCGGGGCGGGTGGGACGGACGCGGCAAACCGGCTCGCCCCGCCGGTTAGGCTGCTGGGCAGGACGACAGCTCGACGGAAGGACAGCGCCCGTGCTCGTGGCCGGCTTTCCCGCGGACGCCTTCGGCACCAACTGCTATGTGGTGGCCACGGCACCGGGGGAGCAGTGCGTGGTGGTCGACCCCGGCATCGGGGTGCTCGACCAGCTCGACGCCCTGCTCGCCGAGCACCGCCTGCACCCGGCCGCCGTGCTGCTCACCCACGGCCACCTGGACCACACCTTCTCGGTCGCGCCGGTCTGCGGCGCCCGCGGCATCACCGCGTACGTGCACCCCGGCGACCGGGAGATGCTGGCCGACCCGGCCAAGGGCCTCTCGACCGACCTGACCTCGCTCTTCGGCGGCCGGCTGAGCTACACCGAGCCGGAGGACGTGGCGGAGCTGACCGACGGCGCCACCCTCGCGCTGGCCGGTCTGGAGATCGCCGTCGACCACGCCCCGGGCCATACCGGCGGGTCGGTGCTGTTCCGGCTGCCTGGCGCGGGCTCGGGCTGGGACGCCGAGGAGCTGTGCCTCTCCGGTGACGTGCTCTTCGCCGGCTCGATCGGCCGCACCGACCTGCCCGGCGGGAGCATGCCCGCGATGCTCACCAGCCTGCGCGACAAGATCCTTCCGCTGGCCGACGACACGGTCGTGCTGCCCGGCCACGGCCCCAGCACGACCATCGGCCGCGAGCGGGCCAGCAACCCGTACCTCATCGAGGTGGCGCAGGTCGGCGGCGGCCGACCGGCGGCGCCCACCCGGGGCCTCTAGATCTCCTCCGCGCCGTGCGCGGACCCACGACAGCACCGCGCCCAGACGCGGGACCGCAAGGAGTACTCCGATGAGCAAGCCCACGCCCATCTCCGGCTTCCCGGAGTGGACCCCCGGCCAGCGGATGATCGAGCAGTTCGTGCTCGACAAGATCCGGGCCACGTTCGAGCTGTACGGCTTCGCCCCGCTGGAGACGCGCGCGGTGGAGCCGCTGGACCAGCTGCTGCGCAAGGGCGAGACCTCGAAGGAGGTCTACGTGATCCGGCGGCTGCACGCCGACGCTGAGGGCGCGGGCGGCGACGACCAGCTCGGCCTGCACTTCGACCTCACCGTGCCGTTCGCCCGGTACGTGCTGGAGAACGCCGGCAAGCTGGCCTTCCCGTTCCGCCGCTACCAGATCCAGAAGGTGTGGCGGGGCGAGCGGCCGCAGGAGGGGCGCTACCGGGAGTTCGTCCAGGCCGACATCGACATCGTCGACCGGGACACTCTGGCCCCGCACCACGAGGCGGAGATGCCGCTGGTGATCGGGGACGCGCTGCGCACGCTGCCGATCCCGCCGGTGACGATCCAGGTCAACAACCGCAAGATCTGCGAGGGCTTCTACCGGGGCATCGGGCTGACCGACCCGGAGGCGACGCTGCGCGCGGTGGACAAGCTCGACAAGATCGGCCCGGCGAAGGTGGCCGAGCTGCTGGCCCAGACCGCCGGGGCGAGCGAGGCGCAGGCCAAGGCGTGCCTCGCGCTGGCCGAGATCTCCGCCCCGGACGCGTCGTTCGCCGACGCGGTGCGCGCGCTGGGGGTCGACGACCCGCTGCTGACCGAGGGCATCGAGGAGCTGGTGCGGGTGGTGGAGACCGCCGCCGAGCACTCGCCCGGCCTGTGCGTGGCCGACCTGCGCATCGCCCGTGGCCTGGATTACTACACCGGCACGGTCTACGAGACGCAGCTGCGCGGCTACGAGCGTTTCGGCTCGATCTGCTCCGGCGGCCGGTACGACAACCTGGCCAGCGCCGGCGCCACCTCGTACCCCGGCGTGGGCATCTCGATCGGCGTGACCCGGCTGCTCGGGCTGCTCTTCGGCGCGGGGGAGCTGTCGATCTCCCGCGAGGTGCCGACGGCCGTGCTGGTCGCGGTGAGCAGCGAGGAGCGGCGTTCGGCCAGCAACCGGGTGGCCGAGGCGCTGCGGCGGCGCGGGGTGCCGACCGAGGTGTCGCCGAGCGCGGCGAAGTTCGGCAAGCAGATCCGCTACGCGGAGCGGCGCGGCATCCCGTACGTCTGGTTCCCGGGTGTCGACGGTGCGCCGGACGAGGTGAAGGACATCCGTTCCGGTGAGCAGGTCACGGCCGGTGCGGGGGAGTGGATGCCGCCCCGCGAGGACGTGAAACCGGCGGTTGGCTGAGCGTTCCACTGGCGCGTACGGCCGCGGGGACCTACGGTAGCGTAAGTTACGCCACCGTAGGGAGTTTCTTGTGACCGTGAGCACCACGCTGAGTCAGACCGCACTGCTCGTCGAGTTGGAGCCGGTTGTCGCGCGCAACCTGGACCGCCACCTCTCGCTGGCCAAGGAGTGGTTCCCGCACGAGTACGTGCCGTGGAGCGAGGGTCGTACCTTCGACGGGCCGCTCGGCGGCGAGGCGTGGTCGCCGACCGACTCCACCATCCCCGACGTGGCCCGCACGGCGCTGATCGTCAACCTGCTGACCGAGGACAACCTGCCCTCGTACCACCACGAGATCGCCACCCTGTTCGGTCGGGACGGCGCGTGGGGCACCTGGGTGCACCGGTGGACCGCGGAGGAGGGCCGGCACGGCACGGCGATCCGCGACTACCTGACGGTCACCAGGGCGGTCGACCCGGTGGCGCTGGAGCGGGCCCGGATGACGCACATGTCCGAGGGCTACGAGAACGTGCACGGTGACGAGGTGCTGCACTCGCTGGCGTACGTCTCGTTCCAGGAGCTGGCCACCCGGATCTCGCACCGCAACACCGGCAAGGCCACCGGCGACCCCGCCTGTGAGGCGCTGTTGGCCCGGGTGGCCGCCGACGAGAACCTGCACATGGTCTTCTACCGCAACCTGCTCGCCGCCGCGTTCGAGCTGGCCCCGAGCCAGGCCATGCGGGCCGTCGCCGACGTGGTGGCCGACTTCCAGATGCCGGGCAACGGCATCGAGGGGTTCGCCCGCAAGTCGGTGGCGATCGCCCTGGCCGGCATCTACGACCTGCGCCAGCACCGCGACGAGGTGCTGCTGCCGGTGTTGCGCCAGTGGGACGTCTTCAACGTGACCGGCCTGAACGCCGACGGCGAGGCCGCCCGCGAACAGCTGGCCGGCCAACTCGACACGCTGGAGCGCGCCGCCGCCCGCTTCGAGGAGAAGCGCGACGCCCGCGCCTCCCGCCTGGCCCTGCGCTGAACCCCACCCAGCTGGCTGCCCGCTGCCACGCCCACCCTCGTTGATCACGAGGTTGACGGTTGGTCGATGTCCAGATCGTCCGTCAACCTCGTGGCCGGCCGGTGGAAGGTCAGGCCGGCGGGTCGAGGGGGAAGAGCAGGCAGGTGCTGGTGGCGTGGGCGATGAGACGGGAGTCGGCGTCGGTGAGGCGGGCCTCGGCCAGGGACGTGCGGCGGCCCCGCTGGAGCACGGTGCCCTCGCAGCGCAGGATTCCGCTGTCGACGGTGACCGGGCGGAGGAACTTCACGTTGAGGTCCAGCGAGGTGTAGCCGACGCCGGCGGGCAACGTGGTGTGCACGGCGCAGCCGGCGGCGGTGTCCAGCAGGGTGGAGATGACGCCACCGTGGACGGTGCCCAGCGGGTTGTAGTGGAACTCCTGCGGGACCAGTTCGACCGTGACCCGGCCCTCGTCGGCCTCCATCCGCGCCATGTCGATCAGGTGCATCACCGGCGGCGCGGCCAGCTCCCCGGCGATCATCGCCCGGAGCAGGTCGAGGCCGGCGCGTCGACCGACCTGCGCCGCGTTGGCCGCCGGGTCCGACCAGGTGAAGGTACGGCTGCGCGTCGGCTCCTGCGTCTGTGTCATGGACGCAGCCTCGCAGCACGTTGCTGAGTCTGTCAATCAGACTTAGCCTGGTCGGATGAAACCCGCGGCACTGGACTGGTCGGTGGAGAACTGCACCATCGCCCGCGCGATGGAGATCCTCGGTGAGCGGTGGACCCTCGTGGTGCTCCGCGAGGTGTTCAACGGCGTACGCCGCTTCGACGACATGCGGGTGCGCACCGGGATCCCACGCCAGGTGCTGACCAACCGGCTGGCCGCCCTGGTGGAGCAGGGCGTGCTGCGCCGCGAGCCGTACCGCGAGCCGGGCAGCCGGCTACGCCACGAGTACCGGCTGACGGAGAAGGGCCTGGACCTGTGGCCGGTGCTGGTCGCCGTGCTCGGGTGGGGCGACCGCCACCTCGCCGACCCGGAGGGCTCACCGATCAGCGTGGGTCACCGGGACTGCGGCGCGGAGGTGCGCGTCGAGCTGCGCTGCGCGGACGGGCACGAGGTGAGCCGGCACCGCGACGTCGTGCCCCGGCCGGGCCCCGGCGCCCGTCGCCGTACCCCCTGACGCGGACCGCCGCCCGCCGTCCGTTGCCGCGCTGCGGCGTCTGACGGCAGGTGGTGTCCGGAAGGGATCCGGCGGTGGTTCGGTGTGACGGTGGGCGTCCGCGAGCGTGTCCGAGGTGTTGCGGCCATGTGACCGGCGCGGATCGGCGAATCCGGGTGAAACAGGTCTTGCGAATGATCTTATGCATGTGAATACTTCAGTTCACTTGGCCGGTTTTCCCAGATCGGCCGGGTGGCCCCCGCGGGTTCGCCACCCCGGCGAGACCCGTTCCCCCGCCCAGGAGGTTTGTTACATGCGAACCACGAGGTCATCACTCCGTGTTGCGGCCACCGCCGCCGTGGCCGGAGCCCTGGTTGCCGGCTCGCTCATCGGCGCGCCCGCCCAGGCCGCCCCCGCCGCCTCGCCCGATGCCGCCGCCGCCCTCTCCGCACAGCTCGGCGACAGCTCCGCCGGCTCGTACATCGACGCCAGCGGCAAGTCCGTCGTCACCGTGACCGACGCGGTCGCCGCCCGCAAGGCGAGCAACGCCGGCGCCACCGTCCGGTACGTCACCCGTGGCGCCGCCGAGCTCAACCGGGCCACCGCGGACCTGGAGCGCTCGGCCAAGATCCCGGGCACCGCGTGGTGGAGCGACCCGGTCACCAACCAGGTCGTCGTCTCCGTGGACAGCACCGTCACCGGTGCCAAGCTGGAGCGGGTCAAGGCCACCGCCGCGCGGGCCAACGGCGCGGTCCGGGTCGAGGCCGAGGCGGGCGTGCTGAGCACCCGCATCTCCGGCGGCCAGGCCATCTACGCCGGCGGTGGCGGGCGCTGCTCGCTCGGCTTCAACGTGCGCAGCGGCAGCACCTACTACTTCCTGACCGCCGGGCACTGCACCAACATCTCGGCGAGCTGGTACTCGAACTCCGGGCAGACCTCGCTGATCGGCACCCGTACCGGCACCAGCTTCCCGGGCAACGACTACGGCATCGTGCGGCACAGCAACTCCGCCAACGCCGCCGGTAACGTCTACCTCTACAACGGCAGCTACCGGGACATCACCGGCGCCGGCAACGCCTCCGTCGGCCAGTCGGTGCAGCGCTCCGGCAGCACCACCGGCCTGCGTTCCGGCTCGGTGAACGCGACCAACGCCACGGTGAACTACGCCGAGGGCTCGGTCTCCGGCCTGATCCGCACCAACGTCTGCGCCGAGCCGGGCGACAGCGGCGGCTCGCTGTTCAGCGGCGGCACCGCCCTGGGCATGACCTCCGGCGGTAGCGGCAACTGCCGCACCGGCGGCACCACCTACTTCCAGCCGGTCACCGAGGCGCTGAGCCGCTACGGCGTCAGCGTCTTCTGATCGATCCACCGCCCGCGGGCCGCCGGAGTCCTCCGGCGGCCCGCGCCGCGTGTGGGGCCCGCCTCACGCGAGCCGATCGGGCCCGTCCGCTGGTCGCAGGGGATCCGGGGGTACGACACCAGCCGCCGGCAGGGCCGGACCGACGGATGTGGCACCAGCGGTGGCCCACGCCAGATGCGCCTGCCGGGCCGAGATGACCGCCAGCAACGGCCAGAGCGACACGGCCACCGCCGTCACCCGCTCGGCCAACCCGGTCCGGGATCCGCTGGTCACCTCGAACGCGCTCCAGGCGAAGAGGGCGAGCAGCGCGAGCGTGGCGCTCAACCCCACGGTTCGGCGGAACGCCCACGGCGGCTGCGGAGCCTCCGGGTGCGCGGCGTTCGGGCCGCGCGGCAGCCGCAGCGCCGTGCCGGCCGGCCACAGCACCAGGGCGAGGACGGCCACCGTCGCCGCGATGCCGTGGCTGAGCGAACCGCCCACCGGCGGCCGGGGAAAGGCGACCAGCGCGATGGTGGCCACACCACCGATCGCGAGCAGGAAGCGGCTGGGCAGCCCGGCCGCGTGCAGCACGGCGGCCACCGCCAGGTAGCAGCAGCCGAGCAGCACCAGACAGGTGATCATGATCCAGGCGTCGGTGGCGTCCTGCCCCGCCAGCTCGCTGATGGTGTCCCGGATCGGGTCGTACCCGGCGGGCTGCCGGGCCTGCGCCACCGTCCAACCGGTCGCCAGCAGCACGGGTGCGGCCGCGGCCGTGGCGACGGCCCAGTTCGGTACGGCGCGCATTCGGCCACGTTAACCGTCGCGGCGGCCCGCGAACCGGGGTTCGCCGCGCTGCCCACCGACAGATCACCCGGCCTGCCGGGTGCCCCGGAACAACGACTGCCGCCCCTGACAGAATGCCGGTGAGGACTGTTCCACGATGAGGAGTTGCCAGCCGTGATCCGTACCCACAATGCCGGAAGCTTGCGCGCGACGGACGCCGGCACGACGGTGACGCTCGCCGGGTGGGTGGCCCGTCGGCGCGACCACGGCGGCGTCATCTTCGTCGACCTGCGCGACGGCTCCGGCGTGGTCCAGGTGGTGTTCCGCGAGGAGGACGCGCACGCGCTGCGCAACGAGTTCTGCGTGAAGGTCACCGGCGAGGTGACCCGCCGGCCGGCCGGCAACGAGAACCCGGAGCTGCCCACCGGTGAGGTCGAGGTGACCGCCGTCGAGCTGGAGGTGCTCTCCGAGGCGGCGCCGCTGCCGCTGCCGGTGGACGACCAGATCGAGGCCGGTGACGACATCCGGCTCAAGTACCGCTACCTGGACCTGCGCCGCAGTGGCCCGGCGAGCGCGCTGCGGCTGCGCTCGCGCGCCAGTCAGCTCGCCCGGGGCGTGCTGCACGAGCGGGACTTCCTGGAGATCGAGACGCCGACGCTGACCCGGTCGACGCCCGAGGGCGCCCGCGACTTCCTGGTCCCGGTCCGGCTCCAGCCGGGCAGCTGGTACGCGCTGCCGCAGTCGCCGCAGCTGTTCAAGCAGCTGCTGATGGTCGGCGGCATGGAGCGGTACTACCAGATCGCCCGCTGCTACCGGGACGAGGACTTCCGCGCCGACCGGCAGCCGGAGTTCACCCAGCTCGACATCGAGATGTCCTTCGTCACCGAGGACGACGTGATCGACCTCGGCGAGGCGATCGTCTCGACGCTCTGGAAGGACCTGGCGGGGCACGAGATCAGCCAGCCGATCCCGCGGATCACCTGGCACGACGCGATGTCCCGCTACGGCTCGGACAAGCCGGACCTGCGCTACGGCGTCGAGCTGACCGAGCTGACGGACTACCTGCGCGGCACCGAGTTCCGGGTCTTCGCCGGGGCGATCGACGCGGGCGGCTACGTCGGCGCGGTGGTGATGCCGGGTGGCGCGGCGCAGAGCCGCAAGGAGCTGGACGGCTGGCAGGACTGGGCGAAGGCGCGTGGCGCGCGCGGCCTGGCGTACGTGGTGCTGGACGCCGAGACCGGCGAGGCACGCGGCCCGGTGGCCAAGAACCTCTCCGCCGAGCACCTCGCCGGGCTCGCCGACACGGTCGGCGCCAAGCCGGGCGACGCGGTCTTCTTCGCCGCCAGCGCCACCACCCGGGAGGCGCAGGAGCTGCTCGGCGCCGCCCGGGTCGAGATCGCCAAGCGGGCCGGGCTGATCGACGAGAGCGCCTGGGCGTTCTGCTGGGTGGTCGACGCGCCGATGTTCGAGCGCACGGACGAGGGCGGCTGGACGGCGGTGCACCACCCGTTCACCTCGCCCAACGCCGAGTGGGTGGACAAGTTCGAGGAGGCGCCGGACCGGGCGCTGGCGTACGCGTACGACATCGTCTGCAACGGCAACGAGATCGGCGGTGGGTCGATCCGTATCCACCGGGGCGACGTGCAGAAGCGGGTCTTCGACCTGCTCGGCATCACCCCCGAGGAGGCGCAGGACAAGTTCGGCTTCCTGTTGGAGGCGTTCAAGTACGGCGCCCCGCCGCACGGCGGCATCGCGTTCGGCTGGGACCGGGTCTGCATGCTGCTCGCCGGCGCGGACTCGATCCGCGAGGTGATCGCGTTCCCGAAGACCCGTGGCGGCTTCGACCCGCTGACCGGCGCACCGACGCCGATCACCGCGCAGCAGCGCACCGAGGCCGGCGTCGACGCCAAGCCGAAGCCCCCGGCCACCGCGCACACCGGCACCGCCGGTCCCGCCGCCCCGGTCGCCGACCCGGTCTGACCGACCCACCCTGCACCTGCTTGGTTGATCAAGAGGTTTGCGTCATCATCGCTCGGTCGGGATGACGCAAACCTCTTGATCGTCGACGGGGGAGTGGTGGCATGCGGGTGCTCGTGGTGGGGGCCAGTGGGTTTCTGGGCGGGGAGGTGTGCCGGCGGGCTTCGGGCGCTGGATGGTCGGTGGTGGGCACGTGCCACTCCGGCGACATCACCACGCCGGGTGTCGCGGTGCGCCGGCTGGATGTGACCGACCGGGCCGCCGTGCGCGCGCTGGTGGCCGAGGTGCGCCCGGACGCGGTGGTCTCCACCCCCTACCGGTACGACGACTGGACGGTCACCGCCGACGGGGCTGCGCACGTGGCGGTCGCCGCGGCGGAGGTGGGCGCCCGGCTGGTCCACATGTCCAGCGACGCGTTGCACGGCGGCCGGGCCGAGCCGTACGGCGACGACGAGCCGCCGAGCCCGGTGAACGCGTACGGGGCAGCGAAGGCGGCGGCCGAGACCGCCGTGCGGGCGGTCGATCCCGGTGCGGCGCTGGTGCGTACCTCGCTGATCCTGGGGGAGGGCAGCAAGCAGATCGAGCTCTGCCGGGAGGCGCTCGCCGGGCGGGTCACCCTGTTCACCGACATGATCCGCTGCCCGGTCGACGTCACCGACCTGGCCGACGCCGTGCTGGAGCTGGTCGACGGCACGTACGCCGGGCCGCTGAACGTGGCCGGCGCGGACGCGGTCAGCCGTGCCGAGCTGGGTCTGCTGGTCGCCGAGCGGTTCGATCTCGATTCGGCCGGGCTGAAGACCACCACCAGCGCCGCCGCAGGGTTGGCCGGGCCCGGCGACGTCCGCCTGGACTGCGCCCGTGCCGCCGGTCTGCTGCGTACCCGGCTGCGCGGGGTGCGCGAGTTCCTGGCCCGCTGAGCCGCCGCCCCACGAATGCACACTTCCTATGCACAACTCTTGTGCATAGGAAGTGTGCAGAGATAGTGTGCAGTCATGGCGGATGACGAAGAGGCGCCCCGGCCGGCGCCGCGCGAGGTGCGGATCGACAAACGGCAGGTCCGGGTGCTGGCGCACCCGCTGCGGATGCGGCTCCTCGGGGCCCTGCGGGTGAACGGGCCCGCCACCGCCACCACCCTGGCGGAACTGCTCGGCACCAACACCGGCGCGACCAGCTACCACCTGCGCCAGCTCGCCGAGGTCGGTCTGGTCACCGAGGATCCCGACCGGGGCAGCGGACGGCAGCGCTGGTGGCAGGCGGCGCACGACGTCACGAACTGGGAGCCGACCGACTTCGACGACGACCCCGACGCCCGGGCCGCGATCGAGTGGATCCAGGGCGACCAGGTACGCCTCCTCGCCGAGACCGCCGAACGCTGGTTCACCACCCAGCACGAGTGGTCCGTCGCCTGGCGGGACGCCATCGGCATGGGCGACATCTTCATGACCATCCCGCCGGACCGGCTGAAGGAACTCCAGGCGGAGGTGTGGCAGGTGCTGGAGCGGTATCACCGCGAGGCCGACTCCGTCGACACCGCCGACCCGCAGGCCCGCCCGGTGCAGGTCTTCCTGGCCGCCTACCCGTTGCGCGAGGGCCTCCGGTGAGCGCGCTGACCGTACGCCAGGTCCGGCGTCGCTACCTCACGCTCTACGGCCTGCGCTGGCTGCCCACCGGTCTGATGATCCCGGTGATGATCCTGCTGATGCAGGAGCGCGGCCTGTCGCTGCCACAGATCGGCCTGGTCGGCACCGCGCAGGGGCTGCTGGTGCTGGCGCTGGAACTGCCCACCGGCGGGCTCGCCGACGCCCTCGGCCGCCGACCGGTGCTGCTCGCCGCCGGAGCGCTCAACCTCGTCTCGCTGTCCCTGTTCGCGGTGGCGAACTCGTTCGTGCTGTTCTTCGCGGTCTGGGCGTTGCAGGGGATCTACCGGGCGCTGGACAGCGGCCCGTTGGAGTCCTGGTACGTCGACGCCACCGTGGCCGCCGACCCCGAGGCGGAGTACGAGCGCGGGCTCGGCCACGCCGGCACCGTCGCCGGGCTGTCCATCGGCGCCGGCGCGCTGCTCAGCGGCGGCCTGGTCGCACTCGGCCCGATCGGGCCGGTCAGCGCGCTCACGCTGCCCGTGCTGGTCGCCATCCTCGCCCAGGCGGCGGCGCTTGTCGCCCTGCTCGTCCTGCTGGTGGAGCAGCGCCCGGCCACCGGAGCGGCGGCACTGCGGGCCTCGGTCGTCCAGGCGCCCCGGATGATCGGCGAGGCGGTCGGGCTGCTGCGCCGGTCCCGGGTGCTGCTGGCCCTGGTCGCGGTGGAGCTGTTCTGGGGCTTCGGCATGGTCACCTTCGAGTCGCTGCTCCCGGTCCGGCTCGCCGAGGTGGTCGGCGATCCCGAACGTGCCGCCGCGCTGCTCGGGCCGGCCAACTCGGCCGCCTGGCTCGCCTCGGCGGCCGGCGCGGCGCTGACACCGCTGCTGCTGCGCTGGCTCGGCGCCGCGCCGGGCGCGGCCCTGCTGCGCATCCTTCAGGGCATCACGGTGGTCGGGATGGGCCTGTTCGCCGGACCCATCGGGGTGCTCCTGGCCTACCTGGCCTGCTACACCGTGCACGGCGCGTCGAACCCGCTGCACAGCGGACTGCTGCACCGGCAGGTCGACGGCCCGTACCGGACCAGCGTGCTCTCGCTGAACTCGATGATGGCGCAGCCGGCCGGCGCGCTCGGCGGGGTGGTGCTGACGGCGCTCGCCGCCGCGACCAGTGTGGGCACCGCCATGGTGGTCGGCGCGGTGGTGCTGGCCGTCGCCGCACCGCTCTACCTGCCCGCCTGGCGGGCAGGCCGCCGGATCGCCGCGGACCCGACCGACCCGCCCCTGGCTCCCGTACCCGCCGAGCAGCACGCCAGCCGTTAGGCAGGGGCGCGCTCAGGCAAGGCGGATCGAGGTGAGGTGGTGGGTGTTGGTGAAGCCGAGCCGCCGGTAGAGGCGTACCGCCCCGACGTTGTCGGGGTAGACGCCGAGCCCGACGGTGTCGTGGCGGGCCAGTAGCGCGCGGGTCATCGCGGCGGTCAGCGCCGCGCCCCACCCGCGTCCCCGCTGGTCGGGAGCCACGGTCAGGCCGGCCAGGAAACCGATGTCACCCCGGCTGCGGTCCGCGCCGCACGCCACGAGCCGACCACCGGCCCGGATGCCGTACCAGTCGACCACCCGTGGATCACCCGGCCGGGAGGTGGTGTTCGGGAACGCCTCGTCGATCAGCGCGTCGAGCGCCGGATGGTCGGCCTCGGTGAGCCGGACGACCCGTTGCTCACCCGGCTGCGTCGGCGGCGCCACGACGGTCCAGTGGAAGTCCCAGTCGACGTGCTCGGCCACCGCCAGCCGGCCGGCCACCAGGTCGGGATCGAGCCGGGGCAGGTGCATCCGATGCTCCGGCCGCAGCACCCCGTCGGCGACCAGCGCGACGACCATGTCGAGCACCGGTCCGGCGGGACCGATCGCGTCCGCGCCAGGACCGCGCTCGGGCGGCAACAACCAGAGCACCGCGCCGTCGCGCCGGTAGCCGCGTGCCGGCGCGCCGCGCCAGAGCGCGTGCCGGGCGAACGGGTGGTGGCCGGCGGCGGCCAGGACGTCGGCCCGGTCGTGGAGCACCTGGTCGTCGATGATCATGGCGTCCAGCCTAGGAGCCGGGGAACGGAGGACCGCGCCGGGTCGGGGTGACTGCCCGGATCCACGGTGGAGATTGACGGGTCGACCGATTGGGTACATCACGCGCCGACCTACTGGGAACCCCCACCGGAGGACCGACATGCTCGCCATTCTCGCGGCCATCGTCTTTGGCTTCGCCCTGCTGATCGACCTGCTCGACACGAACTTCGGGGCGCCTGACCTGTTCAACTGGAACACTCTCGTGCTCCTCGGGCTGTTCCTGCTCGCGCTCTACCTGGGTGGCGTGGGCAGCGGCCCGCGCGGCGGTGGCGGCGGCCGCTGGTACCGGGGTCGGCGCCCTGGTCGTGGCTGACCGGAACCGATCACGGGTTGCCCGGCTCGCGGCGCGATTCCGGCGTCGCGGGCCCGGCCCGGTACTGTCTTCGTGATGGAGTCCGACGCTCTCTTCTCCCTCGGTGCACCCGCCGGGCCGCGCAGCGCGCCCGCCGGTCCCGCCGGTGTCGACGGCTTCACTCCGGTAGCGGACGATTCGCCCCTGCCCGTCCGGATGCGCCCGGCGAACCTCGACGAGCTGGTCGGGCAGGACCACCTGCTCGCCCCCGGTGCGCCGCTGCGGCAGTTGGTCTCCGGCGGCGCCCCGATGTCGGTGATCCTCTGGGGACCGCCGGGCAGCGGCAAGACGACCATCGCGCACCTGGTGGCCGCGGCCACCGACCGCCGGTTCGTCGCCATGTCGGCGCTCTCCGCCGGGGTCAAGGACGTCCGGGCGGTGATCGAGACGGCCCGCCGCCAGCGCCGCTCGGGCGGCCCGCAGACCGTGCTCTTCATCGACGAGGTGCACCGGTTCAGCAAGACCCAGCAGGATTCCCTGCTCGCCGCCGTCGAGGACCGTACGGTCACGCTGCTGGCCGCGACCACCGAGAACCCGTACTTCTCCGTCATCTCCCCACTGCTGTCGCGGTGTGTGCTGCTCACTCTGCAACCGCTGAACGACGACGCCGTGCGAGGGCTGCTCCGCCGTGCCGTCGCCGACGAGCGCGGCCTGGGCGGCGTGCTCACCCTCGCCGCCGAGGCCGAGGACCACCTGGTCCGGCTCGCCGCCGGTGACGTCCGCAAGGCGCTGACCGCGCTGGAGGCGGCGGCGGCCTCCGCCACGGCGCTCGGCGCCGGACGGATCGACCTCGCCACCGCCGAGCAGGCGGTCGACGTGGCGGCGGTGCGCTACGACCGCGACGGCGACGCCCACTACGACGTGGTCAGCGCGTTCATCAAGAGCATGCGCGGTTCGGACGTGGACGCCGCAGTGCACTGGCTGGCCCGGATGCTGGTCGCCGGGGAGGACGCCCGGTTCATCGCCCGCCGGCTGGTCATCTTCGCCAGCGAGGACGTGGGCATGGCCGACCCGGCCGCGTTGAGCGTGGCCACCGCCGCCGCGCACGCCGTCGAGTACGTCGGTCTGCCGGAAGCGCAGCTCAACCTGGCCCAGGCGGTGATCCACCTGGCGACCGCGCCCAAGTCGAACTCGGCGACCACCGCCATCGGCGCCGCCATCGCCGACGTCCGGGCCGGCAAGGGCGGGCCGGTGCCGCGCGGGCTGCGCGACGCGCACTACGCCGGCGCCCGGGGGCTGGGCCACGGCACCGGCTACCGCTACCCGCACGACGACCAGCGCGGCGTGCTCACCCAGCAGTACGTCCCGGACGACCTGGTGGGCACCGACTACTACCGGCCCAGCCCACACGGGGCGGAGCGGTCGGTGGCCACCCGGCTGCCGTTGCTGCGCCGGATCGTGCGCGGGCTGCCGGCTCCGGCGGCCCCGCCGGTCGGATCGTCCGTAACGGCGCAGACCGCGCCGGCGCTTGCCGACGAGAACGGTCGTCCCGCGACGGGCACGCCTGGTCCCGGCGCGATGCAGGACAGCGGCATGAACGCCGCAGGAGAGGGTCAACAGTGAAGTCGCGTGGTGCGGACCGCCCGGACGAGGGCCCGGACGAGCGGCGCGATTCCCGCGCCAAGGGGCGCCGCTGGGGTCGAGGCCGGGCCGAGGCCGAGCCGGAGGCACCGGTACGCGGTGAGGAGTTCGGCTGGATCGACGACCTGCGCTCGGCCAAGCAGCAGCGCGGCGAGCTGGGCCCCGACGGTGCCCCGGCCGAGCCCACCGGCCCGCGCGGGGGCGCGCCGGTGCCGCCGCCGGACGGACCGTGGCCGGGCGAGGCGCCGCCGCAGCCGGGCCGCCGGCCGGACGAGCGGCCCGCCACCGACCGACCCCGGCCCGCTGCCGGCGCCGCCGTCCCCGGTCAGCCGCCGCGCCGCGGTGCGGTGCCGGTGCCCGGCACCGGGCCCCGTGGCGCCGTGCCGCCGCCGGCTCCACCCACCGTCGCCCGACCGGTCGGCGGTGATCCGGCGGGCCCACCCGGGACCCGCCCGACGTCCGGCGCGCCGGCCGGCCCGACCCGGCCCCGTCCGGCGGCCGTCCCGCCCGGCGCACCCGCCGGCCCACCGACCTCAGGCGCTCCTCAGACCGGCCGTAGGCCGGCCGCCGCCGCGCCGGCCGGCCGGGCGGACGCGATGCCGCCACTGCGCCGCCCGGACGCCGCGCCGCAGGGCCGCCGACCGGCCCCGGAGCCGACCGAACCGGGCCGCCCGCTGCCCACCGACGGCGGCCCTGCCGGCCGGCGCGCGGCCGGCCCTGCGCCCGATCCGGCCCGGGCTGCCGCCGCGGCCGGCCCGGCCCGGCCCGGCGCCACACCGGCCGGCGCAACGCCGCCGGTCCCCGATGGCCTGCGACCCGATCCCGCCGTCGACCGTGACCCGCGCACCGCCCGGCGTCGCCCCGGCCCGGTCGACCCAGGCGCACCGGAGCCGTCCGGCCGCGGGCCCGCGGCGCCCGCCCGTCCGGCCGCCGGCGGTCGCCGTCGCGCCGCCGAGCCCGCCGCGCCGGTGGTGCCCCGATCGGGCAACGCGCCGGCACTGCCCGACGCGTCCACCGGTCACACCGGCGGCACGCCCACCGTCGGTCCGGGCGGCACCGGGCGGCGCCGGGCCGTCCCGGACGAGCAGGGCCGACGCGCGCCGGCCGGCGGCGAGCCCCGGGCGGAGCGCCCGGAGCGGCCAGCCGACTGGCTGCGCCAGGCCGGCCGCCTGCCGCACACCGACCCCGCCCTGCCGGTGGTCAACCGGCGAGGCGGCACCCCGCCCGCCGCGGAACGCCGTCCGGCGCCGCCCGCGGGTCCGGATGTCACCGGCGGTTCACCCGGCCCGCTCGCCGTGCCGGACCCGGTCGCGCCGCGCGCCGGCCGCCGGCCCGCCGGTCCGCCGCCCGACCCGGGCGCGAATGCCCCCACCGGTCGCCGTGCCGCCCGGCCGGGCACGCCCGAGTCCACCGGTGAGCAGCCGAGCGGGAGCCCGAACTATCCACCGGCCGCTGGCGAGCGGCCCGCCGGCCGTCGGGGCGCTCCGGCGAACACCCCGGACCCCAACGGTCGACGCCGCCGCCCGTCGGCGGAGCCCGGCAACGACGTGCCCGCCGGCCCGGGGCGACCCGGCGCGGCGGGCAACCGCGGCGACGACCCGTACGCCGGTCCCGCCGGCGGCGGGCGGCCGGCACCTGGTGGCGCTCCAGCCGGTCCCGGCGCACCGCCCCGGGGCGCCGCCCGCTCCACCCCGCCGGGCCGGGCCCGACCCGCCCCCGGCGACGCGCCGGTCTCGGGCGCCGGCCGGCGTGGCCCCGACGGACCGCCCCGGACCGCCCCCGGCGTCGAGCCTGCCGCCCGGGGCGCCGCCCGCCCGGACGGCCCGGCCCGTGCCGCTGTCCGCCCGCCCGGCGCCGCACAGCCGCCCGGTGGCGACGAGCGAGCGGGCGGCGAGCCCGGCAGCGGTCCCGCTGTACCCGGGGTGGCCCGCGCCGGTGCGCCCGTTCGGCCCGCGCCGGCGGACCGCGCCGCCGGCCGTGCGCTGCCGCCGCACCGGGAGCCCGGCCGCCCCGAACCGACCGGCGTCGCTCCGGTGCCGCCACCCGGCCGCGCGGGCGAGCCCGTCGGCGTGGCGCGGGCCGCCGCCGTGGTGCCCCCGCCGGCTGGCGCGGTGGACCGGCCGGCGCCCGAGCCGACCGCCGGGCCCGCGCTGCGCGCGCCCGGCCGGGACGTGTCCGACGACGACGCTGCCCCGGGTGGCCGGTCCGAGGCGCGCCGGCAGTCGCGCGAGCGTCGCCGCCTGCGGGCGGCGGTGCTGGCGCTGGTCAGCATCGTGCTGCTCGGTGCGGTGCCGCTCTTCTTCGGCATCCGTACGCTGAGCCGTGACCCGGTCTTCGACAACCTGGACCAGCTGAACGTGCCGGGCTGGGCCGCCGCGAAGACGGTCGACGACGTCAGTGGCAGCCGCTGGTGCCTGCTCGACTGCCGGCTGCGCGAGCGCACCGTCACCTCGGAGAAGTCGCCGGAGGAGACGGCGCGGGTCTACGAGAGCGCGCTGCGCCAGGACGGCTGGCAACCGTGGAAGGTGGCCCGCTGCCCGGAGCCGGAGACGAAGGGCAGCTACACCTGCTGGCGTCGTGACGAGCTGACCCTCGACCTGTGGGTACGCGAGCCGACCTGCGTGCCGCCGCCGGTCGACAACAAACCGGCGGTCGTGCCGTCTCCCGAGCCGTCGGCCGCTGCGGCGGAGTGCGCCGGCTCGTTGGTGTCGGTGAAGGTACGCAACGCGATCGACGACGAGCGGACCAGGCCACAGCCGAGCACCGATCCGTCACTGACCGGAGAGGATCCGTTCCCGACCGTCAGCGCGGACCCGCTGGGTGAGTTGACGCCCTCACCGTCGTGAGCGGGTCTCCATCACGGACGGTAGGGTCTGGGGCTGGCGGGCCCGAGCCCCGCTGCCGCTGACCGGTGACGGCTCGGCGGGCCCGATACGGGTACCACGGTTGTGTGTTCCGGGGGCGTCGGGTCCTGAGGAACTCTGCTTGAGGAGGACAGGCGTGGGCGACATTGGTGAGGTTGCGGCGCTGGTCGCGGCGTGCGCGTTCGCGGTGCTGGTGCTCATCCTGACGCTGCCCATCCTGCGGCTGCGGCACACGGTGGACGCCACCACCCGGATGATCAACGACCTCAACGATCGGACCGCGCCGCTGCTCGGTGACGTGAACACCACGGTGAAGAACGTCAACACCGCCCTGGAGCAGGTGCAGACCTCGCTCGACGGCGTGAACCTCCAGCTGGCGAAGGTCGACACGATGACCAGCCACGCGCAGAACGTCACCGCGAACGTCGCCAACCTGGCCACCGTGGTCTCCGCCGCGGCCGCGAACCCGCTGGTCAAGGTGGCCGCGTTCGGCTACGGCGTGCGCCGTGCCGCCGCCAGCCGCCGGCACGCCGAGACCGAGCGCGAGGTGCGCGACACCATCAAGCAGCAGCGGCGGGCCGCCCGGCGCGGCAACCACTGACCGGCCGGTCCACCAGGAGGTAGCGAGACATGAGGCGGTTGTTCTGGCTCGGCATCGGTCTGGCCGTCGGCGTGGTGGTGGTCCGCAAGGCGACCCGGACCGCGCAGGCGTACACCCCGGCCGGCATCGCCAGCACGTTGTCGGAATCCGCTGGCGGGCTGGTCGAATCGCTGCGTAGCTTCGTGGAGGACGTTCGGGTTGGGATGGCCGAGCGCGAGCAGGAGATCCACCAGGCGTTCGCCCAGGGTGAGGCGTTCGACGACCAGTTCGCCGAGTTGCGGGAGGACCCGCGGATCGGTGATCGAGAAATCTTTCCGGAGGAACACCAGCGATGAAGACGGCGGAGATCAAGCGGCGGTACCTCGCCCACTTCGAGGCGAACGGCCACGCCGTGGTGCCGTCCGCTCCGCTGCCCGCCATCAGCGATCCGAACCTGCTGTTCGTCAACGCCGGTATGGTGCAGTTCGTCCCCTATTTCCTGGGCCAGCAGACCCCGCCGTACCAGCGGGCGGTCAGCGTGCAGAAGTGCATCCGCACCCCGGACATCGACGAGGTCGGCAAGACCAGCCGTCACGGCACGTTCTTCCAGATGAACGGCAACTTCTCCTTCGGTGACTACTTCAAGGAGGGGGCGATCCCGCTCGCCTGGGAGCTGATCACCAAGCCGCAGGACCAGGGCGGGTACGGCCTCGACCCGGAGCGGGTCTGGCCGTCCATCTATCTCGACGACGACGAGGCGTTCGAGATCTGGCGCTCGATCGGCGTGCCGGCCGCGCGGATCGTCCGCCGGGGCAAGGCGGACAACTTCTGGTCGATGGGCATTCCCGGGCCGTGCGGCCCGTCCTCGGAGCTGTTCTACGACCGGGGCCCGGAGTACGGCCGCGAGGGCGGCCCGGCGGTCGACGAGGACCGCTACATGGAGTTCTGGAACCTCGTCTTCATGCAGTTCGAGCGGGGTCCGGGCACCACCAAGGACGACTACCCGATCCTGGGTGACCTGCCGGCGAAGAACATCGACACCGGCATGGGCCTGGAGCGGATGGCCTCGATCCTGCAGGGCGTCGACAACCTCTACGAGATCGACGAGGTCCGGCCGATCCTGGCCCGGGCGGCTGAGCTGACCGGCAAGCGCTACGGCGCGCACTCCGGCCACGTGGCCAGCGAGTCGCACCCGGACGACGTCCGGCTGCGGGTGATCGCGGATCACGTGCGGACCGCGCTGATGTTGATCGGCGACGGCGTGACCCCGAGCAACGAGGGGCGCGGTTACGTGCTGCGTCGGATCGTGCGCCGGGCGATCCGGTCGATCCGGTTGCTCGGTTGGCAGGAGCGGGCGCTGCCTGAGCTGCTGCCGGTGGCCCGGGACTGCATGGCGCCGTCGTACCCGGAGCTGGCGACCGACTTCGACCGCATCTCACAGTACGCGTACGCCGAGGAGGAAGCCTTCCTGTCGACGCTGCGCGCCGGCACCACGATCCTGGACACGGCGATCGCCGAGACCCGCACCGCGGGCGGCGCGGCGCTGTCCGGGGCGAAGGCGTTCCAGCTGCACGACACGTACGGCTTCCCGATCGACCTGACCCTGGAGATCGCCGCGGAGCAGGGCCTTCGCGTCGACGGCGAGGGCTTCCGCCGGCTGATGGCCGACCAGCGGACCCGGGCGAAGGCGGACGCGCAGGCCCGCAAGACCGGGCACACCGACGTGTCGGCGTACCGGTCGGTGCTCGACGCGGACGGCCCGGTGACGTTCACCGGGTACAGCGAGGTGGCGCGCGAGTCGCGGGTGCGGGCGCTGCTCGGCGAGGACGGCCCGCGCCAGGCGGCGACCGAGGGCGACACCATCGAGCTGGTGCTCGACACGACCCCGTTCTACGCCGAGGGCGGTGGTCAGCAGCCCGACCAGGGCATGATCACCGTGGGCGGTGGTCAGATCGAGGTGTTCGACGTGCAGCAGCCGGTGCCCGGCCTGATCGTGCACCGGGCCCGGGTGATCCGGGGTGAGGTGCGTGCAGGCGAGACCGGCTTCGCGGAGATCGACGCCACCCGGCGGCGGGCGATCTCCCGGTCGCACACCGCGACCCACCTGGTGCACCAGACCATGCGCAACTTCCTCGGCGACTCGGCTACCCAGGCGGGTTCGCTGAACGCGCCGGGCCGCCTGCGGTTCGACTTCAACACCCCGACCGGTGTGTCGCCGAGCGTGCTGCACGACGTGGAGCAGCAGGTCAACGAGGTGCTCCTGGCCGACCTGGAGGTGCACGCCTTCATCACGTCGCTGGACGAGGCGCGGCGGATCGGGGCGATGGCGCTCTTCGGTGAGAAGTACGGCGAGGAGGTGCGGGTCGTCGAGGTGGGCGACTACGCCCGGGAGCTGTGTGGCGGCACGCACGTGGCCCGCTCGGCGCAGCTCGGCCTGGTGAAGATCCTCTCCGAGTCGTCGATCGGCTCCGGCGTCCGTCGGGTCGAGGCGCTGGTCGGCATGGACGCCTTCGGCTTCCTGGCCCGCGAGCATCTGCTGGTCTCCCGCCTGGCCGAGCTGTACCGGGTGCCGAACGACCAGGTCGCCGACCGGGTGGAGCAGACCGTCACCCAGCTCCGGGACGCGGAGAAGGAGCTGGAGAAGCTGCGCGCCCAGCTGGTGCTGGGCGGGGCGGCGGCGCTCGCCGCGCAGGCCAGGGACGTGCGCGGGGTGGCGTACGTGGGCACCGAGGCGCCGGAGGGCGCGGCCGGCAACGATGTGCGGACGCTGGCCCAGGAGATCCGCGGCAAGATCGACCCGTCGCGGCCGGCGGTGGTCGCGGTGGCGGCTCGCGCGAACGGCAAGGCGTCCCTGGTGGTGGCGGTCAACCAGGCCGCTCGCAGTCGGGGCCTGGCCGCCTCGGATCTGGTGAAGGCGGCGTTCTCCGGGCGCGGCGGGGGCAGCCCCGATCTGGCCCAGGGCGGCGGCCTGCCGGCGGCCGAGGCGCCGAACCTGTTGCTCACCGTCGAGAAGGCGGTCACCGAGGCGTGATGGACGACCATTGTTCGACCAGGGCGGGCCGATCGGTCCGCCCTGGTTCGTTCGGGCCCAGGGGTGACGGTCGGTGACTGAGCTGACGCGTGGGGTGCGGATCGGGGTGGATGTCGGTCAGGTCCGGGTGGGGGTGTCCCGCTCGGACCCGGACGGCGTGCTGGCGGTACCGCTGGTCACCCTGGCCCGCGACCTGACCGCGGCGCCGGACGCGGTGCCGAGCGACCTCGCCGAGCTGGCGGCGCTGGTGGCCGAGCACGAGGCCGTCCAGGTTGTCGTCGGCCTTCCGGTCAATCTCGCCGGGAAGCACGGCCCGGCCGCTGTCCACGTGAAGGCGTACGCTGACCGACTGGTCGATGTGATAGCGCCCGTCCCGGTAACGCTCACTGACGAGAGGATGTCGACCGTGGTCGCTTCTCGTAGGCTTGCCGAGCGTGGCGTTCGGGGCAAGCGTCAACGTGCGGTTGTCGATCAGGCGGCCGCAGTGGAGATTCTGCAGAGCTGGCTGGACGCGCAGCGGAGGCGGACGTAATGATCGACGATCTGGATCTTGGGTTCGACGAGCCGGAGCGGGGGCAGAAGGGTCGGCACCGGCACGGCTTCGTCCGCAAGCGCAAGGGCGGGTCCGGGGGTCGGGGCAAGACATTCCTGGCCCTGCTGCTGGCCCTGTTCCTGCTGGGCGGCATCGGCGGCGGAGCCTTCTACGGCTTCGACCGGATCCAGAACTACTTCGTCACCCCGGACTACGACGGCGCCGGCGCCGGTGAGGTCACCGTCGAGATCAAGCAGGGCGCACTGCTCGCCGACATGGCCGACGCGCTGGTCGCCGCCGACGTGGTGAAGAGCCAGAAGGCGTTCGTCGAGGCCGCCGAGGCGAACTCGCGCAGCAAGAACATCCAGCCGGGCACGTACAAGCTGCGCAAGCAGATGAGCGGCGCGAGCGCCGTCACCGCGATGCTCGACCTGAAGAACAAGATCGTCAACGGCCTGACCATCCCCGAGGGCCGCACCAGCTTGAACATCTACAAGCTGCTCTCCGAGAAGACCAAGATCCCGGTCAAGGACTTCCAGGCCGCCGCGAAGGACCCGGAGGGGCTCGGCGTCCCGGAATGGTGGTTCAAGCGCGACGACGGCAAGAAGGTCGTCAAGTCCGTCGAGGGCTTCCTCTACCCGGACACGTACGAGATCCCGCCCAAGGCCACCGCGGAGAGCATCCTCAAGCTCATGGTGGACAACTTCCTGTCGGTGACCGGCGAGATGAAGTTCGCCGATCGGGTGCAGAAGGAACGCAAGGTCAGCCCGTACGAGGCGTTGATCGTGTCCTCGCTGGCCCAGGCCGAGGCGGGCAACAAAGACGACCTGGGCAAGGTCGCCCGGGTGGCCTACAACCGGGTGTACGGGGAGTTCCCCTGCAACTGCCTGGAGATGGACGTCACGGTCAACTACTACCTGGAGTCGATCGGCAAACCGACCAAGAGGTCCGCGGACATGACGGAAGCCGAGCTGACCGACCCGAAGAACCCCTACAACCGCAAGCTGCGGGGCCTGATCCCCACCCCGATCAACAACCCAGGCAAGGAAGCCTTGGCAGGTGCGATGGATCCGCCACCGGGCAAGTGGGTCTTCTTCGTGGCGATCGACAAGCAGGGCCACTCCGAGTTCGCCGAGACGTCCGAGCAGCACGAGCGCAATAAGGCCAAGGCTCGGGAGGCCGGCATCATCTGATGACGCTGCGACGACGGGCGGCGGTGGTGGGCAAGCCGATCGCGCACTCCCTCTCCCCGGTGATCCACACCGCTGGCTACACGGCGGCCGGGCTGGTCGGGTGGTCGTACACCCGGATCGAGTGCGCGGCGGCGGAGCTGTCGGACCTCGTCGCCGGTCTCGGTCCGGAGTGGGCCGGGCTGTCGGTGACCATGCCGGGCAAGGAGGCGGCGCTCGCGGTGGCCGCGGAGGCGTCGCCGGTCGCGGTCGCCGTCGGCGCGGCCAACACGCTGGTACGCCGGCCCGACGGCTCCTGGTACGCGGACAACACCGACGTCGCGGGCATGGTCCAGGTGCTCACCGTGGCCGGGGTGACGCCCGGCGCCAGCGTCACCGTGCTCGGCGCCGGCGGCACCGCCCGCGCGGCCCTGGCCGCCGCCGCCCGACTCGGTGCGACCTCCACGACCGTGGTGGCCCGGCGGGCGGTGGCGGTCGACGAGCTGCGACCGGTGGCGGCGGCGGTCGGGGTGGAGCTGACGGGAGTGGCCTGGGAGCACGCGGCCGCGCGGGCCGGTGCCGACGTCGTGGTCTCGACCGTGCCGAAGGGGGTTGCCGACCCGCTTGCTGGGACGGTTCACTGGCGACCGTCCACCGTGCTCTTCGAGGCGCTCTACGATCCGTGGCCGACACCGCTGGCCGCGTCCGCGCTCGCCGCCGGCTGCCCGGTGGTGTCCGGACTCGACCTGCTGCTCGCCCAGGCGGTGGGCCAGTTCGAGCAGTTCACCGGGGTGCCCGCGCCGGTCGAGGCGATGCGTGCGGCGCTCGCCGCGGCCCGGCGCTGAGTTGGGCGACGCCGCCGTCCGGGTCCGCCGACCAGGTGGGCGTAACCGACGCGCCGCCAGGTCGTTTGCCGGCCCTGCTTGCCTGTACGCGACCTCTCTTATGCTTTGGTTAAGTCGTGTCGTAGGTTCGGTTTCCTGCGCGCCACGAGTGTCGCCGGTCGATACGCTGCTGCCGGTAATCGCCGCCTAGACAGGGAGTGTTCCTTGAGCAGGCACGGAGTCGACCACGCCGCACCGGGTGCAGGAAAGCGACGCAAGGCCGTCGTCCTCAGTGTCCTGAGTGCCGGCGTGGTGGCCACGATGATGCCGCTGACGGCGGCGGAGGTGTCACCGATCGTGCTGACCGCGGCGGCGGACACCACCGCCACGCAGGTCGCGCAGGACGGCGACAACGGCGTCAAGACGACGCTGGCCAGCTGCCCGCGACTCTGCGACGGCAACCGCAACGGCCAGCGCGACGCGCTGCTGGAGTTCGCGGTGCGCGGCCTGCCCGCCGACGCAGTGAACGTCCGGGCCACCCTGCGGGTGTACGCCTGGCAGCAGTTCGCCTCGCGGGTGCGGGCGCACCCAGCGCAGGGCAGCGCCGCGGGGGCGGGCGCCTGGGCCCAGCGGCCCCCGATCGGCGATCGTCGCCAGCTGGGGAAGATTCGTCAGGTCTCGGTGGGGTCGGGCAGCGACTGTCGCCCTGGTGGCAAGCCTCGTGACGAGCATCTCCGAGGTGCCCGCTTAGCGAGCCGAAGCGGCACCTCGTCCCAAGCCGGCCGAGGTACTTGAGCATCCGGACGAGATCGCTGCTCTCGTCACCGCCCGGATGACCGGCCAGCTGGTCCGGATCACCGGCATGACACGGAGTTGGCTGAGTACGTCGCCCACCCCAACGGGCAGATCGAGGCGAAGGTTCACGCCGGTCCGGTCCGGATGCGGCAGGACGGGAGGTGGGTCCCGATCGACCTCACCCCGCAACCCGCGGCGGACAGCTCCGTCCGAGCCCTCGCACACCCGTTGGAGCCAAATGGAACCGCCGACCGACGATCACCGGGGCCGCCGTCGTTGTCCCGGCTCGACCTTGACCAAGCGCCCACCTCCGTCCCGGTGCCTGCTCGCTCGGACCAACGCGATGCGAACATCTGGCCGGTGGGGGTGAGAAGCGGCCCGAGCAGTAGCGCTTCCAGCTACCCAGCCCAATGAACTCGTTCCATCAGTGCTCATCAGCAGTTTCCAGCGACCACTCCCACACGTCGAGGTTCGCGTCAACGTCCGCGTCCGCAGGGCGGGACGCGCCGGGCGGCACGTCGGGGCGGCCACCGGCCGTGACAGACTGACCGCTGTGTTGCGCTGGTTGACTGCAGGTGAATCGCACGGTCCCGCCCTCGTCGCGCTGCTGGAGGGGGTGCCGGCCGGCATCGAGGTGAGCACCACCGAGATCGCCGACGAGCTGGCCCGCCGGCGGCTGGGCTACGGCCGTGGCGCCCGGATGTCGTTCGAGCGGGACGAGGTCGACGTGCTCGGCGGCCTGCGGCACGGCGTCACCCTGGGCAGCCCGGTGGCGATCCGGGTGGGCAACTCCGAGTGGCCGAAGTGGCGCACGGTGATGGCCGCCGACCCGGTGGACCCCGACGAGCTGGCCCGGCAGGCCCGCAACGCGCCGCTGACCCGCCCCCGGCCGGGCCACGCCGACCTGGCCGGCATGCAGAAGTACGGCCACACCGACGCCCGGCCCATCCTGGAGCGGGCCAGCGCCCGGGAGACCGCGGCCCGGGTGGCCGTGGGCGCGGTCGCCAAGGCGCTGATCCGGCAGGCGCTCGGCATCGAGATCGTCTCGCACGTCGTCGAGCTAGGCCCGGTTGCCGCGAAGTCCGGGCTGCGCCCGAGCCCGCAGGACGCCGCCCGGATCGACGCCGACCCGCTGCGCTGCCTCGACCCGGAGGCCAGCGCCCTGATGGTCGCCGAGGTGGACGCCGCGAAGAAGGCCGCCGACACCCTCGGCGGCGTGGTCGAGGTGCTGGCGTACGGGGTGCCGCCGGGGCTGGGCAGCCACGTGCAGTGGGACCGCAAGCTCGACGCCCGACTGGCCACCGCGCTGATGTCGATCCAGGCGATCAAGGGTGTGGAGATCGGTGACGGCTGGCAGCAGGCCCGGTCCCGCGGCTCCGAGGCGCACGACGAGATCATCCCGTCGGCGACCGGCGTCCGCCGGGTCACCGACCGGGCCGGGGGGCTCGAGGGCGGCATCACCACCGGTGAGCCGCTGCGCGTCCGTGCCGCGATGAAGCCCATCTCGTCGCTGAACCGGGCCCTGGCCACCGTGGACGTCACCACCGGCGAGCCGGCCACGGCGATCAACCAGCGCTCGGACGTCTGCGCGGTTCCCGCCGCCGCGGTGGTCGCCGAGGCGATGGTCGCGCTGGTGCTGGCCGAGGCGGCCACCGAGAAGTTCGGCGGGGACTCGGTCGCCGAGATCCGCCGCAACGTGACCGGCTACCTCGACGCGCTGGTCATCCGCTGATGGCGCCGGTCGTCGTCCTGGTCGGTGCGCCCGGCTGCGGCAAGACCACGGTCGGGGAGGCGCTCGCCACGGCCCTCGGGGTGGAGTTCCGCGACACCGACACCGACATCGAGCGGATGGCCGGCAAGCCCATCCCGGAGATCTTCATCGACGAGGGTGAGGAGCACTTCCGTACCCTCGAACGGGCCGCGGTGGCCGCGGCGCTGGCTGCCAGCCCGGGGGTGCTCGCCCTCGGCGGCGGCGCGGTGCTGGCCGAGGAGACCCGCGCCGCCCTGGTCGGGCACCGGGTGGTGCACCTCTCGGTCGAGCTGCCCGACGCGGTGAAGCGGGTCGGGCTGGGCGCCGGCCGCCCGCTGCTGGCGATCAACCCGCGCGCCACCCTCAAGCACCTGATGGACCAGCGCCGGCCGCTGTACGCGGAGGTGGCCACCGCGACGGTGGCCACCGACGGCCGGACCCCGGCGGAGATCGTCGCCGAGATCGCCGCGCTGCTCACCCGCTGACGCCGGCCCGGCCGGTGCGCGACCGGCCGGGCGGCGGGCGGGGCGGTTCCCCGTTCGCGGGGCCTCTCCTCAGCCTCGGGCGGCGGCGTCGAGCACGTCGGCCAGGGCCTTCGGCTCGCTGAGCATCGGCCAGTGCCCGGTCGGCAGCTCGAACAGCTGGCCACCGGCCAACCCGGTGAAGAACGGGTGCCGCTCGGCGATCATCTGCCGCACCACCGCCAGCGGGAAGGTGCTGGCGACCAGCGCGGTCGGGACCGGGCGACCGCCGGTGCGGCGCACCGGTTCGGTGGCGGCCCGCAGCGGCTGCGGGGTGGCCCGGGCACGCAGCAGGGCCAGCGTCGGTTCGTCCAGCCCGGCCAGGTTGGTCGGGTCGGCGTCCGGGTCGAAGGCCGGTGGCGGCAGCAGGTGGCCGGTGCCGATCGCGGCCCGAAGCTTCTCCTGCTCCTCCGGCGGCACGGTGTCGAACTGCGCGACGCCGTCCGGCAGCGGCCCGCTCTCCACGTAGACCACCCGGGCGATCCGGTCCGGGATGCGGTCTGCCGCCTGGGCGACCGGCATGCCGCCGCCGGAGTGCCCGACCAGCAGCACCTCGCGCAGGTCCTCGACCTCGATCAGCCGGACGATGTCCGCGGTGTGCGTCTCCAGGCCCACCTCCGGCCCGCCCAGGTGGTCCCGCTCGGCCAACCCGGTCAGCGTCATCGGATACACCTCGTGCCCCTGCGCGCGCAGCGCCGCGGTCACGTCCCGCCACGCCCAGGCGCCCAACCAGAAACCCGGCACCAGCACGAACGTCGCCATCTGTCGCTCCTTCTCTCGGTTACCGGATGACCGTACGATCGAAACCGGACAGAATCCGCCCGGTTTCGAGGAGTTGTCGGTGTCGCATCCCGCCGGCCGCGTGCTGGCCCTGCTCGAACTGCTGCAGACCCGGCACCGTTCGACGGCCGCTGATCTCGCGGGCTGGCTAGGCGTGGACGAGCGCACCGTGCGCCGGTACGCGGCCACCCTGGTCGAGCTGGGCATCCCCGTCATCGCCGACCGGGGCCGCTACGGCGGCTACCGGCTGCACCCCGGGTACAAGCTGCCGCCCCTGATGCTCACCGACGACGAGGCGGTGGCCGTGCTGCTCGGTCTGGTCGTCGCCGAACGGGTCGGGCTGGCCACCGAACTGCCGGCCACCGCCACCGCGCTGGCCAAGATCCGCCGGGTGCTGCCGGTGGCGCTCGCCGACCGGCTGACCGCCGTGCAGGAGCACCTCGGCTTCACCCTGCGGCGTACGGAGCCGGAACGGGGACCGGCGTCCGGCACCCTGCTCACCCTGGCCGCGGCCGCCCGACACCGGCAGCGGGTGGCGCTGGACTACCGCTCCTGGCGAGGTGAGTCGTCGCACCGCGAGCTCGACCCGTACGGGCTGGTCTTCCACGCGGGCCGCTGGTACGTCACCGGCCACGACCACCGGCGCGGGGAGGTCCGCACCTTCCGGCTGGACCGGATCGGCGCCGTGACGCCCGGCGTGGCGACGTTCACCGTGCCGGACGGCTTCGACCCGGTGGCCCGGGTGACCCGGTCGCTGGCCGGCGTGCCCTACACGCACGAGGTCGAGGTGCTGCTGGAGACCGACCTGGTCACCGTTCGACGCCGCGTCCCGCCCACCGTGGCCGAGCTGACCGCCACCGGCGACGGGGTGCTGCTGCGGGCGCGGGCGGAGAGCCTGCCCGGCATGGCGGCGCTGCTGGCCGGGCTGGGCTGCCCCTTCACCGTGCGGCACCCGGACGCGTTGCGCACCGCCGTGGCCGAGCACGCCCGTGCGCTGGCGGACTGGGCCGCCCGGCCAGCAGGTGGGCGGCCGCCCTCGCCACGCCGGCCGCTGGACTAGGCTGCCGGCGATGGACGAGGTGACCCGGATCCCGGTCGGCGGCGAACGGCCGTACGACGTGCTGGTCGGACGCGACCTGTTGGACACGCTGCCCGGGCTGCTGCCCGGCGCGACCCGGGCGGCGGTGCTGCACGCGCCCCCGCTCAAGGGGCTGGCCGATGCGCTCGGCGAACGGCTGCGCGCGGCCGGCGTCGAGCCGCTGCCGATCGAGGTGCCCGACGCCGAGGGGGGCAAGCAGATCGACGTGGCCGCCGCCTGCTGGGATCGGCTCGGCGCGGCCGGCTTCACCCGTACCGACGCGGTGGTCGGTGTCGGCGGCGGCGCGGTGACCGACCTGGCCGGCTTCGTCGCGGCCTGCTGGCTGCGCGGGGTGCGCTGGGTGCCGGTGGCCACCTCACTGCTGGGCATGGTGGACGCCGCGGTCGGCGGCAAGACCGGGATCAACACCGCCGCCGGCAAGAACCTAGTGGGCGCGTTCCACCCGCCGGTCGGCGTGCTGGCCGACCTGGCCACGCTGGACAGCCTGCCCGCGGTCGACCTGGCGGCCGGGCTGGCCGAGGTGGTCAAGTGCGGCTTCATCGCCGATCCGGCGATCCTGGATCTGATCGAGCGTGAGCCGGCGGCCGCCACCGACCCGCGCGGGGCGGTCACCCGGGAGCTGATCGAGCGGGCGATCCGGGTCAAGGCCGACGTGGTCTCCGGTGACCTGCGTGAGTCGGGCGTGCGGGAGGTGCTCAACTACGGCCACACGCTGGCCCACGCGATCGAGCAGGTCGAGGGCTACCGCTGGCGGCACGGCCATGCCGTCGCCGTCGGCCTGGTGTACGCCGCCGCGCTGGCCCGGCTCGCCGGCCGGCTGGACGCGCCGACCGCCGACCGGCACCGGGTCACCCTGGCCGCGCTCGGCCTGCCGGTGAGCTACCCGGCCGACGCCTGGTCGCAGCTGCTGGCCGTGATGCGGGTGGACAAGAAGGCCCGCGGCAGCCGGCTGAGGTTCGTGGTGCTGGACGGGCTGGCCCGCCCGGCAATGCTCGAGGGCCCGGACGACGCGCTGCTCGCGGCCGCCTACCGGGAGGTGGGCACGGCGTGAGGGTGTACGTGTTGAACGGGCCGAACCTGGGCCGGCTGGGCACCCGCGAGCCGGCGGTGTACGGCGCGACCAGCTACGCCGACCTGGTGGCGCTCTGCGAGCGGACCGGCCGGGAGCTGGGGCTCGACGTGACGGTCCGGCAGACCGACGCCGAGCACGAGCTGCTCGGCTGGCTGCACGCCGCCGCCGACGAGGGCGCCGCGGTGGTGCTCAACCCGGCCGCCTGGTCGCACTACTCGTACGCGGTGCGGGACGCCTGCGCCATGCTGCGCGGGCCGTTGGTCGAGGTGCACATCTCCAACATCCACGCCCGCGAGGAGTTCCGGCACCACTCGGTGATCTCCGCGGTGGCGACCGGGGTGATCTGCGGGCTCGGCATCGACGGCTACCGACTCGCCCTGCACCACCTGGCCACCCGCTCCAGCTGAGCAGCACTCGGGCTCTGGCCCGCAGCCCCCGCCGCCGTGGTGGCCTGGTGGCCTGATGGCTTGGTCGCCTGATGGCTTGGTCGGCGGTGATGCCGACAGCTCGCGAGCAGTCGCCAGGTCTCACCCATCGTGATGCCCTCTCCTCGTCACCGAGCGTCACGATTGACATCGGCGGCTCCGACCCCCGCCGGTGGAGAGCGTTCCTGGTTCGCGTCCTTTGCTCTGCTTCAACGGACGCAACAGAGGCGGTGAGCTGCGGATATGTGATTTTCGTCGGGGTGTCGGGTGCTCGTCCGCGCCTCACGGACCGTGACTGTTGCGTCGGGTGAAGCAGAGCAAAGGGCGTGGGGGTGGCGGGCGGCTTGAGGTGCCAGCGTGACGATCTGTCACGGTTCTCGGGTCCCTGTCGCCAGCACCGGTCGACGCCCGAACGACGGCGGGTAACGCGCCTCGACGCAGCTAGGGCGTGTTTCAGAAGTGCTGGCCGGCCTGCGCCGGGCCCAGCCGCCGCCCGGCAGCGTTGTCGCGGTGTCCGGATACAACACCGGTATCCGGACACCGCTCCGCCTTGCCGAACGACGCCTGGACTCCGGCTCGGCTCGACCGACACTTCTGAAACACGCCCTAGTAGACTCCTAGGGTCTGTCCGCCAATTGATGATCAAGGCAGGAAATGGCCTCCACCAACGACCTCAAAAACGGCCTGGTACTCAACCTTGACGGCGAGCTCTGGGCCGTCGTCGAGTTCCAGCACGTCAAGCCCGGTAAGGGTGGTGCGTTCGTGCGCACCACGCTGAAGAACGTGCTGTCCGGGAAGGTGGTCGACAAGACCTTCAACGCGGGCACCAAGGTCGAGACCGCGACCGTGGACAAGCGCACGATGCAGTACCTGTACGCCGACGGCGAAGACTACGTCTTCATGGATCTGGAGACCTTCGACCAGATCACCGTCCCCGGCGGCACCGTCGGTGAGGCGGCCAACTACCTCCTCCCCGAGGCCGAGGCGACCGTCGCCACCCACGAGGGCGTCCCGCTCTACATCGAGCTGCCCACCAGCGTTGTGCTGGAGGTCACCTACACCGAGCCGGGTCTGCAGGGCGACCGGTCGACCGGCGGCAACAAGCCGGCCACCGTTGAGACCGGCGCGACCGTGCAGGTGCCGCTGTTCATCACCACCGGCGAGAAGATCAAGGTCGACACGCGCGACGGCCGTTACCTCGGCCGATCCTGATGGCAGAGGGTCCCAAGCAGCAGATGCCGGCGCGTCGCAAGGCGCGCAAGCGGGCGCTGGACGTCCTCTACGAGGCTGACCTTCGGGACCGGCCCCCGGTCGAGGTGCTCGCCGGCTACGTACAGCGGATCGAGCAGCCCCGACCGGAGCACCTGGGCTACGCGGCGAGCCTGGTCGAGGGGGTCGCCGAGCACCTCAACCGGATCGACGAGCTGATCGCCAGCTACGCCGAGGGTTGGACGCTGGAGCGGATGCCGGTGGTGGACCGCAACCTGGCCCGGATCGCGGTCTACGAGCTGCTCTACGTCGACGAGATCGACGACGCGGTGGCGATCAGCGAGGCTGTGGAGCTTGCCCGCCAGATGTCCACCAACGACTCGCCGCGCTTCCTCAACGGCATCCTCGGCCGGATCGCCGAGTACGCCACCCGCTGAGCGCACCCGCTCAGCACCCGTACCACGAAGAGGGCCCGTGCCGGACGGCACGGGCCCTTTCGGTGGATCGGTGGATCAGGAGGCGAAGAACGCCCGGGGGTCGGCGACCAGCACACCGTGCTCGGTGAGCCGCTCGATCAGACCCGACGGCGAGGCGTCGTAGACGATCGCGAGCGCCCGCAGGTCGTCGGCGCGGATGGAGAGCACCCGGCCGTTGTAGTCGCCGCGCTGCTGCTGGATGGCGCGGGCGTAGCGGGCCACGTAGGCCAGGTCCTCGGAGGCCTCGTCGTAGAGCCGCTCCAGGTCCAGGACGATCTTGCTGGTGGGCTCGTGACGGACCCCGCTGCCGTCGGGCAGCAGCTCCGAGACGGGGACGCGGTAGAACTCGGCAAGCTCGGCCAGGCGGGACACCGTCACGGCACGGTCGCCGCGCTCGTACGACCCGACCACCACGGCCTTCCACCGCCCGTTCGACTTCTCCTCCACGCCCTGCAGGGAGAGACCCTGCTGTTGGCGGATGGAGCGCAGGCGGGCGCCCAGAGATTTGGCGTATTCAGAGGGCATTCGGACACTCCCAGTGCTGCTCGGGGTTCTCCCGTCGATCGTTACGGAGCGTGACGGTACGGGGAATGCGACACCTGGTCAAGTGGTCGTGACCCTACCGTTGGGGAGCAGCGGGGGAGTTATCCCCATTTCGCCGGCCTGATCCGATGGTCAGCAGCCGCCGTCCATCCGCCCGGTGACCACTGGTAACGTGGCGTGAAGCCCCGGCCCAGGTCCGCCCGCGGTCCGGCCGGAGGTGCCCGACATCCTTTAACGACCCGTCCCGTGAGGCGGGGAAGGAGGTCCGCCGTGGCATACCCACCGGCTGCCCGCTCGTCACCACCGCGACAACCCTCGGTGAAGGTGATCCTCGCCAGCGCCGACGTGCAACGTGTGGTCGACCGCATCGCACACCAGATCCTGGAGAAGACCCAGGGCGCCGCCGAGACGGTGCTGCTCGGGATTCCCACCCGGGGTGCCCCCCTCGCCCGGCGGCTCGCCGCCCGGATCAGCACCTTCGAGGACGTCGCCGTCCCGGTCGGTGTGCTGGACATCACCCTGTACCGCGACGACCTGCGCCGGCACGCCACCCGCGCGATCGGCCCGACCGAGCTGCCGCCCGGCGGCATCGACGGCAAGCGGGTCATCCTCGTCGACGACGTCCTCTTCTCCGGCCGGACCGTCCGGGCCGCGCTCGACGCGCTCAACGACGTGGGGCGCCCAGCGTCCGTGCAGCTCGCCGTCCTGGTCGACCGCGGTCACCGGGAGCTGCCGATCCGCGCCGACTACGTCGGCAAGAACATCCCGACCTCGCTCGCCGAGAGCGTCAAGGTGACGCTCGCCGAGACCGACGGCACGGACGAGGTCAAGCTGTACGGGGGGACCACCTCATGATCAGGCACCTGCTCTCCGGCGCGGACCTGGACGCCGACACCGCCACCGAGATCCTGGACACCGCCGCCGAGATGGCCACGGTCGCCGGCCGCGAGATCAAGAAGCTGCCCGCGCTGCGCGGCCGGACGGTGGTGAACCTCTTCTACGAGGACTCGACCCGCACCCGGATCTCCTTCGAGGCGGCCGCCAAGCGGCTCAGCGCCGATGTGATCAACTTTTCCGCGAAGGGGTCCAGCGTCACCAAGGGCGAGAGCCTGAAGGACACCGCGCTGACCCTGCAGGCCATGGGCGCCGACGCGGTGGTCGTCCGGCACCCCGCCTCCGGCGCGCCGCACCGGCTGGCGAACTGGGTGGACGGGTCGGTGGTCAACGCCGGTGACGGCACCCACGAGCACCCCACCCAGGCGTTGCTGGACGCGTACACCATGCGGGCCCGGCTGGGCCGGCTGGCCGGCCTGTCGGTCGCGGTGGTCGGGGACGTGCTGCACTCCCGGGTGGCCCGCTCCAACGTGCTGCTGCTCTCCACCCTCGGCGCCAAGGTCACCCTGGTCGGCCCGCCCACCCTCATCCCGGTGGACATCGCCGCGGCGCTCGCACCCGGCACCGACGTCTCCTACGACCTCGACTCCGTGCTGCCCAACGTGGACGTGGTGATGATGCTGCGGGTGCAGCGGGAGCGGATGAACGACTCCTACTTCCCCTCCGCCCGCGAGTACGCCCGCCGCTACGGGCTGGACGGCCCGCGGATGCGCCGGCTGCCCGATCACGCGATCGTCATGCACCCCGGCCCGATGAACCGGGGGATGGAGATCACCCCCGAGGTGGCCGACTCGCCCCGCTCCACCATCGTCGAACAGGTCACCAACGGGGTCTCCGTGCGGATGGCCGTCCTCTACCTGCTGCTCGGAGGGAACAACCGGTGACCGCGTACCTGATCACCAGCGTGAGCGTCGTCGGCGCCGCGCCGACCGACTTGCTGATCCGCGACGGCGTGGTCGCCGAGGTCGGCCCGGGGCTGTCCGCCCCGGACGCCGCCGTGCTCGATGGGACCGGGCTGGTCGCCCTGCCCGGCCTGGTCGACCTGCACACCCACCTGCGCGAGCCGGGCCGGGAGGACGCCGAGACCGTCGAGTCCGGCTCCCGCGCGGCGGCCCTGGGCGGCTACACCGCGGTCTGCGCGATGGCCAACACCTCCCCGGTCGCGGACACCGCCGGCGTCGTCGAGCAGGTCTGGCGGCTCGGCCGGGAGGCCGGGCTGGTCGACGTGCAGCCGATCGGCGCCGTCACCGTCGGGCTGGCCGGCGAGCGCCTCGCCGAACTGGGCGCGATGGCCGACTCCGCGGCCCGGGTGCGGATCTTCTCCGACGACGGGCACTGCGTCGCCGACCCGAAGCTGATGCGCCGGTCCCTGGAGTACGTCAAGGCGTTCGACGGGATCATCGCCCAGCACGCCGAGGAGCCCCGGCTGACCGAGGGCGCCCAGATGCACGAGGGTGAGGTCTCCACCCGGCTCGGCCTGATCGGGTGGCCGGCCGTCGCCGAGGAGGCGATCATCGCCCGGGACGTGCTGCTCGCCGAGCACGTGGGCAGCCGACTGCATGTCTGCCACGTCTCCACGGCCGGCAGCGTCGAGGTGCTGCGCCACGCCAAGGCGCGGGGGGTGCGGGTCACCGCCGAGGTCACCCCGCACCACCTGCTGCTCACCGACGAGCGGGCGGAGACCTACGACCCGGTCTTCAAGGTCAACCCGCCACTGCGTACCGCCGATGACGTCGCCGCCCTGCGTGCCGCCCTCGCCGACGGGGTGCTCGACGTGATCGCCACCGACCACGCCCCGCACGCCGTGGAGGACAAGGAGTGCGAGTGGGCGTACGCCCGGCCGGGGATGCTCGGCCTGGAGACGGCGCTCTCCATCGCGCTGGACGTGCTCGGCCCGCAGTGGGACCTGATCGCCGAGCGGATGTCGCGCGCCCCGGCCCGGATCGCCGGGCTGGCCGGGCACGGCGTCGACCCGGCGCCCGGGGTGCCCGCCAACCTGACCCTGATCGACCCGGCCGCCCGCCGCACCATCGAGCCGGCGGAGCTGGCCAGTCGCAGTCGCAACACCCCGTACGCCCGCATGACGCTGCCGGGTCGCATCGTGGCGACCTTCCTGCGTGGCGAGCCGACGGTTCTGGACGGAAAGGCTGTCAAGTAATGGTCAAGCGCAGACCAGCGATCCTCGTGCTCGAGGACGGGCGCACGTTCCCCGGTGAGGCGTACGGCAGTGTGGGGGAGACCTTCGGCGAGGCGGTCTTCACCACCGGCATGACCGGCTACCAGGAGACCCTGACCGACCCGTCCTACCACCGGCAGGTGGTGGTGCAGACCGCGCCGCACATCGGCAACACGGGCGTCAACGGCGAGGACGACGAGTCCGGCCGCATCTGGGTGGCCGGGTACGTGGTGCGCGACCCGGCCCGGATCGGCTCGAACTGGCGGGCCACCGGCGGCCTCGAGGACCGGCTCGCCACCGAGGGCGTTGTCGGCATCAGCGGGGTGGACACCCGAGCGCTGACCCGGCACCTGCGCGAGCGGGGCGCCATGCGGGTGGGCATCTCCAGCGTGGACAACGACCCGCAGAGCCTGCTGGCCCGGGTCCGGCAGGCGCCGCAGATGGTCGGCGCGGACCTCTCCACCGAGGTGACCACCCCCCAGCCGTACGTCGTCCAGGCGATCGGCGAGCACCGGTTCACCGTTGCCGCGCTGGACCTGGGCATCAAGCGCAACGTTCCCCGCCGGCTCGCCGCCCGCGGGGTGACCACCCACGTGCTGCCGGCCTCCTCGGGCATCGACGACCTGCTCGCCACCGGCGCCGACGCGATCTTCCTGTCGCCCGGCCCCGGCGACCCGGCCACCGCCGACGGCCCGGTGGCGCTGGCCCGGGAGGCGCTGCGGCGGCGGGTGCCGCTGTTCGGCATCTGCTTCGGCAGCCAGATCCTCGGCCGGGGGCTCGGCTTCGGCACCTACAAGCTGGGCTACGGCCACCGGGGGATCAACCAGCCGGTTCTCGACCGGGCCACCGGCAAGGTCGAGGTGACCAGCCACAACCATGGCTTCGCGGTCGAGGTGCCCGGCGCGGGGCACGGCGCGGTGGTACCCGATCAGGTGATCGACACCGACTTCGGTGGCGTCCGGGTGTCGCACGTCTGTCTCAATGACAACGTCGTCGAGGGGCTGCGGGCCGTGGACGTGCCCGCCTTCACCGTTCAGTACCACCCGGAGGCGGCGGCCGGCCCGCACGACGCGGACTACCTCTTCGACCGCTTTGCCGAGCTCATCGAGGGCCGGATCCACAGCGAGGGGCGCAGCAATGCCTAAGCGGACCGATCTCAAGCACATCCTGGTGATCGGCTCCGGGCCGATCGTCATCGGGCAGGCTTGCGAGTTCGACTACTCCGGCACCCAGGCCTGCCGGGTGCTGCGCAGCGAGGGGATCCGGGTCAGCCTGGTCAACTCCAACCCGGCGACCATCATGACCGACCCGGAGTTCGCCGACGCCACGTACGTCGAGCCGATCACCCCGGAGTTCGTGGAGCTGGTCATCGCCAAGGAGCGCCCGGACGCCATCCTGGCCACCCTCGGCGGGCAGACCGCGCTGAACACCGCGGTCGCCCTGCACGAGTCCGGCGTGCTGGACAAGTACGGCGTGGAGCTGATCGGCGCGAACATCGACGCGATCAACCGCGGCGAGGACCGCCAGCTGTTCAAGGAGATCGTGGCGAAGGCCGGGGTCCGCCTCGGCGTCGACGACCCGACCGCCCTGGTGCCCCGCTCGCGGGTCTGCCACTCGATGGACGAGGTCGAGGCGACCGTTGCCGAGCTGGGCCTGCCGGTGGTGATCCGGCCGTCGTTCACGATGGGCGGCCTGGGCTCCGGTATGGCGCACACCCCGGAGGACCTGGCCCGCATCGCCGGTGACGGCCTGTCCGCCAGCCCGGTGCACGAGGTGCTCATCGAGGAGAGCGTGCTCGGCTGGAAGGAGTACGAGCTCGAGCTGATGCGCGACCGGCACGACAACGTGGTGGTGGTCTGCTCGATCGAGAACGTCGACCCGATGGGCGTGCACACCGGCGACAGCGTCACCGTGGCACCGGCCATGACGCTCACCGACCGGGAGTACCAGAGCCTGCGTGACCTGGGCATCGCGGTGCTACGCGAGGTCGGGGTGGACACCGGCGGCTGCAACATCCAGTTCGCGGTCAACCCGGTCGACGGCCGGATCGTCGTGATCGAGATGAACCCGCGGGTGTCGCGCTCCTCGGCGTTGGCGTCCAAGGCGACCGGTTTCCCGATCGCCAAGATCGCGGCCAAACTGGCGATCGGCTACACCCTCGACGAGATTCCCAACGACATCACGTTGAAGACCCCGGCGGCGTTCGAGCCGACCCTGGACTACGTGGTGGTGAAGATCCCCCGCTTCGCGTTCGAGAAGTTCCCCGGCGCGGACCCGGAGCTGACCACCACGATGAAGTCGGTGGGCGAGGCGATGAGCCTCGGGCGCAACTTCAGCGAGGCGTTGAACAAGGCGATGCGCTCGATGGAGACGAAGGAAGCCGGCTTCTGGACGGTGCCGGATCCGGCCGACGCGACGCGGGAGAACACCCTGACCGCGCTGCGGATTCCGCACGACGGCCGGCTGTACACCGTCGAGCGGGCGCTGCGCCTCGGTGCGTCGATCGCCGAGGTCACCGCGGCCTCGGGTGGGATCGACCCGTGGTTCCTGGATCAGATCGCCGCGCTGGTTGAGCTGCGCGCGGAGATCGTGGACGCTCCGGTGCTCGACGCCGAACGGCTGCGCCGGGCCAAGCGGGCCGGCCTGTCCGACCGGCAGCTCGCCGCGCTGCGGCCGGAGCTGGCCGCCGAGGACGGCGTGCGTACGCTGCGGCACCGTCTCGACGTGCGCCCGGTCTACAAGACCGTGGACACCTGCGCGGCCGAGTTCGAGGCGAGCACGCCGTACCACTACTCGACGTACGACTCAGAGACCGAGGTCGTGCCGTCGGACCGGCCGAAGGTGCTGATCCTGGGCTCCGGCCCGAACCGGATCGGGCAGGGCATCGAGTTCGACTACTCGTGCGTGCACGCGGTTCAGGCGCTGCGGGGCATCGGCTACGAGACGGTCATGGTCAACTGCAACCCGGAGACGGTCTCCACCGACTACGACACCGCCGACCGGCTCTACTTCGAACCACTGACCTTCGAGGACGTGCTGGAGGCCTGGCACGCCGAGGACTCCTCCGGCCGGTCGGCCGGCGGGCCGGGCGTGGTCGGTGTGATCGTGCAGCTGGGCGGGCAGACCCCGCTGGGGCTGGCGCAGCGGCTCAAGAACGCCGGGGTGCCGGTGGTCGGCACCTCCCCGGAGTCGATCCACCTGGCCGAGGAGCGGGGCGCGTTCGGTGCGGTGCTGGCCCGGGCCGGGCTGCGCGCGCCGGCACACGGCATGGCCACCTCGTACGACGAGGCCAAGACGATCGCCGACGAGATCGGCTACCCGGTGCTGGTCCGGCCGTCGTACGTGCTGGGCGGGCGGGGCATGGAGATCGTCTACGACGACCCGACCCTGCGCGACTACATCGGCCGCGCCACCGACATCTCCCCGGACCACCCGGTGCTGGTGGACCGCTTCCTCGATGACGCCATCGAGATCGACGTGGACGCGCTCTGCGACGCCGACGGTGAGGTCTACATCGGCGGGGTGATGGAGCACATCGAGGAGGCCGGCATCCACTCCGGCGACTCCTCCTGCGCGCTGCCGCCGATCACCCTCGCCGGTTCGCACCTGGCCGAGGTCCGCCGCTACACCGAGGCGATCGCCCGCGGTGTCGGCGTCCGTGGCCTGCTCAACGTGCAGTACGCGCTCAAGGACGACGTGCTCTACGTCCTGGAGGCCAACCCGCGGGCGTCGCGGACGGTCCCGTTCGTCTCCAAGGCGACCGCGGTGCCGCTGGCCAAGGCGGCGGCCCGGATCGCGCTCGGCGCGCGCATCGCCGAACTGCGCGCCGAGGGGCTGCTCCCGGCGACCGGGGACGGTGGCACGATGCCCGCCGACGCGCCGATCGCGGTGAAGGAGGCGGTGTTGCCGTTCAAGCGCTTCCGTACCCGCTCCGGCAAGGGGATCGACTCGCTGCTCGGGCCGGAGATGAAGTCGACCGGCGAGGTGATGGGCATCGACACCAACTTCGGGCACGCCTTCGCTAAGAGCCAGTCGGCCGCGTACGGCTCACTGCCGACCGCCGGGAAGATCTTCGTCTCGGTGGCCAACCGGGACAAGCGCGGCATGATCTTCCCGATCAAGCGCCTGGCGGATCTCGGCTTCGAGATCGTGGCGACCACCGGCACCGCCGAGGTGCTGCGGCGCCACGGCATCGCCTGCGAGCAGATCCGCAAGCACTACCAGGCCGGCGAGGGAGACGACGCCGTGTCGCTGATCCTCGGCGGCGCCGTGACGTTGGTGATCAACACGCCGCAGGGTTCGGGTGCCAGCGCCCGCTCGGACGGCTACGAGATCCGCAGCGCCGCGGTCACCGCGGACATCCCGTGCATCACCACGGTCCCCGGTGCCGCCGCGGCGGTCATGGGCATCGAGGCCAGGATCCGCGGCGACATGCAGGTCCGTCCCCTCCAGGATCTGCACGCCACCCTCCGGGCCGCCCAGTGACGGTGTTCGAGCGGGCGGTGCGGCCGTGGCTGTTCCGGATCGGGAGTGGGGACGCGGAGGCGGCGCACGAGTTGACGCTGCGCTGGTTGACCGCGCTGTCCCGGCGGCCGGTCGCACTGGCGGCGCTACGTGCCCGGTATGCGGTCCGGGCGCCGCGCACGGTGTTCGGCGTGGAGTTTCCCAACCCGGTCGGGTTGGCCGCCGGGATGGACAAGGACGGGGCGGCGCTGGCGGCCTGGCCGGCGCTCGGCTTCGGTTTCGTCGAGGTCGGCACGGTCACCGCGCACGCCCAGCCGGGCAATCCCCGGCCGCGCCTGTTCCGGCTGCCGGCCAGCGAGGCGGTGGTCAACCGGATGGGCTTCAACAACGCCGGCGCTGCCGCGCTGGCCGCCCGGCTGGCCGCGCTGCCGCGCGCGATCGGCGTACCGCTGGGCATCTCGCTGGGCAAGTCCAAGGTGACGCCGCTCGACGAGGCGGTCGAGGACTACCTCGCCTCGTACCGGGCGCTGCGCGGGCACGGCGACTACTTCGCGGTGAACGTGTCCTCACCGAACACCCCGGGGCTGCGCTCGTTGCAGGACCGCGCGCACCTGGACGCGCTGCTCGCCGCGCTGGTCGGGGAGAAGCCGGTGCTGGTCAAGATCGCACCTGATCTGACCGAGGCGGCGATCGCCGAGTTGCTGGAGGTCTGCCTGGCCCGGGGAGCGGCCGGGGTGATCGCCACCAACACCACCCTGGCCCGGGACGGTCTCGCCTCGGTGGACGCCGAGCGTGGCGCCCAGGCGGGTGGCCTCTCCGGCCGGCCGCTCACCGGCCGCGCGAGGGAGGTGGTCGCCTTCGTGCACCGGGAGACCGGCGGCCGACTGCCGATCATCGGCGTCGGCGGGGTGCTGGACCCGGACGACGCCGCTCGGATGTTCGACGCCGGCGCCGCCCTGGTGCAGCTCTACACCGGCTTCATCTACCGGGGCCCGGCCCTGGTCCGCGCCGCCGCCCGCGTGCCGGGGCCATCCCCGGCCCCGGTCGGCGGGCGGTGACCGGTCCGGTGCCCGGCCCCGGTCGGTGGGCGGCAGCCAGGGCGGCGCCGGTTCGGCTGTCCGCTCGGGTGCCGATCCCGGTGCCGGTCGGCGCTCCGGCCGGGTGCCCACCTCGTTCCCTTTGCTCTGCTTCACCCCACGCAACGGCCGCCGTCCGATATCCGGACGTCGGGTGGTGCGTCCGTTGAAGCAGAGCAAAGGCAGCCGGTGGGTCCCCGCGCCCGCGCGTGCGCCTGCCGCCGCGCCTGCGCCTGCGCCCGGGCCCGTGCCCGCCATGCCCGCCGTGCCCGTTGCCCCACTCGCGAACGCCATGAAGGAGCGCGCGTGACGCCCGAGGAGATCCTGACCGCCGACCGGGCGCACGTCTGGCACCCGTACACCTCACTGCCGCCGGCGAACCCGCCGTACGTGGTGCAGAGCGCCGAGGGCGTACGGCTGCGGCTTGCGGACGGCCGGGAGCTGGTGGACGGGATGTCGTCCTGGTGGGCGGCGATCCACGGCTACCGGCACCCGACGTTGGACGCGGCGGTGACCGACCAGCTCGGCCGGATGAGCCACGTGATGTTCGGCGGGCTAACCCACGAGCCCGCGGTACAGCTCGCCCGGACCCTGGTGGAGCTGGCCCCGGACGGCCTGGAGCACGTCTTCCTGGCCGACTCCGGCTCGGTCAGCGTCGAGGTGGCGGTGAAGATGTGCCTGCAGTACCAGCGGGCCGTCGGACGGCCGCAGCGGCGCCGGCTGGCCACCTGGCGGGGCGGCTACCACGGCGACACGTTCCACCCGATGAGCGTCTGTGACCCGGAGGGCGGGATGCACCACCTCTGGGGCGACGTGCTGCCCCGGCAGGTCTTCGCACCGGTTCCGCCGGGCGGGTTCGCCGATCCGCCCGACGAGGCGTACGTGGCGGCGCTGGTGGACACGGTCGAGCGGCATGCCCACGAACTGGCCGCGGTGATCGTCGAACCGGTGGTGCAGGGCGCCGGCGGGATGCGTTTCCACCATCCGGGGTACCTGCGGGTGCTGCGGGAGGTGACCCAGGCGCACGGGATCCTGCTGATCTTCGACGAGATCGCCACCGGCTTCGGCCGTACCGGCACGATGTTCGCCGCCGAGCACGCCGGGGTGACCCCGGACGTGATGTGCGTGGGCAAGGCGCTCACCGGCGGTTACGTGACCCTCGCGGCGGCCCTCTGCACCCCGCGGGTGGCCCAGGCGATCTCCGCCAGCGGCGTGCTGGCGCACGGGCCGACCTTCATGGGCAACCCGTTGGCCTGCGCGGTGGCCAACGCGTCCATCGGGCTGCTGCGGGCCGGGGACTGGGCGGCGCAGGTGTCCAGGATCGGTGCCGGCCTGCGCGCCGGGCTGGAGCCGCTGCGCGGCACGCCGGGCGTGGCCGACGTGCGGGTGCTCGGCGCGATCGGGGTGGTCCAACTCGATCACGAGGTCGACCTCGGCGCGGCCACCACGGCGGCGGTCGACCGGGGGGTGTGGCTGCGGCCGTTCCGCGACCTGATCTACACGATGCCGCCGTACGTGACCGGCGACGCCGACCTGGCCCGGATCGCGTCCGGCGTGGCGGCGGCGGTGGCGGCCGGCTGAGCCGGTTCAGAGCTACCCGTGGCGGGCTGCCGCCCGGACGAGGAGAGGGGAACTACCGGATGGAAAGCTTCGGCACCCGGCTGCACCGGGCCGTCAGCGAGCGGGGACCGCTCTGCGTGGGCATCGACCCGCATCCCGGTCTGCTGGCCCGCTGGGGCCTCACCGACGACGTTCAGGGGCTCGACAGGTTCACCCGGACAGTGGTCGACGCCCTCGGTGACCGGGTTGCGGTGGTCAAGCCTCAGTCGGCCTTTTTCGAGCGTTTCGGGTCCCGCGGCGTGGCGATTCTTGAGTCAACTATCCGACAGTTACGTGATGCCGGCTCGCTCGTTCTGCTGGACGTCAAGCGCGGCGACATCGGCTCGACGGTCAGCGCGTACGCCTCCGCGTACCTTGATCCATCCAGCCCGTTGTATGTCGACGCGGTCACCGCGAGCCCCTACCTGGGGGTGGGTTCCCTGGCGCCGATGTTCAAGCTGGCCGCCGAGCACGGTGGCGGGGTGTTCGTGCTGGCCCTCACCTCGAACCCCGAGGGAGCCGCCGTGCAGCGGGCCCGCACGGCCGACGGGCGCACCGTGGCGCAGACCGTGATCGACGAGATTTCCCAGCTCAACAGGGGTGCGGCCCCTCTCGGCAGCTTCGGGCTGGTGGTCGGCGCGACCATCGGAGACACCGGTCACGACCTCTCCGGGGTGGGTGGTCCGCTGCTCGCGCCGGGGCTCGGCGCGCAGGGTGCCGGTGCTGCCGATCTGCGGACCGTCTTCGGTCCGAGCCTCGCCGCGGTGCTCCCGTCGTACTCCCGGGAGGTGCTGTCCGCCGGCCCCGACGTCGCCGCCCTGCGGGCCGCCGCGGACCGGGTGCTGGCCGACTGCCGGGGCGTTCTGGCTGCCCGGTGACTGACTGACGGCTCGGTCACTTTGCGATGATCATCGCGCGTCCACGTTGCCGAAAGCTCCGTTGGCCGCTAGTTTTCCCCGCGCTGGGAACCATGGACCCCTTGGTTCACAGCGACACCACGTTTCACAGATGCGGCGGTGCGCCCCGCCCGCCGCGATAGGGACCTGAGGAGAACTGGTGCCGCTCCCGTCACTGACCCCCGAACAACGCGCTGCCGCGCTCGAGAAGGCCGCGGAGATCCGCAAGGCCCGTGCTCAGCTGAAGGAGCAGCTCAAGCAGGGCAAGACCACCCTCGGTGCTGTCCTCGAGCGCGCCGAGAGCGACGATGTCGTTGGCAAGCTCAAGGTGTCGGCCGTCCTGCAGGCCATGCCGGGCATCGGCAAGATCCGGGCTACCCAGATCATGGAGAAGCTCAAGATCGCCGACAGCCGTCGCCTGCGTGGCCTCGGCGAGCAGCAGCGCAAGGCACTGCTTGGAGAGTTCGCCGCCAACTGAACCTGGCAGCGTGTAGAAACAAGCAGTGAGCACGGATGACGAGGCGCGCCCGGCGGCTCGGCTCACTGTCCTGGCTGGACCTTCGGGTTCCGGCAGGGAGAGTGTCGTCGAGCTCGTCCGGGCGCGTTCTCCGTCCGTGTGGATCCCGGTGCAGGCGACCACCCGGCCGCGCCGGGAGCGGGAGATCGACGGGGAGGACCGGGTCTTCCTCGCTCCCGCCGAGTTCGACCGCCGGGTGGCCGCCGGCGAGCTGCTGGAGTGGTCCCGGATGGGCCCGCACTGTCGGGGCACCCCGTACCCACCGCTGCGCGCCCGGCTCGACGCGGGGCAGCCGGTGCTCCTCCCGCTCGACCTGACCGGCGCCCAACTGGTCCGGGCGCGACTGCCCGACGCGCGGCTGGTGCTGCTGAGCCCGCCCGGTCACCGACCCGACGCCGCCGTGGCGGCGACCTTCGAGCACGCCCTGACGCACGACCTCACCGATCGGGTGGTCGTCGAGCTGGTAGGCTTACTCGGTTCTTCTTATCCGGATCCGGCCTGGTCGCCTGTACGCGGCTGATGGCCGGCCGCCGTTGAGACTCAGCACCGCGTCCGCGCGGCTCGAAAGACGCAGAGGTTAATTCGTGGGATCCATCGCCAACCCCGAAGGCATCACCAACCCGCCGATCGACGAGCTCCTCGAGAAGACGACGTCGAAGTACGCGCTGGTCATCTTCGCCGCCAAGCGCGCGCGCCAGGTCAACGCCTACTACAGCCAGCTCGGCGAGGGCCTGCTGGAGTACGTCGGCCCGCTCGTCGAGACCACCCCCCAGGAGAAGCCCCTCTCCATCGCCATGCGCGAGATCAACTCGGGCCTGCTCACCGCTGAGCCGACCGACCAGCCGTAAGCCCCCACGCGTCGATGTCCGCCGGGATCGTCCTCGGGGTCGGCGGCGGCATCGCCGCCTACAAGGCCTGCGAGCTGCTGCGACTCTTCACCGAATCGGGTCACCGGGTTCGCGTCGTGCCGACCGCGTCGGCGCTCCGCTTCGTCGGAGCGCCGACCTGGGCAGCTCTCTCCGGTCAGCCGGTCGCCGACGACGTCTGGTCCGACGTGCACGAGGTGCCGCACGTGCGGCTCGGCCAGCAGGCCGACCTGGTGGTGGTCGCGCCGACCACCGCCGACCTGCTCGCTAAGGCCGCCCACGGGCTCGCCGACGACCTGCTGACCAACACGCTGCTGACCGCGCGCTGCCCGGTGGTGCTGGCTCCGGCCATGCACACCGAGATGTGGGAGCACCCGGCCACCGTGGCCAACGTCGCCACGCTGCGCGCCCGCGGTGTCCGGGTCATCGAGCCGGCCGTCGGCCGGCTCACCGGCGTCGACACCGGCAAGGGCCGGCTGCCCGACCCGGCGGAGATCTTCGCGGTCGCGCGTCGGGTCCTGGCCCGGGGTGGGCCGGCACCCGCCGACCTGGCCGGCCGCCGGGTGGTGGTCACCGCGGGGGGCACCCGCGAGCCGCTGGACCCGGTCCGGTTCCTCGGCAACCGCTCGTCCGGCAAGCAGGGCTACGCGTTCGCCCGGGCGGCCGTCGCCCGGGGCGCCCGGGTCACCCTGATCGCGGCCAACGTCTCCCTCGCCGACCCGGCCGGAGTCGACCTGGTCCGGGTGGGCAGCACCGGCGAGCTGCGGGAGGCGACGCTGAAGGCGGCCGTCGACGCCGACGCGGTGGTGATGGCGGCGGCTCCGGCTGATTTCCGGCCGGCGGCGTACGCGCCTGGCAAAATCAAGAAGTCGGACGACGGTGTCGCGCCCACCATCGAGCTCGTCACGAACCCGGACATCGCGGCAGAGCTCGGCCAGCGCAAACGACCGGAGCAGGTGCTGGTGGTGTTCGCCGCCGAGACCGGCGACGCGGAGGCCAACGGCCGGGCGAAACTCGCCCGGAAGCGGGCCGACCTGATCGTGGTCAACGAGGTCGGCGTGGACAAGGTCTTCGGCGCCGACACCAACACGGTGACGGTCATCGGCGCGGACGGCTCGGTCAGCCGGCTGCCCGAGCAGGCCAAGGAGGATGTGGCCGACTCCGTCTGGGATCTCGTCGTGGCGCGGCTGGCCGGCCGCTCCTGACGGGTGGAACAGGGCGCGACCGATCCCGACACCCACCGCAGCGGTGACTAGACTGCCGCGGAACGACCTCACACGCTTAGGAGTGCCGTGACACGCCGCCTCTTCACGTCCGAATCGGTCACGGAAGGCCACCCGGACAAGATCGCCGACCAGATCAGCGATGGCATCCTCGACGCGTTGCTCGCCGAGGATCCGCACAGCCGGGTCGCGGTGGAGACCATGATCACCACCGGGCAGGTGCACATCGCCGGTGAGGTGACCACCAAGGCGTACGCCGACATCCCGACGATCGTCCGCCGGACCATCCTCGACATCGGGTACGACTCGTCGAAGAAGGGCTTCGACGGCGCCTCCTGCGGGGTCAGCGTCTCCATCGGCGCGCAGTCCGAGGACATCGCGCAGGGCGTTGACAACGCCTTCGAGCTGCGCACCGGAGCCTCGGAGAGCGCACTGGACGCGCAGGGCGCCGGGGACCAGGGCATGATGTTCGGCTTCGCGTGCTCGGAGACGCCCGAGCTGATGCCGCTGCCCATCGCGCTGGCACACCGACTGGCCCGCCGGCTGGCCGCGGTGCGCAAGGACGGCACCATCCCGTACCTGCGCCCGGACGGCAAGACCCAGGTGACCATCGAGTACGAGGGGCTGCGTCCGGTCCGGCTCAACACCGTGGTCGTGTCCAGCCAGCACGCCGCGGACATCTCGCTGGAGTCGCTGCTCACCCCGGACGTGCGCGACCACGTCATCGCACCGGAGCTGGAGAGCCTCGGTCTGGACACCGACGGCTACCGGCTGCTGGTCAACCCGACCGGCCGGTTCGAGATCGGCGGCCCGATGGGTGACGCCGGGCTGACCGGTCGCAAGATCATCGTCGACACCTACGGCGGGTACGCCCGGCACGGCGGTGGCGCGTTCTCCGGCAAGGACCCGTCCAAGGTGGACCGCTCGGCCGCGTACGCGATGCGCTGGGTGGCCAAGAACGTGGTCGCCGCCGGCCTGGCCGAGCGGTGCGAGGCCCAGGTCGCGTACGCCATCGGCAAGGCGCACCCGGTGAGCCTGTTCATCGAGACGTTCGGCACCGAGACCGTGCCGGTCACCTCGATCGAGAAGGCCGTCACCGAGGTGTTCGACCTGCGCCCGGCCGCGATCATCCGGGACCTCAACCTGCTCCGCCCGATCTACCAGCAGACCGCCGCGTACGGCCACTTCGGCCGCGAGCTGCCGGACCTGACCTGGGAGAGCACCGACCGGGCCGCCGACCTCAAGTCGGCCGCGGGAGCCTGACCGCCACCAAGCGCAGCGACCGGCGACCCGCGGAAGGGTCGCCGGTCGCACGCGTCTGTGTGGATGTCCCGCTGGCTCACCTGGACCGGCCGTTCGACTACCTGGTGCCGGCCGAGCTGGACGCCGTGGCGGTGCCCGGCACCCGGGTGAAGGTGCGCTTCGCGGGGCAGCTCGTCGACGGCTGGCTGCTGTCCCGCGCCGACGACTCCGGGCACACCGGCCGGCTCGCCTACCTGGAGAAGGTGGTCTCTCCGGAGCCGGTGCTGGCGCCCGAGGTCGCCCGCCTGGCCCGTGCGGTCGCCGACCGGTACGCGGGCAGCCTCGCCGACGTGCTCCGGCTCGCCGTGCCACCCCGGCACGCCCGGGTCGAGAAGGAGGCCCACGCCGATCAGGACAGCACGCCGGCCTCCTCCGACGAGCCCGCCCTCGACCCGCGCGGGTGGCGGGACTACCCGACCGGTCCGGCTCTCCTGCGCGCGCTCACCGACGGCCGGGCACCCCGGGCCGTCTGGTCGGCGCTGCCCGGCGAGGACTGGGCCGCCCGCTACGCCGACGCGGTCGCCGCCACGGTCGCCGGGGGCCGCGGAGCGGTGGTCGTGGTGGCCGACGCCCGCGACCTCGATCGGCTGGACGCCGCGCTCACCGGCGTGCTCGGCCCGGGACGACACGTCACCCTCTCCGCCGCGCTCGGTCCGGCCCGGCGCTACCGCGCGTTCCTCGCCGCCCGGCGGGGGGAGGTGCCGGTGGTGATCGGCACCCGGGCGGCGATGTTCGCCCCGGTGGACCGGCTCGGCCTGGTCGCCGTCTGGGACGACGGCGACGACCTGCACGCCGAGCCGCGCGCCCCCTATCCGCACGCCCGGGACGTGTTGCTCACCCGCGCGCAGCTCGCCGAGGCTGGCGCGCTGGTCGGCGGGTACGCCCGCACCGCCGAGGCGCAACTGCTGGTGGAGACCGGCTGGGCCCGGGAGGTGGTGGCCGACCGGGCGACCGTGCGGGCCCGTATCCCGGCCATCGCGCCGACCGGTGACGACCCGCAGCTGGCCCGCGACCCCGGGGCGGCCACCGCCCGGCTGCCCAGCCTGGCGTGGACGGCCGCCCGCGATGCCCTCCGGGCGGACCTGCCGGTGCTGGTGCAGGTGCCCCGGCGCGGCTACCTGCCCTCGGTCGCCTGTGCGGACTGCCGCACCCCGGCCCGCTGCGCGCACTGCGCCGGGCCGCTCGCGCTGCCCTCGGCCGGCGGCACCCCGGCCTGCCGCTGGTGCGCCCGGGTGGCCGCCGCGTACGCCTGCCCCGAGTGCGGTGGCCGGCGGCTGCGGGCCGCAGTGACCGGGGCCCGGCGTACCGCCGAGGAGCTGGGCCGGGCGTTTCCCGGCGTGCCGGTGCGCACCTCCGGCCGGGAGGAGGTGCTGAGCGACGTGCCCGGTGGCGCGGCCCTGGTGGTCGCCACGCCCGGCGCCGAGCCGGGCGCCGAGGGCGGCTACGGCGCGGTGCTGCTGCTCGACTCGTGGGCCCTGCTGACCCGGGCCGACCTGCGGGCCGGCGAGGAGGCGCTGCGCCGCTGGCTGGCCGCCGCGGCGCTGGCCCGCCCGGCCCCGGCCGGCCGGGTGGTGGTGGTCGCCGACGGCGCGCTCGCCCCGGTGCAGGCGCTGCTGCGCTGGGACGCCGGCTGGTTCGCCGGCCGGGAACTGGCCGAGCGCCGTGAGCTGGGCTTCCCGCCGGCGGTGCGGATGGCCAGCGTCACCGGCCCGGCCGAGGCGGTGGCCGACCTGCTCGCCGCGGCCCGGCTGCCCGACGACGCCGAGGTGCTCGGGCCGGTGCCGGCCGAGGAGGGCCGCGAGCGGATGCTGGTGCGGGTGCCCCGGGCCCGGGCCGCCGCGCTCGCCGAGGCGCTGCACTCGGCGGCGGGGGCGCGGGCGGCCCGCAAGGCCGCCGAGCCGGTCCGCCTCCAGGTCGATCCGCTGAGCCTGTTCTGAGCCGGACGGCGGCTGGCGGGCCTGGTCGGAGGCGGTGTCCCCGCACACCGCGTCCGGCAAAGCGCTGGTGCCTGGGTGGTAACATCGCCCGTCATGCCCGGGCGGACGACGGCTCCAGGTCGCGGCGCGGCGTCAGGCGCGCCGAGCTGTAGCCTTCGCAGGGTGGCAGCGACGATGGCGGGAACGCGTCGGTCGGACGCGATGTCGATGATCTCAAACAGCCGGTGATCAGGGGTGGACCAGTCGTGACCGTTCGACACTCGATCGTCTTCAACGGCGACCTCGGCAGCGGCAAGAGCACCGTGTCGGTGGAGATCGCCAAACGGCTCGGCATGCGCCGGGTGAGCGTGGGTGACCTCTACCGGGAGATGGCGCAGCAGCGACAGATGACCGCGCTGCAGCTCAACCTGCACGCCGAGCTCGACCAGGCCGTCGACGGCTACGTCGACCAGCTCCAGCGGGACATCGCCGCCTCCGGCGAGCGCCTCATCATGGACTCCCGGCTGGCGTGGCACTTCTTCACCGACGCGCTCAAGGTGCACATGATCACCGAGCCCGGTGAGGCGGCGCGCCGGGTGCTGGCCCGGCCCTCCGGGCCGGCGGAGAGCTACGCCACGCTGGAGGAGGCCAAGGCCAAGCTGCGCGAGCGCAGCGAGAGCGAGCGCAACCGGTTCATCATCCGGTACGGGGTGGACAAGGCCCGACTGCGCAACTATGACCTGATCTGCGACACCACCCGTGCCTCCGCCGCCGAGGTGGTCGAGCACATCGTGGCCGCGTACGAGGGGACGCTCGGCGACGATGTGCTGCGCGACGACCCGCCGCTGCTGCTGCTGGACCCGGCCCGGGTCTACCCGACCGAGGACATCGCGACCCTGCGCGGGCTGTGGGACTCCGAGTTCGTCGGCGACGTGGCCGAGGCCGGCGACGCGGCCCTGGAGCCGCTGAAGATCGGGTTCACCGGTGAGTACTTCTTCGTCGTCGACGGTCACCGCCGGCTCAGCGCCGCCCTGCAGAACGGCTTCTCCCTGGTCCCTGCCCAGCTCGTGGCGGAGGTCGACGAGCCGGTGGTCGGCGGGATGAGCGCGATCGACTACTTCGCCGCGCAGGTGCGTCCGGGCCTGGTCTACGACTGGGAGGCCGCCCACAAGATCCAGCTGCCGCTGCCGGAGCCCGCGTTCCTCGGCGGCGACGCGGTCCTCGCGGGCGACCCGGGCGCCAGCGCCTGACCGCGCGGTCGCCCGCGTCCGGGCACGGCGGGGCGGGAGTCTGACGCGGCCGGCGCCGGAGACTGACGCGGGCCGGTTCGGCGTCGTTTTCTCCGCTCCGGAGGATGCCAGGCGTCGGCGGCGTGGGCATGATGGAGCCTTCGACGCATCGACGGGGAGGCCGGCCATGGAGGCTGCCGAGGCGCTCACACTGCTCATGTCGCCGCAGGGGCGGGTCGACCCGTACCCGACGTACGAGCGGCTGCGGGCGCACGGGCCGGTGGTGCAGGCCCTGCCCGGCCTGTATGTGGTGACCGGCTACCCGGAGGTCGACGAGCTGCTGCGTGATCCCCGGCTCGGAGTGCTGGACGACGCCCTGCGGGACCAGGTCTGGCCGAACTGGCGCGAGAGCGCGGCGATCTCGTCGATCGCCCGGTCCATGCTGCGGACCAACCCGCCCGACCACAGCCGGATGCGCCGGCTCGCCGCAGGCGCGTTCAGCCCGCGCCGGATCGCCGGGATGCGCGACGTGGTGCGTACCCAGGCCGAGGCCCTGCTCGACGACATGCTGGACCGTGCCGCGGACGGCGCGACCGTCGACATGCTGGCCGACTTCGCGTACCCGCTGCCGGTGGGGGTGATCTGCGCGCTGCTCGGCGTGCCGGCAACCGACCGGCCGCTGTTCCGCCGCTGGGCCGGTGACCTGACCGGGGTGCTGGAGCCGGAGATCACCGCCGAGGAGTTGGCCGTCGCCGACGCCGGCGCCGCCGAGCTGCGCGCGTACTTCGCCGAGCTGGTCGCCGCCCGCCGCCGCGCGCCGGCCGACGACCTGACCACCGCGCTGGTCCAGGTGCACGACACCGACGGCGACCGGCTCACCGGCGACGAGCTGCTGGCCAACCTGGTGGTGCTGCTGGTCGCCGGTTTCGAGACCACCACCAACCTGCTCGGCAACGGGCTGGTGGTGCTGCTGCGGCACCCCGAGGCCGCCGCCGCGCTGCGTGCCGACCCCGGGCTCGCGCCGGCGTACGTCGAGGAGCTGCTGCGCTACGACTCGCCGGTGCAGCTGACCACCCGGACCAGCACCGCGCCGGTGCGCTGCGGCGGGTTGGACCTGCCGGCCGGCAGCACGGCGCTGCTGCTGCTCGGCGCGGCCAACCGCGACCCGCGCCGGTTCCCCGACCCGCAGCGCTTCGACCCCACCCGCGACCAGGCGCACCCGCTCTCCTTCGGCGCCGGCCCGCACTACTGTCTCGGCGCCGGGCTGGCCCGGCTGGAGGCGCAGCTGGCCTTTCCGATGCTGCTGCGCCGGCTGCCCGAGCTGGCCTTGGCCGGGACGCCCCGACACCGCACCCGGCTGACCCTGCGCGGATACCAGAGCCTGGCGGTGACGCTGGGCACACCCGCGGTGGCCGATCGAGGTACGCCAGCCGGCGCCCACCCGGGCACTCCGTAGACTGGTACGGCACCGCTCGTCCATCCCATGAAGGAGCCGTCCCGCGTGACCGTCCAGCCCATCCGTCTGTTTGGGGATCCGGTGCTGCGCACGCCGGCCGATCCGGTCGTCGACTTCGACGTCGAACTGCGTAGGCTCATCGCCGATCTGACCGACACGATGCGGGAGCAGAGTGGCGCTGGCCTGGCCGCGCCGCAGCTCGGTGTGGGCCTGCGGGTGTTCGCCTTCGACGTTGACGACGTGCTCGGGCACCTGGTCAACCCGGTGCTCGAATTCCCCGACGAGGAGGAGCAGGACGGCCCGGAGGGCTGCCTGTCCATCCCCGGGCTCTACTTCGACACCAAGCGCCGGCAGAACGTCATCGCCAAGGGCTTCAACGGCTACGGCGACCCGCTCCAGATCGTCGGCACCGGGCTGATGGCCCGCTGCGTGCAGCACGAGACCGACCACCTCGACGGCGTGCTCTTCTTGGACCGGCTCGACGCCGCCGGCCGCAAGGAGGCGATGAAGGCGATCCGCCAGGCCGAGTGGTACGACCCGTCGGCCCCGCCGGTGGTCAAGGTCAACCCGCACGCCGCGGGCAGCCCCTTCGGCCTGGGTCGGTGACCCGGATGCGTGTGATCTTCGCCGGTACGCCGGCCGTCGCCGTCCCCGCCCTGGCCGCCGTCGCCGCCTCCCGGCACGAGCTGGTCGCGGTGGTCACCCGGCCGGACGCGCCCGCCGGACGCGGGCGCGGCCTGTCCCGCTCCCCGGTCGGTGAGTGGGCCGACGAGCACGGCATCGAGGTGCTCACCCCGGCCCGCCCCCGTGACCCGGAGTTCCTCGACCGGCTGCGCGAGCTCGCACCGGACTGCGTGCCGGTGGTCGCCTACGGCGCGCTGGTGCCGCCGGCCGCGCTGGAGATCCCCCGGTACGGCTGGATCAACCTGCACTTCTCGCTGCTGCCCGCCTGGCGCGGCGCCGCGCCCGTGCAGCACGCGGTGCTGCACGGCGACGAGCTGACCGGGGCCAGCGTCTTCCAGCTGGAGCAGGGTCTGGACACCGGTCCCGTCTTCGGCACCCTGACCGACGAGATCCACCCCGGCGACACCTCCGGTGACCTGCTGGAGCGCCTCGCCGGGTCCGGCGCCGGGCTGCTGGTGGCGGTGCTCGACGCGATCGCCGACGGCACCGCCCGCGCCGAGCCGCAGCCGGCCGACGGGGTGTCGCTGGCACCGAAACTGACCGTGGAGGACGCCCGGGTGCGCTGGACCGACCCGGCCTTCGCGGTGGACCGGCGGATCCGGGCCTGCACGCCGGCCCCGGGTGCCTGGACGACCTTCCGGGGCGAGCGGGTGAAGCTCGGCCCGGTGGTGGCGGCAGCCGACGGCCCCGATCTGAAGCCGGGGGAGTTGCTGGTGGAGAAGGCCCGGGTGCTGGCCGGCACGGCCACCGTGCCGGTGCGACTGGGCGAGGTTCGGGCCGCCGGCAAGCGGGCCATGCCGGCGACCGACTGGGCGCGCGGCGTCCGGGTCAGCACCGGCGAGGAGTTCGCGTGACCGCCCCGGAGGGGACGCGCCCGACGCGCTCCGGCCCGCCCGCCGGTCGTGGTGGGGACCGCCGGCCGGTCCGACCGCCGCTGGACCGGCCGCGACGCGCGGCGTACGAGGCGGTGGCCGCGGTGCACCGCGACGACGCGTTCGCCAACCTGGTGCTGCCCACCATCCTGCGCGAGGAGGGGCTGTACGGCCGGGACGCGGCCTTCGCCACCGAGCTGACCTACGGCACCCTTCGCCACCTGGGCACCCTGGACGCGATCCTGACCGACGCGGCCGGCCGGGACGTGGCCCGGATCGACCCGCCGGTGCGCGACGCGCTGCGGCTCGGGGCGTACCAGCTGCTGCACACCCGGGTGCCCCCGCACGCCGCGGTCTCGTCGACCGTGGACCTGGTCCGCGCGGTCGCGCCGGGCGCCACCGGGTTCGCCAACGCGGTGCTGCGCGAGGTGTCCACCCTCGACGTGGACGGCTGGGTGGCGAAGCTCGCCCCGCCGATGGAGACCGACCCGGTCGGGCACCTGGCCCTGGCGTACAGCCATCCGCAGTGGATCGTGCGGGCGTTCTCCGAGGCGCTCGGCGGTGATCTGGGCGAGACGGCCCGACTGCTGATCGAGGACAATGAGCGCCCGCCGGTGCACCTGTGCGCCCGGCCCGGCCTGATCGACCCGGTGGAGTTGGCCGACCAGGTCGGTGGGGCGCCCGGCGCGTTCTCGCCGTACGCCGTCTATCTGCCCGGTGGCGCGCCCGGCGACATTCCGGCGGTGGTCGACGGCCGGGCCCACGTCCAGGACGAGGGCTCCCAGTTGGTGGCCAGCGCGCTCGCCGACGCGCCGCTGGACGGCCCGGACGGGCGCTGGCTGGACCTGTGCGCCGGTCCGGGCGGCAAGGCCGGGCTGCTCGGCGCGCTGGCCGCGCAGCGCGGCGCCCGGGTGACCGCGGTGGAGGTGGCCGAGCACCGGGCCCGGCTGGTTTCCCAGGCGACCCGGGGTCTGCCGGTGACCGTTCTGGCCATGGACGGCCGTGAGGTCGGTGCCGACCCGAAGCTGCCGGAGGGGCACTTCGACCGGGTGCTGGTGGACGCCCCGTGCACCGGGCTGGGGTCGCTGCGCCGCAGGCCGGAGTCGCGCTGGCGTCGCCAGCCCTCCGACCTGCCGCCGCTGACCCGGCTGCAACGGGAGTTGCTCGGTGCGGCGCTGCGTGCGGTCCGTCCGGGTGGGCTGGTCGCCTACGTCACCTGCTCGCCGCACACGGTGGAGACCCACGTGACGGTGACCGAGGCGGCTCGCCGCAGCGGGGTGCCGGTGGACTTCGTGGACGCCCGGCCGCTGCTGCCGGCCGGTATGCCGGGCCTGGGCGACGGTCCCACCGTGCAGCTCTGGCCGCACCGGCACGGCACCGACGCGATGTTCCTCGCCGTCCTGCGCCGGGGCTGAGTCGCACCGCTTAGTTGAAAGGAAGGGCCCCTTATTAACGCCAGGCGTTAATAAGGGGCCCTTCCTTTCATTTGCGGTGGGTCAGGTGACCGGGAGGCCCTTGGTGCCGGCGCCCTTCATCGAGCGGGTCAGGGCCCGGTCGCTGATCCACAGGAAGCACTGCACGCCACGGTTGCCGTTCTTCCACTCCTGCTCGTACGGCTGGTAGTAGATCGTCCCGGCGCGGAAGTCGAGCTGGGAGTTGTCCGGCACCTTGGCGTATCTGGCGGTCACCGTCTGGCAGGCCCGGTGGGTCCGCTTGGTGGTGCGGTTGAACTCGGCGTAGCTGACGTCCGGGGCCTGCCAGATGCCGACGAACTCGGCGTGGTGCCGGCTGGTGCAGGAGACCGGCGCCATCTCGTCGATGTCGTCCTTGACCAGCTTGGGGTTGAAGCAGCGGTACGCCAGCGGCGCCGCGCCGGTCAGCGCCCGCCGCAGGCTGCCGGTGCGCAGGCCGACGGAGGTGTCGTCGATGCTGGCGAGCTCGGTGACGTCACAGCGGTACCAGCGGGCCCCACCGGCCCAGGCCGGCGCGGACGGCAGCACGACGGTCAGGCCGAGGCGCCCGGAGCGCCAGTCGGCACCCACCGCCTTGCTGACCGCCTTGTCGCAGCTGACCTGCGCGGTCCGCATGCCGACCGAGCCGGGCGGTGGGGGCGTCCCGCGGTTCGCGCCCGGGCCGCTGAGCGTGCCGACGTGCATGGTCTCCACCCGGTGCGACTCGGTGCACGCCACCGGGTTGTAGCCCGTCAGGTAGCCGACCTGCTGGGCGGGGTGGTGGCAGACCTCGGCGGCGGGAACGAACTGCTGCGCCGCGACGGGCGCCGGCCAGTCGTCGATGAGGTTCCGGTCGACTCCGGCGGGCGCGCCGCACCCGGCCAGCGCCAGGGCGGCCGTCGTGCCCGCGGCGAGCGCCGCCAACCACCGTCGCATCCCCCGACCTCCCGCCGCTGGTGGTCTCCGGCCGGCCCCCAGCCGCCCGGTAGCGCCACGGCGCAGCAGCATACGGCACCGGTGCTCAGATGGCGGGTAGTCCCTGTGGGCCCGCATTGCGCATCGAGCGGGTGAGTTTGCGGTCGTCACTCCACAGGAAACAGCGCACCCCACGGTCACCCTCCTCCCACTCCCGCTGTGACGGTGGGTAGTAGATGGACCCGGCCCGGTACGGCAGGTCGCTGTTGTTCGGCACCGCGGCGTACGTGGCGATCAAGGCCATGCAGCGTTGGTGGGTCTGCTCGGCGGAGCGGGTGAAGTCCGCCCAGCTCATGTCCCGTTCCAGGTAGACGCCGACGAACTCGGCGCGGTGCGGCTCCGTGCAGAGCACCGGCGCCATGTAGTTGAGGTTGTCGCCGATCAGCTTGGGGTCGAAGCACCGGTGCGTCAGTGGTGTGTCACCGATCAACGCGCCGCGCAGGCTGCCGGTGCGGTTCACCGGCCGGGTGTTGTCGATGCTGTCGGTCTCGCTGAGGTCGCAGCGGAACCAGCGCGCGCCGCCGGTCCAGGCGGGTGCGGAGGGCAGCGAGAGGGACAGGGTGAGCCGCGCCGTGTGCCAGTCGCCGCCGAGCACCTCCCGGGCCCGCTGGTCACATTCGGCGCGGGCGGCCCGCAGTGCCTGCGACCCCGGCTGCGGTCGGGTGGCGGCGCGTGCGGCGGGGCCGACGAGGGTGCCGACGTGGATCGCCTCGGCCAGGTGGCTGCGCGCGCAGTCCACCGTCTCGTACGTGCTGGCCTGCACGATGGAGGTGATCCGGGGCAGGCAGGTGTCGGTGGCGGGGGTGAACGGTTTCGGGGTCCGCAGCGCCGGCCAGTCGTCGGTGAGGTCACCGTCGGCGCCTCGCGCCGGCCCGCAGCCGGTCAGCAGGATCGTCGTGGCGCCGGCCAGCGCCAGCGCTCCGAGCCACCGTCGCATCGTCCGCCCTCCCGGGAGCTGGCGACCGGTCACCGCGCCCCGCGGCGAGACCCCGGCGGGCGTGCAGCCTACGGCACCGTCCCGGTTGGAGTGTCGTCGCGTTTCCGTCGATCGGCCAGCCGTTGATGTCTGTTCGTCCGGATTCGGCGGTCCGGACCGGCCAATTCTGCACCACTGGTCACTACTGGATCACAGCGCGTCCCCGATGGTGCCGCGGTGGGGCGGCGGGTTGCCGCGTTCGTACACTGGCCCCGTGACCGTACCGCCGCCCATCGTCGCGCCGAGCATCCTGGCCGCCGATTTCGCCCGCCTCGCCGAAGAGATCCGTGCCGTCGAGGACGCCGCGGACTGGTTGCACGTGGACGTGATGGACAACCACTTCGTGCCGAACCTGACCATCGGTCTGCCCGTGGTGCAGAGCCTGCGCGCCGTCACCGCGCTGCCGTTCGACGTGCACCTGATGATCGAGGACCCGCGTCGGTGGGCCCCCGGCTACGCCGACGCCGGGGCGTACAACGTGACCTTCCACGCGGAGGCGTGCGACGATCCGGTGGCGCTCGCCAAGGACCTGCGCTCCGCCGGGGCGAAGGCCGGTCTCGCCATCGACCGGGACACCCCGATCGAGCCGTACCTGGAGCTGCTGCCCAGCTTCGACACCCTTCTGATCATGACGATCAAGGCCGGTTTCGGTGGGCAGCGGTTCATCCCGCAACTGCTGGACAAGGTCCGCGCCGCCCGGGGGCACGTCGACGCCGGGCACCTGGAGCTGCGGATCGAGGTGGACGGTGGGATCGCCGCCGACACCATCGAGCAGGCCGCCGCCGCGGGCGCCGACGCGTTCGTGGCCGGCACCGCCGTCTACGGCGCCGCCGACCCGGCGGAGGCGGTACGTCACCTGCGGGCGCTGGCGGAACGCGCGGCTCCCGGGGCCTGAGGTGGACCCCGAGGGCGACCGCAAGGACATCATCCTCGTTGTGGATGACGACGAGGACATCGCCCGTTTCGTCGAGTTCAACCTGCGGCTGCACGGCTTCGAGGTGATCCACGCCAGCGACGGCCAGGAGGCCCTCGAGGTCATCGAGCGGCAGCGGCCCGACCTTGCCGTGGTCGACCTGATGATGCCCCGGATCGACGGACTGGAGCTGACCCGGCGGCTGCGCGCCGACCCGATGACCTCCGCCCTGCCGGTGATCATGCTGACGGCCAAGGGGATGACCGTCGACAAGGTGCACGGGCTCAGCGCCGGCGCCGACGACTACCTGGTCAAGCCGTTCGACACCGCCGAGCTGGTGGCCCGGGTCTCGTCGACCCTGCGCCGCAACAAGGAGTTCCGGGAGGTCTCCCCGCTGACCGGGCTGCCCGGCAACAGCCGGATCCGTCGGGAGATCAGCGACCGGGTTCGGCACGGGGTGGACTACGCGGTCGGCTACGTCGACATCGACCGGTTCAAGAGCGTCAACGACCGGTACGGCTTTGTCCGCGGCGACGACTTCATTTCCGCGCTGGCCCGCAGCCTGCACCGCGCGGTGGTGGCGGTGGGCCTGCCCCCGGCCTTCCTCGGCCACGTCGGTGGCGACGACTTCGTCATCGTCTGCGCCCCGGACCAGGTCCGCTCGCTGACCTCCCGGGCGGTGGTCGACTTCGAGAAGGCGGCCGACACGCTCTACGATCCGACCGACCGGGAGCGCGGCTTCGTCGAGCTGAAGGACCGGCGCGGCACGATCCGCCGTGCGGCCCTGGTCACCCTCTCCATCGGCGTCTCCCTCTCCGACGCCGGCAAGCGGTTCACCGACCCGCTCGAGGTGATCGCGGTGGCCTCCGAGATGAAGACGGTGGCCAAGAGCCAGCCCGGGTCGTACGTGGCGGTGGACCGGCGGCGCGGCGTCACGTGAGCGTGATCCGGCTGTGAAGTAGCTCGCCTCGGTAGCGACGGACCCCCGTTTGCGTGTAAGACTGCCGGAGTACCCACCACGCGCTGGCGGGACTCGGTGAAATTCCGAACCGGCGGTGATCCACGGTCCGACCGTGGTAAGCCCGCGACCCGGACGGCTGTGCCGCCCGGTGGACCTGGTGAGAATCCGGGGCCGACGGTTGGGGGCGGTTCGTCCGCGCCCAGACAGTCCGGATGGGAGACAGCGCGCGGGACGGACGGGTCCGAGCCGGCCGCTGGCTTCAGCGTGCCGTGCCGACCCCCCGGGGCGGCTGTGCCGCACCCGGAATCCGCCGCCGCATGCCCTGCGGCCCCATGCCGCCTCCCTGACCGCCCGCGCGCGGACCGGCGAGTGAGAGGGCAGGGACACGGCGATGGCCAGCGTCTCAGTCGATGAGGCGATGCGACGCGCGATCGAGCTGGCGGCGCGCGGGCTGGGAACCACCAGCCCCAACCCAGTGGTCGGCTGCGTGCTGCTCGACGCGGACGGCGCGGTCGTCGGTGAGGGTTTTCACGCCTACGCCGGCGGGCCGCACGCCGAGATCGTCGCGCTCGCCCAGGCCGGGGAGCGCGCCCGCGGCGGCACGGCGGTGGTCACTCTGGAACCCTGCGACCACACGGGCCGCACCGGTCCCTGCAGCACCGCGCTGGTCCAGGCCGGAGTGGGCCGGGTGGTGATCGCCGTACCCGACCCGAATCCGGTGGCCACCGGAGGCGCCGCCACGCTGCGTGCCGCCGGGGTTCGGGTCGACCTGGGAATACGCGGCGACGAGGCCGAGGCCGGCAACGTCGCCTGGTTGACCTCGATGCGCCGGGGCTGGCCGTACGTGATCTGGAAGTACGCCGCCACGGTGGACGGCCGGTCCGCGGCGGCGGACGGCACCAGCATGTGGATCACCTCGGAGGCGGCCCGGATCGACGTGCACGCGCTGCGCGGCACGGTCGACGCGGTCATCGCCGGGATCGGCACGGTGCTCGCCGACGATCCCCGACTGACCGCCCGCAACCTGCGCGACGGCAGCCTGGCCATCCGGCAGCCGCTGCGGGTGGTCGTGGACAGCTCGGGGCGTACCCCGGCCGACGCCCGGGTCCGCGACGGCGCCGCGCGGACCTGGATCGCGACCGCCGCCGAGGTGGGCGCCGGCTCGCACGGCGGGGTGGACCTGCCGGCGCTGCTCGCGGCGCTGCACCAGCGCGGGGTCCGCGCGGTGCTGCTGGAGGGCGGCCCCCGGCTGGCCGGGGCGTTCCTCGCCGCCGGCCTGGTCGACAAGATCGTCGGGTACGTCGCGCCCCGGCTGCTCGGGGCCGGCCCGACCGCCCTGGTCGACGCCGGCGTGAGCACCATCGCTGAGGCAATTGATCTGGAGTTCGTCGACGTTACGCAGATCGGTCCGGATCTCCGGATCACCGCGCTGCCCCGTAAGAGGGAGGGCTGACATGTTCACCGGCATTGTCGAGGAGTTGGGCGAGGTTGTCCGGGTGTCGTCGACGGCGGGCGATTCGGCGCTGGTCGCCGTACGCGGCCCGCTGGTCACCTCCGACGCCCGCCATGGAGACTCCATCGCGGTCAACGGCGTCTGCCTGACCGTGGTGGAGGCGGCGGACGGTGTCTTCACCGCGGACGTGATGGGCGAGACGCTGCGCCGCTCCGCGCTGGGCGCGCTGCGCCCCGGCGACCCGGTCAACCTGGAGCGGGCCGCCGCGCTGGGCAGCCGGCTCGGCGGGCACCTGGTGCAGGGGCACGTGGACGGTGTCGGTGAGCTGATCTCCCGGGAGCCGGCCGAGCAGTGGGAGACGGTCCGGTTCCGGCTGCCCGCCGCCCTGGCCCGGTACGTGGTGGAGAAGGGCTCGATCACCATCGACGGCGTCTCGCTGACCGTTGCCGAGGTGGGCGCCGACGAGTTCTCCGTCGGTCTGATCCCGACCACGCTGAAGCTGACCACGCTCGGCGCGAAGGGCGTCGGCGATCCGGTCAACCTGGAGGTCGACGTGCTGGCCAAGTACGTCGAGCGGCTGCTCGGCGCCCGGCTCACCGACGCCGACGGTCACGGGGTGGCCGCGAGCACGGGCGGGCTGGCCTGATGGGCCCGCTCGGCTGGCTGCTGGACGCCCAGGTGCAGGTGGCCGGCTCGCCGGTGCTGCTCCGGGAGATCGTCGGCAACGTGTTCGGGCTGGTCTCCGCGCTCCTCGGCCTGCGTCGGCTGGTCTGGGCCTGGCCGGTCGGCATGATCGGCAACGCGCTGCTGTTGACCGTCTTCCTCGGCGGGGTCTTCGCCACCCCGCAGGAGCACGACCTCTACGGGCAGGCCGGCCGGCAGGTGTTCTTCTTCGCGGTCAGCGTCTACGGCTGGTGGCGCTGGCGGCGCAACCGCCGGGCCGACGCCGGGCAGGCAGCGGTCGTCCCACGGTGGGCCACCGGGCGGGAGCGGCTGGCGATGCTGCTGGTCGCCGCGGTCGGCACCGCCGCGGCGTACCCGGTGCTCGCCGCACTGGGCTCCTGGGGCCCGCTGCCGGACGCCTGGATCCTCACCGGCAGCCTGCTGGCCACCTACGGCATGGCCCGCGGCTGGGTGGAGTTCTGGCTGGTCTGGATCGCGGTGGACGCGGTCGGCGTGCCGCTGCTGCTGCGCGGCGGGTTCTACCCGTCGGCGGCCATGTACCTGGTCTACGGCGCGTTCTGCGCCTGGGGCTTCGCCGCCTGGTGGCGCACCTCGCGCGCCACCCGGCCCGCCGTCTCACTCCCGCCCACCTACACGGAGGCCGTCGCATGAGCAGCTTCGCGAGCATTGAGCAGGCGGTCGCCGAGATCGCGGCCGGCCGGCCGGTCGTCGTGGTGGACGACGCCGACCGGGAGAACGAGGGCGATCTGATCTTCGCGGCCGAGCTGGCCACGCCGGAGCTGCTGGCGTTCATGGTGCGGTACACCTCGGGCTACATCTGCGTCCCGCTGACCGAGAGCGAGGCCGACCGGCTGGACCTGCCGCCGATGCACCACACCAACCAGGACCGGCGCGGCACCGCGTACACGGTGACCGTGGACGCCCGGGAGGGAATCAGCACCGGCATCTCGGCGGCTGACCGTGCGCACACCATCCGGCTGCTCGCCGACGCGGCCACCGACCCGACGGACCTGGCCCGGCCCGGGCACGTGGTGCCGCTGCGGGCTCGCGAGGGCGGGGTGCTGCGCCGGCCGGGGCACACCGAGGCGGCGGTGGACCTGACCCGGCTCGCCGGGCTGCGCCCCGCGGGCGTGCTCTGCGAGCTGGTGAACGACGACGGCACCATGATGCGGATGCCGGACCTGGAGAAGTTCTGCGCCGAGCACGGCCTCACGCTGATCACCATCGCCGACCTGATCGCGTACCGGCGGCGGAACGAGAAGCAGGTCGAGATGGTCGCCGAGGCCCGGATGCCGACCCGCCACGGGGTGTTCCGGGCGCTCGGCTACCGCGCCGAGCACGACCCTGCCGAGCACATCGCGATGGTCCTCGGTGACCTCGGTGACGGCCAGGACGTGCTGGTCCGGGTCCACTCCGAGTGCCTCACCGGAGACGTGTTCGGCTCGCTGCGCTGCGACTGCGGGCCACAGCTGGACGCCTCGCTGGCCCGCGTCGCGCGGGAGGGCCGGGGCGTCGTGCTCTACGTGCGCGGACACGAGGGGCGCGGCATCGGGTTGCTGCACAAGCTCCAGGCGTACCAGTTGCAGGACCTCGGACGGGACACCGTGGACGCCAACCTCGACCTGGGTCTGCCGGCCGACGCCCGGGACTACGGGACCGGCGCGCAGATCCTCTACGACCTGGGTGTGCGCTCGATGCGGCTGCTGACCAACAACCCGGCCAAGCGGGCCGGGCTGGAGGGCTACGGGCTGACGATCACCGGCCGGGAGGGGCTGCCGGCCGGCGCGCACCCGGAGAACATGCGCTACCTGCGCACCAAGCGGGACCGGATGGGTCACCTGCTGGACGAGTTGGACGAGGTGAGCGAGGCGCCGCTGGGGCGTCCGGTCGCCAACGACGAGATCGGAGCATGACGATGGCGGGTTTCGGTGAGCCGGGGGTCGACGCGGTGGACGCGGCGGGGCTGACCGTCGGGGTGGTGGCGGCCCGGTGGCACGGGGAGCTGACCGACCACATGCTGGAGCGGGCGGTGGCCGCCGCCGAGGCGTGCGGCGCCCGTTCGGTGGTGGCCCGGGTCGCCGGCTCGGTCGAGCTGCCGGTGGTCGCCCAGGCCCTCGCGCGCCGCTGCGACGTGGTGGTCGCGCTCGGCGTGGTGGTCCGTGGCGCCACCGCGCACTTCGACTACGTCTGCCGTTCGGTGACCGACGGGCTGACCCGGGTGGCGCTGGACGAGGGCAAGCCGGTGGCGCACGGCGTGCTCACCGTGGAAAACATCGAGCAGGCCCGGGACCGGGCCGGGCTGCCCGGGTCGGCGGAGGACAAGGGCTGGTCCGCCACCGTCGCCGCGCTCGACGCCGCGCTGGCCGTCCGGACACTCGCCCACAACGGCCAGCGGGTCGGCTTCAGCGGCTGACCGGCCGGCTGGAAGAATCGCGTTCCGTGAAGACGTTCGAGGAGTTGTTCGCCGAGCTGCAGGCCAAGGCCGCCGCCGGCACCCCGGGCTCGGGCACCGTCGCCGCCCTGGACAAGGGGGTGCACTTCATCGGCAAGAAGGTCGTCGAGGAGGCGGCCGAGTCGTGGATGGCCGCCGAGCACGAGGGGCCGCAGCGCACCGCCGAGGAGATCTCCCAACTGCTCTACCAGGTCCAGGTGCTGATGCTGGCCAGCGGTCTCGAACTCAAGGACGTCTACCGACATCTGTGAGTGCCCCACCCGTTGATCGCCATCCGGATCGAAGGAGCACTCCGTCATGCTGCGTGTCGCCATTCCCAACAAGGGCACCCTGGCCGAGCCGGCCGCCCAGATGCTGCGCGAGGCGGGCTACCGCCAGCGCACCGACCCCAAGGATCTCGTCTGCCGGGACGAGCCCAACGACGTCGAATTCTTCTACCTGCGTCCCAAGGACATCGCCACCTACGTCGGCTCCGGTGACCTCGACCTCGGGATCACCGGCCGGGACCTGCTGATCGACTCGGCCGCGCCGGCCGAGGAGGTCGTCGACCTCGTCTTCGGTCAGGCCACCTTCCGCTTCGCCGCCCGCCCCGACGACATCGCCTCGGTACGGGACCTGGGCGGGCACCGGATCGCCACCGCGTACCCGGGGCTGGTCGAGCGGCACCTCGGCGAGCTGGGCGTCAAGGCCGACGTGATCCGCCTCGACGGCGCGGTGGAAAACGCCGTCCGACTCGGCGTCGCCGACGTGGTCGCCGACGTGGTGGAGACCGGCGCCACCCTGCGCCAGGCGGGCCTGGTGGTCTTCGGCGAGCCGCTGCTGCGCTCCTCGGCGGTGCTGGTGCGCAGGGCCGGAGCGCCGGGGCACCCGCAGGCCGAGCAGTTGCTGCGCCGTCTGCACGGCGTGCTGGTGGCCCGCCGTTACGTGATGCTCGCCTACGACGTGCCCGCCGGCCTGCTGGACCGGGCCAGCGGGCTGACCCCCGGCATCGAGTCGCCCACGGTGTCGCCGCTGCACCGCGAGGGATGGGTGGCGGTGCAGGCGATGGTGCTCCGCGACGACGTGCACCGGATCATGGACGAGCTGTACGAACTGGGCGCCCGGGCCATCCTGGTCACCAACATCCACGCCTGCCGCCTCTGACGGCTGCGGTGGCTCGGCGGGTGGTGCGTCGGCCGGGCGGGTGCGAGTGGCAGACTGGCGGGGTGAGTGAAACGGAGCTGGTCCGCCTGAAGCCCCGCCGTATCCGGGTGGTCTGCTGGTCCTCGGCGGTCGCGTTGGTGGTGGTGTTCGCTCTGGTGGCCACCTCGCTGAGCGGCCCGACCGGCAACGGCTACGGCAGTTTCCAGCGCGGCGACCAGGTCGCCATGATCGGTCTGGGCATCTTCGGTGCGCTGGGCTTCCTGCTGTTCACCCGCCCACGGGTGGAGGCCGACGCGCGCGGCGTCCGGGTGCGCAATGTCATCAGCTCGTACACGCTGCCCTGGGAGGTCGTCCGCGGCGTCCGCTTCGATCGCGGCGCGCCCTGGGCGAGCCTGGAGCTGCACGACGACGACCTGCTGCCGATGGTCGCCCTGCAGGCCGCCGACAAGGAACTGGCCGTCGACGGGGTCCGCGCGCTGCGCCGGCTGCACGAGGCGCACCAGAGCCGCCTCGCCGAGCGCGCCTCCGGCCGCTGACCCCACCAGGCCGGCACGATCCGGGCGACAGCACCGAAAGTGTGCGGATTCCCGGTCGGGGATCCGGGTCCGGTTTCGGGTCGGCCGGAGCCCGGGTGTAGAGTTGTCGAGTCGACCAGGCTGTCTCCGCGTGCGAGCAGACAGCCATGAAAGCGGAGCGCCTGCTCCCACCCGAGTCGCCGCTACGGTGGCCGGGTCCGGTCCCCGGTTTCGGGCACGTCCCGGTTCCGGATGCGCGATCCTGTGATCGTGCCGACCGGTCGAGCGGGCCCTGGCATACGCCGGGGCCTTCTGCTTTCCGGGTCGGTTCCCACCCGGGAGCCGCGGGGGTCGGTGACAGAGCAGAAACGACTCGAGGAGGCCCCATCAGCGTCGAACCACGCGTGAACGAGCAGATCCGGGCACGTGAGGTCCGACTGGTCGGCCCCGAGGGTGAGCAGGTGGGCATCGTCCCACTGGAGCGCGCCCTTCAGCTGGCCGCGGACGTCGATCTGGACCTGGTCGAGGTTGCGCCGATGGCGCGCCCGCCGGTGTGCAAGCTCATGGACTTCGGCAAGTTCAAGTACGAGAGCGCACTTAAGGCGCGCGAAGCGCGGCGTAACCAGCAGCAGACCGTCATCAAGGAAATGAAGCTCCGCCCGAAGATCGACCCGCACGACTACGAGACCAAGAAGGGTCACGTGGTGCGGTTCCTCAAGGCGGGCGACAAGGTCAAGGTGACGATCATGTTCCGCGGTCGCGAGCAGAGCCGCCCGGAGCTGGGTTACCGGCTCCTGCGTCGGCTCGAATCCGAGATCACGGAACTGGGATACGTCGAGGCCGCTCCGAAGCAGGACGGCCGAAACATGATCATGGTTCTCGCTCCGCATCGTGCCGTCAAGGCCTCCGCGGTCGCCGCTACGGCGTCCCGCGGTGCACCTCGGGACCGGGCAGGGGACGAGTCCGCCGCTCCGGTAGCCGATGAGACCGCGGCGGTCGGCGAGACCGCAGCAGCCGGTGACACCGGCCTCGCCGCCGATACCAGCGGCGAGTAACAGGGGAGAAGACGTTCCACATGCCGAAGATGAAGAGCCACTCGGGTATGGGTAAGCGGGTCAAGGTCACCGGCAAGGGCAAGATCGTTGCTCAGCAGGCCGGCCTCCGCCACAACCTGGAGAAGAAGCCCTCCACCCAGACCCGCCGGCTGACCGGCACGGTCGTGCTGGCCAAGGCCGACGTCAAGCGCATCAAGAAGCTGCTCGGCCGCTGACGCGCGCCACCTTTACGTAAGAAGGAGTTGAGATGGCACGCGTCAAGCGGGCTGTGAACGCCCAGAAGAAGCGTCGTACCCTGCTGGAGACCGCGAGCGGTTACCGCGGTCAGCGCTCCCGGCTGTACCGCAAGGCCAAGGAGCAGGTGCTGCACTCGATGCAGTACGCCTACCGGGACCGTCGTGACCGCAAGGGCGACTTCCGGCAGCTGTGGATCCAGCGGATCAACGCGGGCGCCCGGGCCAACGGGATGACCTACAACCGTCTGATCCAGGGCCTGCGTCTGGCCGGCATCGAGGTCGACCGCAAGATCCTGGCCGACCTGGCCGTCAACGACGCCGCCGCCTTCGCGGCGATCGTCGAGCTGGCCCGGGCCGCGGTCGCGGCCGAGGGCACCGGCGGCGCGGCGGCCCAGGCCGCCTGATCCCCGCGCACAAGAGCGAGGCGTCTCCCGTGTCGGCACCGCCGTCCGGGGGGCGCCTCGATCGTGCCGGAGGACCGCACACCATGGCCTTCACTCCGCGTACACCCAGGGTGGTCGCCGCCCGCCGGTTGCAGCGCCGTCGGGACCGGGAGGCCACCGGCCGTTTCCTGGCCGAGGGCCCGCAGGCGGTCCGCGAGGCCCTCGCGCGGCCCGAGGTGGTCACCGAGCTGTTCGGTACGCCCACCGCCCTCGACCGGTACGCGGAGCTGGCCGCCGCCGCGGCCCGCGCCGACGTGCCGGTCTCCGAGGTGACCGACGAGGCGCTCGCCGCGCTGGCCGAGACCGTGGCCCCGCAGGGGCTGGTCGCCGTCTGCCGGCACCTGGACGTGCCGCTGGAGCAGGCCCTCGCCGGTACGCCCCGTCTGGTGGCGGTGCTCGCCGAGATCCGTGACCCGGGCAACGCCGGCACCGTGCTGCGCACCGCCGACGCCGCCGGAGCGGGCACGGTGGTCTTCTCCGGCGACGCCGTCGACCCGTACAACGGCAAGTGCGTCCGGGCCTCCGCCGGCAGCCTCTTCCACGTCGACGTGGTCCGGGCCGCCGACCCGGTCGAGGTGGTCGAAGCGCTCCGTACCGCCGGTCTGACCGTGCTCGCCACCACCGGCTACGGCGACAGCGACCTGGACGACCTGGCCGATTCCGGACGGCTCGCCGAGCCCACCGCCTGGCTGTTCGGCTCCGAGGCGCACGGGCTGCCGGAGGAGCTGGCCGCCGCGGCCGACGCCCGGGTCCGGGTGCCGCTGCACGGGCGCGCGGAGAGCCTGAACCTGGCTGCGGCCGCCGCGGTCTGCCTGTACGCTTCAGCGAGAGCACAGCGCTGAGTGTCCACACCGGCGCACCTACCGCAGGGGAGAGCGTCCGTCGATGAACGCGCCACGGCGTTCGTTTAGCCAGCCCGCCGGTGTCGGCGGGCGGCGGGCCTGACCTGCTCCCTGCACGACTCCTACCGGCGGGCTGCGGCACAGCCGCGCGTCCGTAGACTCGCTTAGCCGCCCCGGTGAGGGCTGGCGCCGCCGTGAGGGAGTGCCCGTACGCCATGAGCTACCGCAACGATCCGTACGACCCGAAGCAGGTCGCCCTGCTCGACCCCGCCGCCCTGGCCGCGGCCGTCGCCGACGCCACGAAGGCGTTCACGGCGGCCACCGACCCGGACGCGCTGACCGCGCTGCGCCCCGCGCACCTCGGTGACCGGTCCCCGGTCTCGCTGGCCCGCCGGGAGATCGGCGCGTTGCCACCGGCCGCGAAGTCCGATGCCGGCAAACGGGTCAACGAGGCCCGCCGGGCGATCGAGACCGCCTACGCCGACCGCGCCGAGGTCGTGGAGCGCGAGCAGGCCGAGCGGGTGCTGGTGGAGGAGCGGGTGGACGTCACCCTGCCCTACGACCGACGTCCGCGCGGCGCCCGGCACCCGCTGAGCACCCTGATGGAGTCGATCAGCGACCTGTTCGTCGGGATGGGCTACGAGGTGGCCGAGGGCCCCGAGGTCGACCTGGAGTGGGTCAACTTCGACGCGTTGAACATTCCCGCCGACCACCCGGCGCGCGGGCTGATGGACACCTTCCACATCGCACCGGAGGGCTCCGGCCTGGTGCTACGCACGCACACCTCGACGGTGCAGACCCGCACGATGCTCAGCCGCAAGCCGCCGATCTACGTGATCGTGCCCGGCCGCGTCTACCGCACCGACGAGATCGACGCCACCCACAGCCCGGTGTTCCACCAGGCCGAGGGTCTGGTGGTCGACAAGGGCATCACGATGGCGCACCTGCGGGGCACGCTCGACCACTTCGCCCGCGCGATGTTCGGCCCGGAGGCGAAGACCCGGTGGCGGCCGCACTACTTCCCGTTCACCGAGCCGTCGGCGGAGTTCGACGTCTGGTTCCCGGAGCACCGCGACGGCCCCCAGTGGGTCGAGTGGGGCGGCTGCGGGATGGTCAACCCGCGGGTGCTGCGCGCCTGCGGCGTGGACCCGGAGGTCTACTCCGGATTCGCCTTCGGGATGGGCATCGACCGGACCCTGATGGTCCGGCACGGGGTCAGCGACATCCGCCATCTCTTCGAGGGCGACGTGCGGTTCAGCCGGGCGCTCGGGACCGGGGCGTAGGCGATGCGGGTACGAGACACGGGAACGGTGGTCTGAAGTCATGCGAGTTTCTGTCAGTTGGCTGCGGGAGTACGTCGACCTCCCCGCCGACCTGCCCACCGGTGACCTGGAGCAGGCCCTGATCGACCTCGGCATCGAGGTCGAGTCCGTGGTGGACCTGCGGGCGAGCGTCACCGGCCAGTTGGTCGTCGGCGAGGTACGGGAGATCGAGGAGCTCACCGGCTTCAAGAAGCCGATCCGGTTCTGCCGGGTCGACGTGGGTGACGCCAACGGCACCGGCGAACCGCAGGAGATCGTCTGTGGGGCGCGCAACTTCGCGCCCGGCGACCGGGTGGTGGTGATCCTGCCCGGCGGCGTACTGCCCGGCGGCTTCGCCATCGGCGCCCGCAAGACCTACGGGCACAACTCCAACGGCATGATCTGCTCGGCGAAGGAGTTGGGCCTGGGCGAGGACCACTCCGGCATCATCGTGCTGCCGCCGGACGTGGCGGCCAAGCCGGGCGACGACGCGCGGCCGGTGGTCGGCCTCGACGACGTGGTGCTCGAGCTGGAGATCACCCCCGACCGGGGGTACGGGTTGAGCCTGCGCGGCCTGGCCCGGGAGCTGTCGCACGCCTTCGACGTGCCGCTGCACGATCCGGCCCTGGTGCCCGCGCCGGCCGGCACCGAGGCGCCGGCGTACCCGGTGGAGGTGCGCGACCCGGTCGGCTGCGACCGTTTCGCCGCCCGCCTGGTCCGCGGCGTCGACCCGACGGCGCCCACGCCGTCGTGGATGCAGCAGCGGCTCGTCACCGCGGGCATCCGCAGCATCTCGCTGCCGGTCGACATCACGAACTACGTGATGCTGGAGCTGGGCCAGCCGATGCACGCCTTCGACGCCGACCGGATCGCCGGGCCGCTGGTGGTCCGCCGCGCCGAGCCGGGGGAGAAGCTGACCACCCTGGACGGGGTGCAGCGGGTGCTCGCCGGCGACGACATGGTGATCTGCGACGACACTGGCCCGATCTCGCTGGCCGCGGTGATGGGCGGTGAGACCAGTGAGGTCATCGCCGGCACCACCAGCGTGCTCTTCGAGGCGGCACACTGGGACCCGGCGATGGTCGGGCGCACCGCCCGCCGGCACAAGCTGTTCAGCGAGGCCGCGAAGCGCTGGGAGCGGGGCGTCGACCCGGCCCTGCCGCTGGTCGCGCTGGAGCGGGCCGTTCGGCTGCTCACCGAGCACGGTGGCGGCACCCCGGGTGCGGAGATCCTGGACATCGACCACGTCCGTCCGCGTACCCCGATCACCCTGCCGGCGGACCTGCCGACCCGGCGGGTCGGCGTCGAGTACCCGCCGGCGCGGGTGGTCGCCCTGCTGGAGCGGGTCGGCTGCACGGTGGCGCAGGGCGCCGACCGGTTGGCCGAGGACCCGGGCGCGGTCGGCGTCGCCAGCGGCGCCGGGGTGGCGCTCAGCGTCACGCCACCCAGCTGGCGGCCCGACCTGACCGACCCGGCTGACCTGGTCGAGGAGGTGGTCCGCCTCGACGGGTACGACCGGGTGCCGTCGGTGCTGCCGACCGCGCCGCCGGGCCGTGGGTTGACCCCGCGGCAGCGCCGGCGCCGGGCGGTCGCCGGGTCGTTGGCCGAGCGGGGGTACGTGGAGGTGCTCGCGCACCCGTTCGTGTCGCCGGAGCTGGCCGACCTGCTCGGCCTGCCGGCCGACGACCCGCGCCGGCCGGCGGTGCGGCTGGCCAACCCCCTGTCCGAGGAGGAGCCGCTGCTGCGCACCACGCTGCTCGGCCCGCTGCTCGGCATTCTCAAGCGCAACCTCGGCCGGGGGCACCGTGACGTGGCGCTCTACGAGATCGGGGCGGTGTTCCACCCGCGCGTCGGGGCTGGCAGCCCGCCGGCGATGGGCGTGGACCGGCGCCCCACCGACGAGGAGTTCGCGGCCGCCGACGCGGTGGTGCCGGCGCAGCCCGTGCACGTCGCGGTGGTGGTGACCGGTGACCTCGACCCGGCCGGCTGGTGGGGTCCGGGCCGGGCGGCCGGCTGGGCGGACGCCATCGAGGCGGCCCGCGACGTGCTGGCCGCCGTCGGCATCCCCGACGAGCGGGTCGAGGTGAGTGCCGCCGAGTACGCCCCGTGGCACCCCGGCCGCTGCGCCGAGCTGCGGGTCGACGGCACGGTCGTCGGGCACGCCGGCGAGCTGCACCCCGCGGTGGTGGCGGCGCTGGAACTGCCCCGCCGGACCTGCGCGATGGAGCTGTCCCTGGACGCGCTGCCGTCCGCCCCGGTGACGCCCGCCCCGGCGGTGTCCGGCTTCCCGCCGGCGCTGATCGACGTGGCGCTGGTGGTGGACGGGTCGGTGCCGGCGGAGCAGGTGCGCCGGGCGCTGGAGGCGGGCGCCGGGGAGCTGCTGGAGGACGTGCGGCTGTTCGACGTGTACTCCAGTGAGCAGCTCGGCGCGGGTCGCCGGTCGCTGGCGTACAAGCTCACCTTCCGCGCACCGGACCGGACGCTCACCGTCGAGGAGGCGGTGGCCGCCCGGGACGCGGCGGTGGCCGTGGCCGCCGAGCGCTTCGGCGCCACCCTGCGCGGCGCCTGACCGGTGCTGGGATGGCTCGCGGTGGCCGCCGTGCTCGCGGTGGCCACCGCCGGCCTGCTCTGGGCCCGCCGGCACCTGCTGCTGGTCGCGGTGGTGGGGCGCAGCATGGAGCCGACGCTGCGCTCCGGTGACCGGGTGCTGGCCCGGCGGCTGCCGCTGGCCCGGGTCCGCCCCGGCGACGTGGTCGTGGTGGTGGCCCCGGCCAGGATGACCGCCGGTCACCCCACCCGTCCGGACGCGCCGGGCGGGCCCGGCCTGCTGATCAAGCGGGCGCACGCGGTGCCGGGCGATCCGGTGCCGGTGGACCGGGTGCCGCTGCTGCGCCAGGGCGGTGAGCGGGTGGTGCCGACGGGGCGGCTGGTCGTGCTCGGTGACAACGCCGCAGAGCTACGACTCCCGCGAGTGCGGCTACATCCCCGAGCCGGACGTGCTCGGGGTGGTGGTCCGGCCGCGCCTGCGCGCGGACTGACCGCCGGCGTACGCGGCGGCTCGCTACGCATGACGGCGTGCCGCCCAGCCGAGGGCCGGACGCCACGCCGTCACCGCCTCAGCAGAGAGCGGTCATCGTGCTCGCGCCAGCGCTGCAGTAGTACCCGCAGCTGCCGCAGAACGTCTTGCAGCCCAAATTCTGGCTGCACCGCTTGAAGTAACCCGCCATGGTCGGCGGGCAGCCGGACCGGTTCGTCGGGGGAGTTCAGCAGGTGGCGCAGCTGGCTGGCGTGGCTGCGCAGATTCGCCACCGCCGAAGCGGGTGCCCGCTCACCCCACAGCTCCTCCCGCAGCCGTTCGACGGGGACCGCCGTGCCGGCGTGCAGCAGCAGGGTGACCAGCAGGGCGGTGGGTCGGCCGGCCGGCGTCCGTACGGGCTGACCGTCGCGGCGTATCCGAACCGGACCGAGGATCTCGAACGACAGGCCCACTGCGTCCTCCGTCGGGTGCCCCCGTGGGCCGGACGGGCCGGCCCCACCACCGTCAGGCAGTCATGTTAGTCGATTTAACGAAGGTTCAGGTGCGGTCGGGACGACGGATCCGTCGATGCGCCGGCGGACCGCGGGCCGTGCCGCGGCTCCCGAGGGCGCTCAGCCCGTCGCGCTACGTCACCGGCTGCGTTCACCGCGGGGGCTATCGGCCGAAAGGGCACCGGCCTCGGCATGTTTGGCTACCCGCGAGTCACCTCCGAGCGGTTAGCCTGCTTGGATTCCGGCGACCACCGGAACACACCCCCACCACCCCCATGGGAGTTGATCCATGTTCGAGGATCAGGCCGCGCAGGTCACGACGGCCGACGTCTGCATCGTCGGTGGCTGCGGTCGGGTGGGTCTGCCGCTGGGCATCGCCTTCGCCGCCCGCGGCCTCTCCGTGGTTCTGTACGACATCAACGCCGAAGCGGTGGCCACGGTGAACTCGGCGCAGCTCCCGTTCGCCGAGCCCGGTGCGGCGGAGCCGCTGGCGGAGGCGGTCGCCGCCGGGCGACTGCGGGCGACGACCGATCCGGCCAGCGTGGGCGGCTCCGAGCACCTGGTGGTGGTCGTCGGCACGCCGGTGGACGAGCACCTCAACCCGGACCTCGGCGCGGTGCCCCGGGCCTTGGAGCGGTGCGCCGAGCACCTGCGCGACGGGCAACTCGTGGTGCTCCGCAGCACCGTCTACCCGGGAGTGACGGCGCTGACCGAGAAGCTGCTGGTCGGCAAGGGCATCCGGGCCGACGTGGCGTTCTGTCCGGAGCGGATCGCCGAGGGCCGGGCGATGACCGAGCTGTTCGCGCTGCCGCAGATCGTGGCGGCCCGGACGCCGGCGGCGCTGGCCCGGGCCGAGAAGCTCTTCCGGCACCTGACCGAGGAGATCGTGCCGCTGGAGCCGGAGGAGGCGGAGCTGGCGAAGCTGTTCACCAACACCTGGCGCTACATCAAGTTCGCCACCGCCAACCAGTTCTGGATGATGGCCAACGACTTCGGGCTCGACTTCGCCCGGATCCGGCACGCCGTGGCGTACGACTACCCGCGCGCGGCGGACCTGCCGATGCCGGGCTTCGCCGCCGGGCCGTGCCTGTTCAAGGACACCATGCAGCTGGCCGCGTTCAACCGCAACAACTTCGTCCTCGGCCACTCGGCCATGCTGATCAACGAGGGGCTGCCGCTTTACCTGGTGTCCCGGTTGGAGGACCGGTTCGACCTGTCTGAGATGACCGTCGGGATCCTCGGCATGGCGTTCAAGGGTGGTAGCGACGACCCGCGGGAGAGCCTGGCGTACAAGCTGCGCAAGATTCTGGCGTTGAAGACCCGGGAGACGCTCTGCACCGACCCGTACGTGGTCGACGAGCGCTTCGTCGACCTGGACGAGGTGCTGCGCCGGGCCGACCTGCTGGTCATCGCCGCCCCGCACGAGCAGTACGCGCGGCTGGAGACCGACACCCCACTGATCGACATGTGGGGGCTGACCGGGCAGGGAGTGCGGGTATGACGCCGCGGGTGTCGGTCATCGTCCCGGTCTACAACGAGGGCGAGGCGATCGTCCGCTGCCTTGAGCGGATGCTGCGGGAGATGCTGCTCCCGGCCGAGGTGCTCATCGTGCACGACATGCCGGAGGACACGACAGTTCCGTACGCCGAGCAGATCGCCCGGCAGGATCCCCGGGTCCGGGCCGTGCTCAACACCTACGGTCGGGGGCCGGCGAACGCGATCCGGTTCGGCGTCGACGCGGCCCAGGCTCCCGTCGTGGTGGTCACCATGGCCGACGGCTGCGACGACCCGCGCCAGATCGACGAGCTGGCCCGGCTGGTGGACCGGGGCGTGGTGGTGGCCGCCGCCTCCCGGTACATGCCGGGCGGGCAGCAGGTGGGCGGGCCGCGGCTGAAGCGGATGATGTCCCGGTGGGCCGGGCGCAGCCTCTACACCTTCGCCCGGGTCGGCACCCGCGACGCCACCAACAGCTTCAAGGCGTACGACACGGCCTTCGTCCGCGAGGTGGGCATCGAGTCCCGGACCGGGTTCGAAATCGGCCTGGAGTTGACCGCCAAGGCCACCCGGCTGCGGCTGCCGGTGGCCGAGATCCCGACCATCTGGCTGGACCGGCCGCTGGGCGAGTCCCACTTCGACCTGGGCCGGTTCCTCCCCGGGTATCTGCGGTGGTACTTCTTCGCCTACGGTCGGCGGCTGGGCCGGGCGAAGCCCGTCGCGGGCACCGTCACGGCGGACGTACCGGCCCCGCGCGACCCGCAGGACAACAGCACCGAGTACGAGAAAACCGCTTAGGAGCGCACGTGGCGAAGGTCCTGGTAACTGGTTCGGCCGGATTCATCGGTGGCTACCTCGTGGAGGAGCTGTTGGACCGGGGCCACGAGGTGGTGGGGGTGGACAACTTCTCCAAGTACGGCCCCGTGACGCACAGCTACGACGATCATCCCGGCTACCGCTTCGTCGAGGGTGACGCCCGCGACGTCGACCTGCTCACCGATCTGCTGGACGGTTGCGACCACCTGGTGGCCGGGGCGGCGATGATCGGCGGCATCTCCTACTTCCACGCGTACGCCTACGACCTGCTGGCCACCAATGAGCGGATCATGGCGGCGACCTGCGACGCGGCGATCCGGGCGCACCGGGAGGGGCAGTTGGCGAAGGTCACCTACCTCTCCTCGTCGATGGTCTACGAGTCGACCGAGCAGTGGCCGAGCCGGGAGGGCGACGAGCGGCGCGTCCCACCGCCGCTGTCGTCGTACGGGTTCCAGAAGCTGGCCGTGGAGTACTACGCCCGCGCCGCCTGGGAGCAGTACCAGGTGCCGTACACGATTGTCCGGCCGTTCAACTGTGTGGGCGTTGGCGAGGGGCGGGCGCTCGGCCAGGCCGAGGTGCTTTCGGGCAACGTCAAGCTGGCCATGTCGCACGTCGTTCCGGACCTGGTGCAGAAGATCGTCAAGGGGCAGGACCCGCTGCACATCCTGGGCGAGGGCAACCAGGTGCGGCACTACACGTACGGCGGCGACCTGGCTCGGGGGATCGCCACCGCGATCGAGCATCCGGCCGCCCGGAACGAGGACTTCAACCTCTCCACCGCGGAGTCGACCAGCGTGCTGGAGCTGGCCGAGCTGATCTGGCACAAGATCAAGGGGCCGGACGTGCCGTTCCGGTACGTCAGCGACGAGCCGTTCCGCTACGACGTGCAGAAGCGGGTGCCGGACGTCACCAAGTCCCGTGAGGTGCTCGGGTTCACCGCGACCACGTCGCTGGACGTGATGCTCGACGAGGTCGTTCCCTGGGTGACCCGTGCGGTCGCGGAGGGTCGCCTCTGACCGTCGTCCCGTTCCGTTCCATTTCCGCCCGTCCGGCCCGGTCTCGCCCCCGCGACCCGGGCCGGACGTGTGTCCGGCGACATGCATCCCATTCCCATGCAATGGACTGCATGAACTTGCAGTGCCGCGATCATGGCTGCTAACCTTCGTTGCATAGTCATGCGGAGGTGAGTATGGGAATCCGAGTCGCGGTCGCCGGAGCGAGCGGCTACGCCGGGGGCGAGCTGCTGCGCCTGGTCACCGGGCACCCGGAGTTCGACCTGGTCGCCGCCACCGCGCACCGCCAGGCCGGGCACCGCGTCGACGTGGTGCACCCGCAGCTCACCGGGCTCGACCTGGTGCTCGGCGAGACCGACCCGACGACGCTCATCGACGCGGACCTGGTCTTCCTGGCGCTGCCGCACGGCGAGTCGGCGGTGCTGGCCGCCCAGATCCCGCCGCACGTGCGGATCGTCGACCTGGGGGCGGACCACCGGCTCGCCGACGCGTACCACTGGGCCCAGTACTACGGCGGCCCGTACGCCGGCCAGTGGACCTACGGCCTGCCCGAGCTGCCCGGCCAGCGGGAGCTGATCGCCGCCTCCACCCGCGTGGCGAACACCGGCTGTTACGCCGCCGCGATCACCCTGGCGCTCGCGCCGCTGATCGCGGCCGGTGCGGCCAACCCCGCCGACGTCGTGGTGGTCGCCGCGTCCGGCACCTCGGGCGCCGGACGGGCGGCCAAGCCGCACCTGCTGGCCAGCGAGGTGATGGGGGACCTGTCGCCGTACCGGGTCGGCACCCACCAGCACGTGCCGGAGATCAAGCAGGCGTCCGGGGCGACCGGTCTGTCGCTCACCCCGGTCCTGGCGCCGATGCCACGCGGCATCCTGGCCACGGTCACCGCGGCGCCGACGCACGGCGTCGACCCGCAGCACGTGCTGGCGCAGGCGTACGCGGACGCGCCGTTCGTGCACGTGCTGCCAGAGGGCAGGTGGCCGCACACCGCGGCCACGCTGGGCTCGAACTCCTGCCACCTGCAGGCAACCGTCGACGTGGACTCCGGCCGCCTGATCGTGCTCAGCGCGCTGGACAACCTCGGCAAGGGCGCCGCCGGTCAGGCCGTCCAGAACGCCAACCTGATGTTCGGCCTGCCGGAGACCACCGGCCTGTCGGTCTGGGGGGTCACCCCGTGAGCGCGAGGAGTGCAGCGCAGCGAAGCCCCGCAGTCGCGAACGAAAGGCCAGCACCGTGAGCGTCACCACCCCACGGGGGTTCCGGGCCGCCGGCGTGGCCGCCGGCCTCAAGGCCAGCGGTGGCACCGACATCGCGCTGGTGGTCAACGACGGCCCGGACGCCGGCGTCGCCGGTGTCTTCACCACCAACCGGATCAAGGCCGCGCCGGTGCTCTGGACCCAGCAGGTCGTGCACGGCGGCGTGGTCCGCGCGGTCGTGCTCAACTCCGGTGGCGCCAACGCCTGCACCGGCCCGGCCGGCTTCCAGGACACCCACGCCACCGCCGAGCACACCGCCGCCGCGCTGACCTCGGTCAGCCCGCGGCTGATACTCGGCGCGGGGGAGGTGGCGGTCTGCTCCACGGGGCTGATCGGTGAGCGACTCCCGATGCCGAAGCTGCTGCCCGGCGTCCGCTCGGCGATCCGGGGGTTGTCCCGCGACGGCGGCACCGCCGCCGCCGAGGCCATCATGACCACGGACACCCGATCGAAGACCACGGTGGCCCGGGGCAGCGGCTGGACGGTCGGCGGAATGGCCAAGGGCGCCGGGATGCTCGCGCCGGGGATGGCCACCATGCTCTGCGTCCTGACCACCGACGCGGTGGCCGGGCCAGCGATGCTGGACGAGGTGCTGCGCGCGGCCACCCGGGTCAGCTTCGACCGGGTCGACTCCGACGGCTGCATGTCGACCAACGACACGGTGCTCCTGCTGTCCAGCGGCGCGAGCGGCATCGAGCCGACGCCGGCCGAGCTGGCCGCCGCGGTCACCGCGGCCTGCCACGACCTGGCCCAGCAGCTGGTCGCCGACGCCGAGGGCGCCACCAAGCAGATCGCCATCGACGTGGTCGGCGCCGCCGACGAGGACGACGCGGTCGAGGTGGGCCGCACGGTGGCCCGCAACAACCTGGTCAAGACCGCGCTGTTCGGCAACGACCCGAACTGGGGGCGGATCCTCGCCGCGGTCGGCACCACCACCGCCGCGTTCGAGCCGGACGGGGTGGACGTGGCCGTCAACGGGGTGTGGGTGTGCCGGGGCGGCGGCGCCGCCGAGGACCGCTCGAAGGTCGACCTGACCGGGCGGGACGTGACCATCCGGATCGACCTGCACGCCGGCACGTCGGCCGCGACGATCTGGACCAACGACCTGTCCCACGCGTACGTGCACGAGAACTCGGCGTACTCCACATGAGCCTGAGCACCGACCTCACCCGCGCCCAGGTCAAGGCGGAGACGCTGATCGAGGCGCTGCCCTGGCTGGCACGCTTCTCCGGCTCCACGGTGGTGGTCAAGTACGGCGGCAACGCCATGACCGACCCCGAGTTGCAGCGGGCGTTCGCCGCCGACATGGTCTTCCTGCGGTACGCCGGTCTCAAGCCGGTGGTGGTGCACGGCGGCGGCCCGCAGATCTCCGCCATGCTGGGCCGGCTCGGCATCGCCAGCGAGTTCCGTGGCGGCCTGCGGGTGACCACCGCCGAGGCGATGGACGTGGTCCGGATGGTGCTGGTCGGGCAGGTGGGCCGGGAACTGGTCGGGCTGATCAACTCACACGGGCCCTTCGCCGTCGGCCTCTCCGGCGAGGATGCCCGGCTGTTCACCGCGGTGCGCCGCCCGGCGTACGTGGACGGGCTGCCGGTCGACGTCGGCCAGGTCGGCGACGTCGAGTCGGTGGACGTGTCGGCGGTGACCGACCTGATCACGGCCGGCCGGATCCCGGTGATCTCCACGGTCGCGCCGGACGCCGACGGGGTGCTGCACAACCTCAACGCGGACACCGCCGCCGCCGCGCTGGCCGTCGCGTTGCAGGCCCGCAAGCTGGTCGTCCTCACCGACGTGGCCGGCCTGTACGCCGACTGGCCGGACACCACCAGCCTGGTCTCCGAGATCGCCGCGGACGACCTCGCCACGCTGCTGCCCAGCCTCGAGTCGGGAATGGTGCCGAAGATGGAGGCCTGCCTGCGGGCGGTGCGCGGGGGAGTCCCCGCCGCGCACGTCGTCGACGGTCGGGTGGCGCACTCCACGTTGCTCGAGGTGTTCACCTCGGAAGGGTTCGGAACGATGGTCGTGAGCGCGAGGAGTGAGCTTGCGAGCCCCGCAGTCGCGAACAAGGAAGGCTCGGTTCCGTCATGAGTACGCTCGTACAGCGTTGGTCGCAGTCCATGATGGACAACTACGGCACGCCGCCGATGGCGCTGGTTTCCGGCGCCGGCGCCGTCGTGGTCGACGACGCCGGCCGGGAGTACCTCGACCTGGTGGGCGGGATCGCGGTGAACGCCCTCGGCCACGCCCACCCGGCCGTGGTGGCCGCCGTCTCGAAGCAGGTCGCCACCCTCGGGCACGTCTCCAACCTCTACGTGGCCGAGCCGCCGGTCGCGCTGGCCGAGCTGCTGCTGGCGCTCGCCGGCCGGCCCGGCCGGGTCTTCTTCGCCAACTCCGGCGCGGAGGCGAACGAGGCGGCGTTCAAGCTCTCCCGGCGCACCGGCCGCAGCCACGTGGTGGCCACGCGGGGCGGGTTCCACGGCCGGACCATGGGGGCTCTCGCGCTGACCGGCCAGCCAGCCAAGGCCGACCCGTTCCGGCCGCTGCCCGGTGAGGTGACCCACGTCGACTACGGCGACGTCGCCGCCCTCGAGGCCGCGGTCACCGACGCGACCGCCATGGTGATCCTGGAGCCGATCCAGGGTGAGAACGGCGTGGTCGTACCGCCGGCCGGTTACCTCGCCGCCGCGCGGCGGATCACCGCACGACACGGGGCACTGCTGGTGCTCGACGAGGTGCAGACCGGCATCGGCCGTACCGGGCACTGGTTCGCCCATCAGGCCGAGGGCGTGGAGCCGGACGTGGTCACCCTGGCCAAGGGGCTGGGCGGCGGGCTGCCCCTCGGCGCCACGCTGGCGTTCGGCCGGGCCGCCGATCTGCTCACCCCCGGCTCGCACGGCACCACCTTCGGCGGCAACCCAGTCAGCTGCGCCGCCGCGCTCGCCGTGGTGGCGACCATCGCCAACGAGGGGTTGCTCGATCACGTGAAGAGGGTCGGCGAGCGGCTGCGCAGCGGGATCGAGACACTGGGTCACCCGCTGGTGGCCGGTGTGCGCGGCGCCGGCCTGCTGCTCGGTGTGGCGCTCACCGCGCCGGTGGCGAAGGTGCTCAGCGAGGCGCTGCGCGAGGCCGGCTTCCTGGTCAACCCGGTGCAGCCGGGCGTGGTCCGGCTGGCCCCGCCGCTGATCCTCACGACCGCCCAGGCGGACGCCTTCCTCGCCGCGCTACCCGCCGCCCTGGCCGCGGCGGCTCCGGCAGCCGCCGGCAGCGCAGATCTTGGAGCGAAAGCGCCCCTGCAGGGGTCGGCATCTTCCAAGATCTCGACGCCGACCACGACCACGACGGGGACGACCGCATGAGCCGGCATTTTCTGCGCGACGACGATCTCTCGCCCGCCGAGCAGTCCACCGTGCTCGACCTGGCGGCGCGGATGAAAGCGGACCGGTTCGGCCATCGGCCGCTGTCCGGGCCGCGCTCGGTGGCGGTGCTCTTCGACAAGCAGAGCCTGCGCACCCGGATCTCGTTCGACGTCGGGATCGCCGAGTTGGGCGGGCACCCGCTCGTGGTGGACACCCAGGTCACCCACTTCGGCCGGGGCGAGTCGCTGGCCGACGCCGGGCGGGTGCTGTCCCGTTACGTCGCGGCCATCGTGCTGCGCACCCACGGCGACGACCGGATCGCCGAGGTGGCGGCGGGCGCGAGCGTGCCGGTGATCAACGCGCTCACCGACGGTTTCCACCCCTGCCAGCTGCTGGCCGACCTGCTCACCGTGCGCGAGCGGTGCGGCGGCACGGCCGGCCGCACCCTGACCTACGTGGGGGACGGCGCGAACAACATGGCGCAGTCGTACCTGCTGGCCGGGGCGACCGCCGGGATGCACGTGCGGGTCGCCGGGCCGGCCGGCTTCGCACCGGATCCGACCGTGGTGAGCCGGGCGGCGGAGATCGCCGCCGGCACCGGCGGGTCGGTGCGGGTGCTGACCGATCCGGCCCAGGCGGTACGCGACGCCGACGTGGTGGCCACCGACGCCTGGACCTCGATGGGGCAGGAGGACGACGGGCTGGACCGGATCACCCCGTTCCTGCCCTACCAGGTCAACAAGGAGCTGCTCGGCCAGGCCGCGCCGGAAGCGATCGTGCTGCACTGCCTGCCCGCGCACCGCGGCGAGGAGATCACCGACGAGGTGCTCGACGGTCCGCAGAGCGCGGTCTTCGATCAGGCGGAGAACCGGCTGCACGCCCAGAAGGCGCTGCTGGCGTTCCTGGTGGGCGCCGGGGCCGCGACGATCGGGGAGCCCCGGTGACCGCCCCGCTGACCCGCGCCGCGCGGCACGCCCGAATCGTGGAGCTGATCCGTGACAAGGCCGTCCGCTCGCAGACCGAGCTGGCCGACCTGCTCGCCGCCGACGGCGTCGGAGTCACCCAGGCCACCCTCTCCCGGGATCTGGAGGAGCTGGGCGCGGTCAAGGTGCGCGGCGGCGACGGGCCGGCGGTCTACCTGATCCCCGAGGACGGCCACCGGCCGCTGCGCGACGCCGAGGCGGCCCCCGCCCGGCTGGTGCGGCTGCTGCGCGAGCTGCTCAACGGGGTCGACTCCAGCGGCAACATCGCCGTGCTGCGTACCCCGCCGGGCGCAGCCCAGTACCTGGCCAGCGCGTTGGACCGAGCGGGCCTGCCCGAGATCGTCGGCACCATCGCCGGCGACGACACCATCCTCGTCGTGGCCCGCGAGGCCGTCGGCGGGGCCGCACTCGGCGAGAAGCTCGCCGGCTGGGCCCGCAGGGAAGACAACGTTGAAGGGAGCACGACACCATGACCGAGCGGGTCGTCCTGGCATACTCCGGAGGTCTCGACACCTCCGTCGCCATTCCTTACCTGGCCGAGCAGACCGGCGCCGAGGTGATCGCGGTGGCGGTCGACGTCGGGCAGGGCGGTGAGGACCTCGACGCCATCCGGCAGCGTGCGCTGGACTGCGGCGCCGCCGAGTCGGAGGTGGTCGACGCGCGCGACGAGTTCGCCGCCGACTACTGCCTGCCGGCCATCCGGGCGAACGCCCTCTACATGGACCGCTACCCGCTGGTATCGGCGCTGTCCCGGCCGCTGATCGTCAAGCACCTGGTGGCCGCGGCGCGCAAGCACGGCGGGACGATCGTCTCGCACGGCTGCACCGGCAAGGGCAACGACCAGGTCCGGTTCGAGGTCGGCCTGAACGCGCTCGCGCCCGACCTGAAGATCATTGCGCCGGCCCGGGATTTCGCCTGGACCCGGGACAAGGCGATCGCGTTCGCCGAGGAGAAGGGGCTGCCGATCGACGTGTCGGCCAAGTCTCCGTACTCCATCGACCAGAACCTGTGGGGCCGCGCGGTGGAGACCGGCTTCCTGGAGGACATCTGGAACGCGCCGATCGAGGACCTCTACTCGTACACCTCCGACCCGGCGCAGGACCGCGACGCCGACGAGGTCGTGATCACCTTCGACGGCGGCGTGCCGGTCGCCATCGACGGTGAGACGGTCACCCCGTACCAGGCGATCCTGGAGCTGAACCGGCGCGCCGGCGCGCAGGGTGTGGGCCGGCTCGACATGGTCGAGGACCGGCTGGTCGGCATCAAGAGCCGCGAGGTGTACGAGGCTCCCGGCGCGATCGCGCTGATCACCGCCCACCAGGAGCTGGAGGCGGTCACCGTGGAGCGGGACCTGGCCCGGTTCAAGCGGGGCGTCGACCAGCGCTGGGGTGAGCTGGTCTACGACGGCCTGTGGTTCTCGCCGCTGAAGGACTCGCTGGACGCCTTCATCGACGACGCGCAGCGGCACGTCAGCGGCGAGGTGCGGATGACCCTGCACGGCGGTCGGGCCACCGTCACCGGTCGGCGCTCCGAGGCGAGCCTCTACGACTTCGGGATGGCCACCTACGACACCGGCGACACCTTCGACCAGTCCCTGGCGAAGGGTTTCGTGCAGCTGTGGGGCCTGCCGAGCCGGATGGCCGCCGCGCGGAACGCCCGGCTGGGCGACTCCGGCCAGTGAGCCCCACAATGGGCGGCGTGGACGACAAGAGCCTGACCGAGAACAGCGCCGCCACCAACCGGACGAGCCTGTGGGGTGGCCGGTTCGCCGGCGGTCCCGCCGAGGCGCTCGCCCGGCTGTCGGTGAGCGTGCAGTTCGACTGGCGCCTGGCCCCGTACGACATCGCCGGTTCCCGGGCGCACGCGCGGGTCCTGGCGGGCGCCGGCCTGCTCGACCCCGAGGAGCTGGGCCGGATCCTGGCGGCCCTGGACGACCTGGAGGCCGCCTGCGCGTCCGGGTCGTTCCGGCCCACCGTTGACGACGAAGACGTGCACACCGCGCTGGAGCGCGGGCTCCTGGAGCGGCTGGGCAGCCTCGGGGGCAAGCTGCGCGCCGGCCGGTCCCGCAACGACCAGGTCGCCACGGACCTGCGGCTCTACCTGCGCGACCACGCCCGGGGTGTGGCCAGCCGGCTGGTGGAGCTGGCCGAGGCGCTGGTCGAGCAGGCCGAGCGGCACGTCGACACCGCCGCGCCCGGCATGACCCACCTTCAGCACGCCCAGCCGGTCACCTTCGGGCACTGGCTGCTCGCCCACGTACAGCCGCTGCTGCGCGACCTGGAGCGGCTGCGCGACTGGGACCACCGCGCGGCGATCAGTCCGCTCGGCGCCGGCGCGCTGGCCGGCTCCGGGCTGCCGCTGGACCCGGTGGCGGTGGCGAAGGAGCTCGGCTTCCGCACGTCGTTCGCCAACTCGATGGACGCCGTCGCCGACCGGGACTTCGTCGCCGAGTTCCTCTTCACCACCGCCATGATCGGGGTGCACCTGTCCCGGCTCGGCGAGGAGGTGGTGCTCTGGACCTCGCACGAGTTCGGCTGGGTGGAGTTGGACGACGCGTTCGCGACCGGTTCGTCGATCATGCCGCAGAAGAAGAACGCGGACATCGCCGAGCTGGCCCGGGGCAAGTCCGGTCGGCTGGTCGGCGGGCTGATGACCGTGCTGACCATGCTCAAGGGTCTGCCGATGACCTACGACCGGGACATGCAGGAGGACAAGGAGCCGGCCTTCGACGCGGTCGACACGCTGGAACTGCTGCTCCCGGCCCTGGCGGGAATGATCTCCACGATGACGGTCCACGTGGACCGTCTGGTGGCCGCCGCGCCGGTCGGCTTCTCGCTGGCCACCGAGGTGGCCGACTGGCTCGTCCGCAAGGGCGTGCCGTTCCGTGACGCGCACGAGATCACCGGACGTCTGGTGGCGCTCTGCGCTGTCCGGGACTGCGAGCTGGAGGAGGTCTCCGACGCCGATCTGGCCGCGGTCAGCGACCACCTCGACCCGTCGGTGCGCGACGTGCTCTCGGTCCGTTCGGCCCTCGCGGCCCGGACCACCCCCGGCTCGACCGGCCCCGGGCCGGTCGCCGACCAGCTCGCCGCCGCCGCGGACCGGCTGGTCGGCTGGCGGGAGTGGGCCACCGAGCGGGTCGTCCCGCGCTGATCTCGCCGTGGCGCCGGAGCTGCCCGCTTCCGGCGCCGCGGCCGGCTCAGGCCGTCGGGTGCTCCCGCTTCGGAAGCTTGGCGACGACCATGTCGTACGACGCGTCGACGGCCTCGGAGAGCTCCTCCTCGTCGATCCCGCCGTCCAGGCGCAGCGTGTTCCACCCGGACCGGCCGATGTAGGCCATCACCCGGGCGTCGTCGGGGTGCCGGTGCAGCCACTCGTCGGCCACCTCGCGGGTCGGGCCGCACTTCACGCCGATGGTCGGGTTGCCGTCCCCGTTGCCGAGGAACGCGAAGATCCGGCTGCCCACCTTCACCACCTCGTCGCCCTCCCACGGCCGGTCCAGCCACGCTCCCGGCTTGGCAAGGCAGTACGCCAGCATCTCCGCGCGCTCCATGGTGCCTCCTCCCGGAATCGTCGTGCGCACAGTCTGCCCGCCCGGCCGCTGGTCGGCGCGCGCCGTGCCGGTCGGGTCGCCACCTCTGAGGGGTGGCGGGGTCAGCCGGTCTGGTCGGCCGAGCGGGCGGCGACCCGCTCGTAACGCTGCCGGGCGGCCTGCGCGCTGCCCAGGCCCAGCCCGTACGCGATGGCCTGCCAGGTCAGCCCTCGGTCGCGGGCCAGCGTCAACAGGCCGGCCTCCAGGGCGTCCAGCTCCGCGCGGACGTGCGGCAGCAGGGTCAGCGCGGCGGTGAGGTCGGCGCCGTCGACCGGCTCCTCCGTGGGCTCGCGCTCGGCCCCGCCCGCGGCCAGCGCGGTGACCAGGGCCACCGCCTCCCACGGATCCAGCACGTACGGGTGGGCCCAACGCCCTCGTCGGGCTTCGGTGCCGGCGTGCCGCTCGCTGATCCGTTGCAGCGCCTCGTGGGTGCGGTGGGTGCGGGCGCGGGCCGGGTCCGGCGCGGTGAACGGGTCGTTCGTCGTCATACCCCGATCACAACCCATCAACGAGGCCTTGTCAACAGATTGTTGAAAGACCTGCGCCCGGCTGCGGCGACCGGGCGGTGGGCTGGGTACCGTCGGGCCATGGACCTGCTGCCCGGTGACCGTGACGCCGACCTGGCGACGCTGGCGGATCTGCTCGCCGGCCCGCTGCTGCCGGCCGCGCGCGGGCTGCTCGGCTGTCTGCTGCACGCCGGCGGGGTCACCGTCCGGATCACCGAGGTCGAGGCGTACGCCGGCACGGCCGGGGACCCGGCCTCACACGCGTACCGCGGGCGCACCCCGCGCAACGCCGTGATGTTCGGGCCGGCCGGGCACACCTACGTCTACTTCACCTACGGCATGCACTGGTGCATGAACGTGGTCACCGGGGTCGAGGGGGAGGCCGCCGCGGTGCTGCTGCGCGCCGGCGCGGTGGTCGACGGGCTGGACACGGCACGGGCCCGCCGACCGGCCGTACGTCGGGACGTGGACCTGGCCCGGGGGCCGGCTCGGCTCTGCGCCACGCTCGGCATCGACCGCGCCGCGTACGGCGGGTACCTGCTCGGCGACGGGCCGGTCCGGTTGCGCCCTCCGGCGGGACCGGTGCCGGCGGAGGCGGTCGCCGCCGGTCCACGGGTCGGCGTGACCGGAGCGCACGACCTGCCGTGGCGGTTCTGGCTGGACGGCGACCCGACGGTCAGCGCGTACCGCCGGCACGTGCCCCGCGCCCGGCGCTGAGCGACCACGGCGTGTGCCCTGGCGAATCTGTCGGGGGGTGTGGCCATAATCACCGCACCTGCTCACCGACGGTTCGGAGGACGTCATGGCAACGCTGCTCGCGATCGGCACGGCCAAGGGATTGTTTCTCGCCACCAGCGCCGACGACCGGCGCAGTTGGGAGATCACCGGCCCACACTTCCCGATGACCGGCGTCTACGCGGTCGCGGTCGACACCCGCCGCCCCACCCCGCGGCTGCTCGCCGGGGTGACCAGCTCACACTTCGGGCCCAGCGTGGCCACCAGCGACGACCTCGGCGCCTCGTGGGACGAGCCCGACCAGGCCCCGGTCGCCTTCCCGGCCGACACGGGCGCGACCCTCGGGCGGGTCTGGCAGCTGATGCCGGCCGGCCCCGACGAGCCGGACGTGGTCTGGGCCGGCACCGAGCCCTCGGCGCTGTTCCGGTCCACCGACGGTGGCCGCAGCTTCGAGCTGGTCCGGTCGCTCTGGGACCATCCGCACCGCCCTGAGTGGGGGGCCGGCTTCGGCGGCCAGGCCGTGCACACCGTGCTGCCCCACCCGCGTGACCCGGCTCGGCTGCTGGTCGCGATGTCCACCGGCGGGGTCTACCGCTCGGAGGACGCCGGGGCGAGCTGGGCGCCGGGCAACACCGGCATCCGCGCCTACTTCATGCCCGACGAGTGGCCGGAGTTCGGCCAGTGTGTCCACAAGGTCGCGCGGGACGCCGGCAACCCCGAGCGGCTATACGCGCAGAACCACCACGGCGTCTACCGCTCCGACGACGACGGCCGCACCTGGTCCTCGATCGCCGACGGGCTCCCCAGCGACTTCGGCTTCGCGATGGTGTCCCACCCCGGGCGTGCCGGGACGGTGTGGACGTTCCCGCTGGTAGCCGACAGCGAGCGGTTCCCCACCGACCACCGCTGCCGGGTGTTCCGCTCCGCGGACGCCGGTGGCAAGTGGGAGCCGCTGTCGGTGGGGCTGCCCGAGGGCCCGTTCTACCCGGCGGTGCTGCGCGACGCGATGTGCGCCGACGACGCCACCCCGGGCGGGGTCTACTTCGGCACCCGCTCCGGCGAGGTCTACGCGAGTCGCGACGAGGGCGACTCCTGGTCGTTGGTGGCGGCGCACCTGCCCGACGTGCTCAGCGTCCGGGCCGCGGCGGTGTGAGGTGGTCACCGTGCTGCTGCCCGGTCCGCTGCGCGGCGAGGCCGGCGGCGCCAGCCGGTTGAGCGTCACCGCGGCCGGGACGCTGGGGGCGGTCCTCGACGAACTGGCCGCCGACCACCCGCGGCTGGCCCGGCGAATCCGCGACGAGCGCGGCGAGTTGCGTCGCTACGTCAACGTCTACGTCGACGGGGAGGATTGCCGGCACTCCGGCGGGCTGGCCACCCCGGTCGGCGATGACGCCGAGGTGCAGGTGCTGCCCTCGGTCGCCGGCGGCTGAGCCGGCCGGGCGGCGGTCAGGTCAGGTCGTAGTCGAGCAGGCAGGCGTGGCCGCCGTCCGGGCCACCGATGATCTGCCCGCCGCCGCGCAGGCCACGCAGCTCGCCGGTGCCCGAGTCCGGCACCACGGTCCAGGCCAGGCGGCGACGGCGACGGCTTGGCCCTGGCCTGGACCGTGGTGCAGCACGAAACCGCCGACCCGGCCGGCGAGCGAGCCGGTCAACCGCTCGAACCCCACGTACGCCGCCGACGTCTCCACCGGCGTGCGGCACATCAGGATCCGAGTGCGGCTGGTGGCCCCCCCGGCGCGTTCGGTCATGCCGTCCCCGAGTGACTGACACCTTCCGTCACGTTCCGGGCGGCGTGACCGGCCGCGGACGTGACCGGCGCCACCGGGGAACCGTCCGCCAGCGGAATAGTTGCGCCGTCAAATAAGTTGTGCGCAATGTTCGGGTACCACGACGGACCCGGTAGTCACGCGAGGAGCTGGTCATGCAGTTCGGAGTCTTTACCGTCGGCGACGTCACGGTCGACCCGACCACCGGTCGGGAGCCGACCGAGCATGAGCGGATCAAGGCGATGGTCGCCATCGCGTTGAAGGCCGAAGAGGTCGGTCTGGACGTCTTCGCCACCGGCGAGCACCACAACCCGCCGTTCGTGCCCTCGTCGCCGACCACCATGCTCGGTTACATCGCGGCGCGTACCGAGCGGCTGCTGCTGTCGACCGCGACGACGCTGATCACGACGAACGACCCGGTGAAGATCGCCGAGGACTACGCGATGCTCCAGCACCTCGCCGACGGCCGGGTGGACCTGATGATGGGCCGTGGCAACACCGGCCCGGTCTACCCGTGGTTCGGCAAGGACATCCGCGCCGGCATTCCGCTGGCGATCGAGAACTACGACCTGCTGCGCCGGCTGTGGCGCGAGGACGTGGTCGACTGGAAGGGGCGCCATCGCACTCCGCTGCAGTCGTTCACCTCGACGCCGCGCCCGCTCGACGGGGTGCCCCCGTTCGTCTGGCACGGCTCGATCCGCAGCCCGGAGATCGCCGAGCAGGCCGCGTACTACGGTGACGGCTTCTTCGCCAACCACATCTTCTGGCCCAAGGAGCACACCCAGCGGATGATCGAGCTCTACCGCGAGCGGTACGCGCACTACGGCCACGGCTCCGCCGACCAGGCCATCGTCGGCCTCGGCGGGCAGGTGTTCATGCGGCGCAACTCGCAGGACGCGGTCCGGGAGTTCCGTCCGTACTTCGACAACGCCCCGGTCTACGGCCACGGGCCGTCGATGGAGGAGTTCACCCGGGAGACCCCGCTGACCGTGGGCAGCCCGCAGCAGGTCATCGACCGCACGCTGGGCTTCCGGGAGTACGTCGGCGACTATCAGCGGCAGCTGTTCCTGATGGACCACGCCGGGCTGCCCCTCAAGACGGTCCTGGAGCAGCTCGACCTGCTCGGCGAGGAGGTCGTGCCGGTGCTGCGCAAGGAGTTCGCCGCGCTGCGTCCGGCGCACGTGCCGGAGGCGCCCACGCACGCGTCGCTGGTCGCCACGGCGGGCGGCGCCAAGGACAAAACCGTCCACGCCGTCGACGACGTGACGGGCAAGGCGCCGGAGGTGGCGCGATGACCCACCGCACCCTGGCCGTGGTCTCCGCGGGGCTGAGCCAGCCCTCGTCGACCCGGCTGCTCGCCGACCAGCTCGCCGCGGCCACCCGCGACGAGTTGGTCCGGCGCGGCTCCGAGGTGGAGCTGCGCGTCGTCGACCTGCGGGAGTACGCCCACGACGTGGTGAACAACATGCTCACCGGTTTCCCGCCGACCGCACTGCGCGGGGCCATCGACGCGGTGACCGGTGCTGACGGGATCATCGCCGTGACCCCGATCTTCAGCGCGTCGTACAACGGGTTGTTCAAGTCCTTCTTCGACGTGCTGGACGCCGAGTCGCTGGTCGACCGGCCGGTGTTGATCGGGGCCACCGGCGGCACCGCCCGGCACTCGTTGGCGCTGGAGCACGCCGTCCGCCCGATGTTCAGCTACCTGCGGGCGGTCGTGGTCCCCACGGCGGTCTTCGCCGCCCCGGAGGACTGGTCCGACGGCACCGCCGACGGCGCGCTGCGGGCCCGGATCAGACGTGCGGCCGGGGAGTTGGCCGACCAGGTCGAGCGTCGACTACCGGCCACCGGCCCGGCCGACCCGTTCGCTCTCACCACCGACTTCCTGCAGATGCTCGGCCGGGCCGACGACGCCCCGGTCACCCCGCCCGGTCGTACGGGTGCGCCACCAGCACCGGGCAGTGCGCGTGCTGGATCGCCGCCTGGCTGACCGAGCCGAGCAGCATTCCGATGAATCCGTGCCGGCCCCGGGTGCCCACGACCAGCAGCGACGCGGTGCCGCTCGCCTCGATGAGCCCCTGGGCCGGCCCGGCCGCCCGGACCGGATGTTCTCGCACCAGCAGGCCAGGATGCTCCGCCCGAACGGTGAGGGAGGCGTCGGCCAGCAGCCGCACCGCCTCGGCCTGGTACGCGGCCTGAGACTCCTCCACCCCGTCCGGCACCGACCGGTCGCCGGCCGCCGGGCTGACATGCACCAGCACCAGCGGGACCTCGCGACGTGCCGCCTCGTCGGCGCCGTACCCCACCGCGAGCCGGGACGACTCCGACCCGTCCACGCCGACCAGCACCGGCGCGTCCATCGGGATCGGCTGCTCATCCGGGCGCACGACCAGCACCGGGCAGTGCGCGTGCGCGGCCACCTGCGCGCCGACCGACCCGAGCAGCAGGCCGGCGAACCCGCCAATCCCTCGGCTGCCCACCACCACGAGCTCGGCCCGGCGGGATTCCTCGACCATCGTCGCGCCGGGGCCGCCGGCGATCTGGCGCACCTCGACGGTGAGGCCGGGCCAGCGGTCGGTCAGGTCGGCCGCCGTCCGCTCCAACATCTTCTGCGCCTCCTCGGAGGGCGCCGGCACCCCGAGGTCGTACGGGTTGAGCGGCACGCCGTACCCGAGTGGGTGCAGGTAGCCGTGCACCAGAAGCAGCGGCCGGGCCCGGAGCAGGGCGGCGCGGGCCGCGTGCTCGGCGGCGACGAGGCTGGACGGCGATCCGTCCACACCCACCACGACAGGTCGGTTCATCGGCACTCCCAGGGTCGGTCAGGTCATTGTCGACCGCGCACCACCGCCGCGGTGCCGGGACGCGCCGTCTGGCCGGCGCAGGACGCGGTGTCACGCCCGGTCCGGCGTGGGTCCGCGCCGGCCGGGAAGGGGCCGGCGCGGACGAGGGAACAGCGGAAGGATCCCGCCTCGTCCCACCCTCCCGCCGCGGAATCACGCACGGCAGAGGCGTTGCGCCCGTGGGGCCCGGGACCAATGGCCCTCGCGCGGTGTACCCGAAAGGAGTCGGATGGAGCAGGGACCGATCGCCGCGACGGAAGGGACCGCACCATGACCCCACTGGATCTGCTCCGGGAGCATCCCTTCCTGGCCGGCCTGCCGCAGGAGTGGCTGCCGAGACTCACCGGGTACGCCCGACCGGTGGTGTGGCACCCCGGGCACCGGGTGTTCCGCGCCGGACAGCCGGCCGAACGGTTCTGGCTGATCTCCGGTGGAGAGGTGGCGCTGGACTTCCCGGTGCCCGGTCGGGGCGACGTCGGCATCGAGCCCATCGGCGCGGGCGGAGTGCTCGGCTGGTCCTGGATCTTCCCGCCGTACCGGTGGCAGTTCGGCGCGGTCGCGGTGCGCCGCACCACGACGCTCGAGTTCGCGGCTGAGGGTGTTCGGCGGCTGATCGAATCCGATGATGCCCTGGCTCGGCAGGTCACCCTCCGGTTCATGGCCGTCGTGGTGGACCGCCTCCAGGCGTCGCGGGGCCGGCTGCTGGAGCTGTACGGCTACCCGAGTCAGTAGACGCACCGGTCCGCAGGTACCCCCGCCGGACGGTACGGTCGGCGGGCCGGAGGTCCCGCCGCGTACCCTCGGCCGATGACCTCCGACGTGCAGCTGCGCCCGGTCCGCGAGGACGACCTCGTCGAGTTCTTCCTGCACCAGCAGGATCCGGAGGCCAACCGGATGGCCGCGTTCGGCCCCGTCGACCCGTCCGACCACCGCGAGTTCGCCCGGCACTGGGCGCGGGTGCTCACCGACCCGGCGAACCGGGTCCGCACCGTCGAGGTCGCCGGCGAGGTGGTCGGCCACGTCACCGCCTTCCCGGTGGGTGACCGCACCGAGGTCAGCTACTGGATCGACCCGACCCGCTGGGGTCGGGGTTACGCCACCGCAGCCCTGGCCGCCCTGCTGCGCGAGCTGCCCCGGCCGGTGTGGGCCCGCGCCGCCAAGGACAACGCCGCGTCGCTCGCGGTGCTCCGCAAGTGCGGCTTCGTGGTGGTCGGCGAGGACTCGGGGTACGCCAACGGCCGCGGCGCCGAGGTCGCGGAGTGGCTGCTGGAGCTGCCCGCCGACGCCCCTGAGCAGGGTGGGCACTAAGGCGTGTTGCATAAGCCGGTCAGAGCCACTCGGTGATGATCGTGATGTCCGGCTGGCCCGGGTCCAGGTCGGCGCATCGGCGGATGAGCTTGGGGCTACTGAGCCCGGTCATCGAGTCGCACAGCGCCGGGTCGGCGTCAACGAGGACGGCTTTGAGCTGGTTGATGGCCTGCGCTCGTGATTTGGTGGCCGAGGCTTTGGCCAGCTTGAACAGCCGTATCCGCTCGACATGGCCGTCGCCTGCCTTGGCGAGGGCGGTAGCTCTGCCGGAAAGGACTGCTCGAGCTGCTGTTTCGGCATCGATGGCGTCGGTCTTGCCGCGGCGGCGCCGGGCCTCGGTGAGGCCTGCGCCCTGCCGCGTCAGCTCCCGATAGGTCCGGCCTGTATCCGGCGGTGGTGGGAAGCGTCTGACGTCCGGTGTCGGGCAGGCTGGCGAACAGGTGTGGGTGCGGCGGGGTGCCGCACAGGTCGAGCGCGAGGGCCTTCAGTCGCCGCGATGCTACTTGCGCACGAGCATCGAAAAGCGAGATCATCACGCATGCTCGACCCCTCGCCCGAGGACGACCGGGCTTCACCGACGGTTTCTACGCCGGATTTCGTGGGTCGTGATCGGGAGCTGGCGGCGCTCAGGGCCGCCTTGGCCCGGCCACCGGCGATCGTGCTGGTAGAGGGCGAGGCGGGGATCGGGAAGAGCCGACTGCTGCGAGAGTGGTTGGCCGCGCCGGACCAGCGCACTGCCTTGGTCTCGGTGTGCCCACCGCTTCGCGAGTCGCTGACGTTGGGGCCGATCGTCGACGCGTTCCGTGGGATCGACCGCCCGGTGTCGCGATTGCGGCTCACCGAGCTTGCGGGTGCGTTACGGCCCCTGTTCCCTGAATGGTCCTCGGACCTGCCGCCCGCACTGCCGCCCTTGGACGATGCGAAGGCGGCACGGCATCGCCTGTTCCGCGCCCTGGACGAGCTGCTGCGGGCCCTGCGTGTCGACGTTCTCGTGCTCGAGGACGCGCACTGGGCCGACGAGGTGACCTTGGAGTTCCTGCTGTTCGTCACCTCCCGACAGCAATCGGACGGGCCGAGCCTCGTGATCTCCTATCGGCCGGAGGAGGTGGACGTCGGATCGCTGTTGCTGCGGCTGACGTCCCGGTTGCCTGCTGGCGTGACCCAGCTGAGGATCGCCCTGGCGCCGATGCGACCCAACGACACGGCAGCGCTGGTGTCCTCGATGTTGGACGGCAACCCGATATCGCAGGAGTTCACGACGTTCATGCACGAGCGGACCGGTGGCGTTCCTCTGGCGCTGGAGGAGTCGGTTCGCCTCATGTGCGACCGCGCCGACCTGGTCTTCCGCGACGGACAGTGGGTCCGGCTGAAGCTGCGCGAGCTACAGGTGCCGCCAACGGTGCGCGACTCCACCCGGGAGCGGGTGGGCCGTCTGTCGCCGACGGCGCAGCAGGTGTTGCGAGCGGCGGCGACGTTGGCTGAGCGGACATCGGTGGCCACGATCGCGGTGACCGCCGGTCTGTCACCAGCTGCGTGTCGCGGCGCTATCGCGGAGTCGGCCAGCGCCGGCGTCCTGGACGGAGACGACCGCGGCCAGTGGCGATTCCGGCATGTGCTGGCCGCCACGGCTGTCTACGAAGCGATCCCGTTGACCGACCGCAGACACTTCCACCTGCTGGCCGGCCGGGCCTTGGAGGACATCCATCCGCCGCCTGTCGCACGCCTTGCCCACCACTTCCGTGAGGCGGGCGAGACGCAGTCCTGGGCGCGGTACGCCGAGCAGGGTGCCGAGCTGGCCATGGCCTCGGGTGACCACACCAAGGCGGTCGACTTGCTGGTCGATCTGTTGTCGTGGGCCGTGTTGCCGCCGACGGATCGGGCACGAGTCGCGCGCATCGCCGGAGTTGCCGCACTGGGCCGTCGTGAACCGGTCGACGAGGTCTACCACCGCGTGATCCGTACCTTGCGCTCGGTGCTGGAGACCCCCGGTCTCTCCGCCCGCCAGCAGGCCGAGATCCGCAACCCCCTGGGTCGGCTCCTGATCACCGGGGGTGAGGCGCAGGCCGCACTCAGCGAGCTCGAGCAAGCGGTGGCCAACCTCGACCATGACCCGGTCGAGGCGGCTCGGGCAATGACCTATCTAGGATGGGCCTATGCGGGACCGTGGCCGGCGTCGACCCATCGGCGTTGGCTGGATCGCGCCGCTGAGCTGACCGCCGAATTCGATTCTCCCGCAGAGCGGCTGAACCTGGCCGGCAACCAAGCCGCTGCATTGCTCATGCTCGGCGACGAGGAGGCCTGGGACGTCGTCGCTGACCTGCCCATCGACGGCGCGACCTCGGCGGAGCGTCTCGACGTGGCCCGCATCCACGCAAATGTCGGGACCGGCGCACTGATCTGGGGTCGGTACGCCGACGCGGAAAAACACCTCGCCGTGGCCATGCGCCTTGCCGAGGCCGAGCAGGCGTTCCGGCTGCAACACAACGTCCGACTCGAACAGGCCAACCTGGCGTGGCTCACCGGCCGGTGGGAGGGTCTCGCGGAGCGAAGCGCGGCACTCGCCGATGCCGACCGAGACCGGCCGGCGTACTACCTCGGCAGCATTCGCCTCGCGGCCCGGCTGGCAGCCGCAGCCGGACGGCGGCGCGCTGCGGAGGAGCAGTTCCGGCTGGTCCTCGAGGAGTCTGCCCGTCTCGGCGCAGCCGACGACACGATGGAGGCCGCCGCTGCGCTGGCCAGACTGTGGCTGACGGACGGAAACAGCGGCCGGGCGCTGCAGATCACGAACGAGCCGATGGACACCGTCCGGAGAAAAGGCATCTGGGTCTGGGCCACGGACCTCGTCCCCGCCCGGATTGAGGCGCACCTCGCCGCGGGCGACCTGAAGGCCGCTGCACGCCTGGGCGACCAGTTCGCCAGAGGACTGCGTGGCCGTACGGCGCCTGCGCCTCGCGCCGCCCTCACCGTATGCCGTGCTCTGCTGTTCGCCGCAGCCGGAGACCACGCCCGCGCGGCGACGGCATACGACCGGGCGGCGCGCGCCTGGAACGCGTTGCCGCGCCCCTACGACGCCATGCTCGCCCGCGAGCGTCAAGCCGAGGCACTCGTGGCGCAAGGCCAGATCGAACAGGGCCGAGAGCTGCTGGCCGCACAGTACGAGCAACTGTTCAGGCTCGGAGCCCGCGGCGATGCGGACCGTGTCGCACAGCGGCTTCGCGAACACGGCGCCGAGGTCCCGCGATTGTGGCGCGGCGGTCGACGGGGGTACGGCGACCGGCTCTCACCTCGTGAGCTCGACGTGGTCCGACTGGTTGTCGCCGGCATGACCAACCGGGAGATCAGCCGGATTCTGGCCAAGTCACCGGCCACGGTGGATCAACAGCTGCGTGCGGCGATGCGCAAGTTGAAGGTGACCTCCCGGACCGCGCTCGCGGTCAAGGCAGTGGAGGCCGGAGTGTTCGCAGAAGAGGACTCCCTCGACGACCCGTCGTGAAAATTGACGTATCCACTGGATAGCGACGGACACTCGTCCCCCCCGAGCATGACTCCATGATCCATAGCCCTACGGCAATGCATGCCTGAGCGACCTGTCGCGCGTGACGACTCCGCCATCGAGCACCAGCCACCACCCGAGCTGTCCCGCGAGCCGCGCGTCAGCGCCCCCGACGCCCCCGACGCCGACGGTGCCGACGGTGCCGACGACCACAAGAACCACGACCCCTATCAACCCCTGTAGGTCAAAGGACCCATATGAGACTCAAAGCCCTCGCGGCTTCGCTGGCCGTAGCGGTCGGCCTGAGCATGATCCAGCCATCACCGGCGTCCGCCGCTGAGCCGGATCCCGGCGCGGCCGCCAACAAGATCGCGTCGAACCTGAAGGACCGCTTCCGCACGGAGCCGGCGTCCGACTTCTGGATCACGTTCGACACCAAGGCCGACCTCGCGCCGGCGAAGAAGATCGCCGACTGGACCACTCGCGGTCAGTTCGTCTACGACGCGCTGAAGGCCTCGGCCAAGGCCTCCGCGGCGTCCGTCTCCGCCGAGCTCGACGCGGCGGGCGTGAAGTACACGTCCTACCCGCTCGTCAACGCCGTGCTCGTCAAGGGCGGCACGCAGAAGCTCGCGCTCGACGTCGCCTCGGTCGGGCAGGTCGCCAAGATCCACGCGTCGCCACAGGTCGCGCTGGTCGAGCCCGTGGACGAGAAGAGCCCAGCTGACCAGGCTGCCCGCCCCGCCGCCCCGAAGGCCGCCGCCGAGGCAGGCACCGCCACGTGGGGTCTGGACGCCATCCACGCCCCCCAGGCCTGGGCCATGGGAGCCACCGGTGCGGGCATCACCGTGTCCAACCTCGACTCGGGCGTCCAATTCGACCACCCCGCTCTGATGCACCAGTACCGCGGCACGAAGCCCGACGGCACCGTCGACCACAACTACAACTGGATGGCCACCCGGGGCACGTGCACCGGCGCACCGTGCGACGACAACGGACACGGCACGCACACCATGGGCACCATGGTCGGCGACGACGGCACCAACCACGTCGGCGTCGCGCCGGACGCGCAGTGGATCGCGACAAACGGCTGCTGCGACAGCAACGGCGTCGAGTCGTTGCTCCAGTCCGGCTGGTGGTTGCTCGCCCCGACCGACGTCCAGGGGAACAACCCTGACCCGTCCAAGCGCCCCCACGTCATCAACAACTCGTGGGGCCAGACCGTCGAGCACAACTTCGACGACTTCTTCCAGGCCATCGACGAGGCCTGGAGCGCCGCGGGCATCTTCAGCGCCTGGTCATCGGGCAACACCACGCCGTACGCGGCCTGCGACACCGTCTCCTCGCCCGGCTCCGCCGAGAGTGCCTACTCCGTCGGCGCGTACGACTCGAGCGGCACGCTCGCGTCGTTCTCCCGCAAGGGCGAGGGTGAAGGTGGCCAGATCAAGCCCGAGATCTCCGCTCCGGGCGTCGCCGTCCAGTCGTCCTACCCGAACAACAGCTACACCGAGATGTCCGGCACATCGATGGCGGCTCCCCACCTCGCTGGCGCCGTCGCGGCGCTGTGGAGCTATGACCCGACCCTCATCGGACAGGTCGAGGAGACCCGCCGCCTGCTCGCCGAGTCGGCCGTCGACGTCGATGACACCGAGTGCGGCGGCACCGCCGCCTTCAACAACAAGTACGGCGAAGGCCGGCTCGACCTCGTCCGCCTGCTCGAGCTCGCGCCCCGGCAGGGCGGCACCCTCACCGGTGTCGTCACCGCCAACGGCGCCCCGGTCCCCGCCGCCGAGGTGACGATCAGCGGACCGTTCAGCCGGTCGATCGGAACCGACAAGGACGGCCGGTTCACGACAAACCTCCCGGTCGGCGACTACCAGCTCAGCACCAAGGTCTTCGGCTACCTGACCGCGACCGCCAACGTCACGATCTCCCTCGGCCAGGACACCTCCGTCAAGCTGCCGCTCACGGCCGCCGCGAAGCACGACATCAGCGGCAGGGTCGTCGACGACAAGAAACAGCCCGTCCCGAACGCCGACGTCTCTGTCAAGGACACGCCGCTGAAGCCGGTACGCACGGATGCCAACGGCGCGTTCACGATCGCCGCTGTCCCCGAGGGCGGGTACACGCTGAACATCAAGCCCAACGCCTGCTACTCGCCCACGACCGTCCCGCTGACCGTCGGCGCGCAGAACGAGTCGCGCGAGATCCCCGTCGGGCTCGTCGTCGACAAGGGCGGCTACAGCTGCGCCGTCTCCGAAGGCGAGTACCTGCGCGGCACCGACCCGGTCGCGTTCACCAGCGGCGTGTGGGCGACGGTGAAGCTGCCGTTCCCGATCGCGCTCTACAACGGCAGCCACGACACCCTCGGTATCAGCCTGCGCGGCGTGATCTCCCCGGACACCGGCACCGGACCCGGCAGCGGCGGTGCGGGCATCTTCCCGTTCTACGTCCAGACCCCCGTCGAGTTCGCCCCCGGCGGGGGAGTCTTCACGGCAGCCACCAAGGTCAACGGCGAGGACGCGTTCGTCGTCGAGTTCCGCAACGCCAAACTCTGGGCCTATCCGACCCGGTCGGAGTACACGGAGCCGGTCAACTATTCGGCCACGCTCACCCGCTCCGGCACGGTGATCTTCGGGTACGGCGACGGCATCGGGACCAACGACCTGGTGACCGCCGGCGCGCACGCCATCACCGGCATGCAGGGCTGGGCCGGCGTCGACGGCATCCGGTTCTCCGACAGCGCCCCGGTGCTGCACGACGAGATGATCGTCACCTACGACATGCCTGACTTCGGGTACCTCGACGCGACCGTCGTTGACCAGAACGACGGGCTGCCGGTGGCCGGGGCCAAGGTCTCTTTCACGAACAAGAATGGGCTCGTCGAGACCGTCACGACCAACGGCACCGGCATCGTGCATCGCCAGCTTCCGGTTGGCGACTACACCATGACGGTCGACGCGCCGAACTACACGACCGCGGCATACCCCTTCTCCCTCGACAAGCTCTACGCGAAGGCCAAGATCGACGCGCGTCTGACCACGGGTGTCGCCGGCCTGAAGGCTGACGGCCTCGACGCGCTGTTGGGTACCGACCAGAACGGTGTGGGCTCGCTGACGCTGACCAACAACGGTTCCGCCCCACTCACGTACAACCTGGGCGAGGCCGCGCGCCACCCTGACCTTGACGACGCCGGCGCCACCGGGCGCACCGGGAAGGGTGCGGACAGCACGATCGACCTCACCACGTGGAAGGCCGGTGCGAGCGGCATGAAGCCGTCGAACGTCGACGGCAAGGCTGCGACGGCGAAGGCCGCGGAAGCACAGGCGGCCGGCAAGGTCGGCCCGACCTCCGGCGGGGACGTCATCACCCGGATCGCCATCCCGGGCACGATCGCTGAGAAGGAGCCCTCCGGCGTCGGGTACGACGGCGACGTCTGGGTCCACGACTACAACGCGCGGACCAACACCGCCTACAAGGTGACGGGCAAGCCGACCGGGAAGGTCTTCGACGCGTCGTGGAACCCCGCGTACCGGGCGTTCGACATGGCGCTCGACACCAAGACCGGTGACATGTGCCAGATGGAGGACAGCCCGGCCAGCTACATCCACTGCTTCGACCGGGAGACCGGGAAGGAGACCCGGCAGATCAAGGGTGACTGGTCCACGCTGCAGCTGACCGGACTCGCCTACAACCCGACGGAGGACGTGTTCTACGTCGGCGGCCGGGCGAACGGCATGATCGGCACGGTCGCCGGGACGTCGCACGACAATGCGGGTGCGCTGCTGTCCTTCTGCGCGCCGCCGCTGCCCGAGGTGATGGGCCTGGCCTACAACCAGGCGTCCGACACCATCTGGTACACCGACCTCACCTCGAACAGGCCCACCCGCCTGCTGCAGGTCGACCCCGACGACTGCTCGCTGGTGAACGCGTGGTGGTTCCCGGGCCAGAAGGTGAGCCAGGGCGGCGGCCTCGAGACCGACTCGACCGGGGCGCTGTGGGCCGCGGACCAGGTCGCCGACGACGTCGTGCTGGTCGACGTCGAGGACGACCTGATCACCGACCTGCCGTGGCTGTCGCTCTCCTCGACCGGCGGCACCCTTGCCCCGGGTGAGTCGACGACCGTCAAGGTCTCGATCTCCTCAAAGGACGCCACGCCCGGAGTCCTCGGCGCGAACATCGTGGTGAGGTCCGACTCCGGACGCCAGTCCAAGACCTACGTCCCCGTGACGCTCACGACCACGAAGTACCAGGTCGGCATCAACGCCGGCGGCTCAGAGTTCACCGACGGCTCCGGCTACACCTGGTCCGGCGACCAGGCCGCCGGCAAGAAGGCGTGGGGCTACGAGGGGAAGACGAAGGTCACCTCCACGAAGGCCGGGATCGAAGGCACGACGGACGACGCCCTGTTCCAGTCGCAGCGCACCACGCCGGACAAGCAGCTGTTCTACAGCTTCCCCGACGCGCCCAAGGGCACCTACGCGATCGATCTCGGGTTCGCCGAGATCGAGAAGGTGGCCAAGGGCAAGCGGGTGTTCGACGTCCTCGTGGACGGAACGCTGACGGAGTACGCGTACGACCCGGCCGCGGCCGTGGGGCCGAACGCCGCCGACTGGCGCACCGCCGTCGTGAAGCACGAGGGCGGTCCGCTGACCGTGGAGCTGCGGGGCTCGAAGGGCCTACGGGCCCCGACCATTGCCGCGCTGCGTGTGACGCTCGACCCGCGCGCAGACAAGGCGGAGCCGGAGCCCCAGCCCGAGCAGCCGGAGCCGGGCCCCGTGCCGGTGGCCCCCGCCGGTCGCTCGTACTCGATGAAGGTGACCGACGGGCTCTACCGCCAGGGCACGGAGGTGTCCGGGTGGCACGGCGATGACGTCTGCGGCGTGCTGTGGTTCGACTCGAGCTTCCTGTTCCCGTTCTACGACACGGCCTGGGACGGCGTGTGCGTGACGACGAACGGCCAGCTGATCTTCGACCAGGCCAGCGCCGTGGGGAACAACACGGAGCTGCCGTCGCCATACGCCTTCGACGCGATCTATCCGCTCTGGGACGACCTGGTCGTCGACGACCAGGCGGACATCTACTTCGGCAAAACCGAGGTGGACGGGCTGGCCGCTGAGGTCATCGAGTGGCGCAACGCCACCTTCTACAGCGACCAGACGGCTCGCGTGAGCTTCTCGGTCACCCTGATCGAGGACGGACGGATCCAGATCGGGTACGGCGACGGCGTCGGCGGCGACAACCCCGTCACCCGCGGGTCGTCGGCGACGGTCGGCCTGGAGAGCCTGACGCGCAACCCCGCGAGCCAGTACTCCTTCAACCAGCCCGTTCTGAAGGCTGGCCTGGGGCTGGAGTACACCCTCCCGGCGTCGGGCACGATCGAGGGCACGGTCACCGACGCGAACGACGGCAAGCCGATCGAGGGCGCGATCGTCACGCTCAGAGGGCCGAGCGGTGACCGGGTCATCACGGCCGACGCAAAGGGCCGGTGGAAGGCCCAGGCGCTGGTCGGCGAGAACACCGTGGAGGTCTCGGTGCCGAACTATGTCACCGCCAGCCGCCCGGTGACCATCGCCAAGAAGGATCAGGCCGAGGTGATCGACACGGCGTTGACCGCGGGCGTCGCCACCGTCACCGGAGGTGACCTCGACTGGCTCGTCGGCCCGGACCAGAAGGCGACGGCCGACGTGACCGTGACCAACACCGGCTCCGCCCCGCTCGAGGTGCGGATCAGCGAGCAGAAACGCACCGGCGACGGCGGGCACGAGGCCGCCGACCTTCCGTGGCTGACCCTCACGGGCGCGGCCGCAACCGGCACGGTCAAGCTCGCGGTCGGCGAGTCCACCACGGTCACGGCGACGGCCGACAACGCCGACGTCGAGCCCGGCGTGCTCGTCGGGGACGTGCTCGTGGCGTCGAACGCCGGCAAGGGCGAAGCTCAGCTCAAGCCGGTCCGCCTGGCGACCTCCGCCTACTGGAAGGGCGTCGACGTGGGCGGATCCGGGTACGTCGGTGCCGACGGCTTCGTCTGGTCGCCCGACCAGGAGGTCGGCTCGCGGCCGTGGGGCTACGTCGGCGGCAAGGCGCGTGCCACCAAGGCCGACATCGCCGGCACGGAGGACGACGCGCTGTTCCGCACCCAGCGGACCGGCGAGACGTTCAGCTACGTGTTCAAGAACGCGCCCGCCGGGAAGTACCGAATCGGCCTCGACTTCGCGGAGATCGAGAAGGTCAAGGCCGGCAAGCGTGCCTTCGATGTTCTGGTCGACGGCAAAGCCGTGCTCCACGACCACGACGTGCAGGCGAGGGCGGGTGCGCTGACCGCGGACGTGAACGCGGTCACCGTCGAGCACGCCGGTGGCGATCTGAAGGTCGAGCTTCGCCGCGAGATCGGCGAGGGCGACCCGATCCTCAACGCCCTGAAGGTCCAGGAGGACCCGCGCCTATGAGATAGCCAACCAATCCGCCAGCAGTGGTCAGAGCCTCCTCGGAAAGGATCGTCGTGGAGGCTCTGACCACGACTACCGGGTTTGCAGCTTTGGCCCGTACTCGCGCACTTGTAGTCTCACCAGGTGAACTGGTTGGATCTGGTCGGCTGGGCCGGCTCTGCGGTGCTGGTCTGGTCTCTGCTGCAGTCACGCATCCTGCGGCTGCGCGGGCTCAACCTCGTCGGCTGCCTCGTGCTGATCGGTTACAACGCCGCGATCGAGGTCTGGCCGATGGTCGGGCTGAACATCGTGCTCGCGGTGATCAACATCTGGTACCTGCGCGGGATGCTGGCCACCCGGCACGACGAGCAGACCTACCAGGTGGTGGAGGTTGGCGTCGGCGACCAGTTCCTGGCGCACACACTGCGGGTGCACGGGCCGGACATCGCCCGGTTCAATCCCGACTTTCGCTGGAACCCGGATGCCCCGGGACGCTCCGCGTTCCTGGTGGTCACCGCCGACGAGGTGGTCGGGGTGGTGCTGTCGCACGCCGAGGCCCCCGGGGTCGCCCAGATAGACCTGGACTACGTGACCCCGAAGTTCCGCGACTTCACGCCCGGCGAGTTCGTCTACCGGCGCAGTCGCCTCTTCACCGAACGCGGCTTCCACCGCGTGGTCAGCCCGCCTGGGATGGTCGCCCCCTACTACCACCGGCTCGGCTTCCGCCCCGACGGCGACTCGTACGTCCTGGACCTGCCCGTGCCATCGGGGGCCGAACCGGCCTAGCCTGATGGGGGCGGAAAACCTCCAGACGGAGTCGGATGGTTTCCGGCTTCTGACCGCCGTCGGCGTTGCCTAGCGTCGTTCCTATGATCGAACTACGTGAGCTGACGAAACGCTACGGCGGCCGGGTCGCCGTCGACGGGCTGAGCATCCGGGTGCAACCGGGGGTGGTGACCGGCTTCCTCGGCCCGAACGGATCCGGCAAGTCGACGACGATGCGGATGATCCTCGGCCTGGATGCCCCGAACCACGGCGAGGCACTGATCGGCGGGGTCCGGTACCCGGACCTGAACTGGCCGTTGAAGACGGTCGGCGCGCTCCTCGATGCCGGGGCCTTCCATCCCGGCCGCAGCGCCCGCGCGCACCTGACCGCGCTGGCCGCGAGCAACGACATCTCCGGCTCCCGCGTCGAGCAGGTGTTGCGCATCGTCGGGATGTCCGACGCGGCAGCGCGGCGTGCCGGTACGTACTCGCTCGGCATGCGCCAGCGGCTCGGCGTCGCCGTGGCCCTGCTCGGCGACCCGGGCGTCCTCCTGCTCGACGAGCCGGTCAACGGGCTGGATCCGGAGGGCATCCGCTGGATCCGGGACCTGCTGCGCGGACTCGCCGCCGAAGGCCGGACGGTGTTCGTGTCCAGCCACCTGATCGCCGAGATGGCGCTGACCGCCGACCGGCTGGTGGTCATCGGTCGCGGCCGGCTGCTGGCCGAGACGACCGTCGCCGAACTCGCCGCCGGCGACGACAGCCTGGAGGACGCGTTCTTCCGGCTCACCGCACAGGCCACCGACTATCGCGGAGTGGGAGCGTCATGAACAGGTACGGATTCCGGCACGCGGTCCGGATGGAGCGGATCAAGCTGAGCAGCGTCCGGTCGACGTGGTGGTTGGCGATCGCCGCGGTGGTCTCGATGGCCGCGGCCGGGGTCGGGGTGGGACTCGGGTACCGATCGCACACCCCGGTCGCCACCGCCGCCCAGATCCTGAACAACAGCCTCGGCGGCGCCATCGTGGCCCAACTGCTCCTCGGAGCGCTCGGCGTCCTGGTGGTGACCGGCGAATACGGCAACGGGATGATCCGCTCGACGTTCGCCGCCGTCCCGCGGCGTCGGATCGTCCTGGCCGCGAAGGTCGCCGTGTGCGGCGGCGCGGCCCTCACCGTCGGCCTGGTCGCGAGCTTCGCCGGCTATCTGGGCGGGCAGCTCGCGATCCGCGGCACCGCCATCCCGGCCGCATCCCTCGCAGACCCGGCGATCCTACGCGCGGTCGTGTTGACCGGCGTCTACCTGGGCGTCACCGCGCTGATCGGGGTCGGCATCGGGACGATCGTGCGGCACTCCGGCGCCGCGATCGGCACGCTGTTCGGTCTGATGTTCGTGCCGATGATCGTGGCCGGCCTGTTCGGTGAGAGCGGAATCCAGGTCGGCCGCTTCGTCCCGCTGTTGATGCTGCTCAACTCGATCGCGGTGACCTCGCCGGTACCCGGGCTGTTCTCCAGCTGGATCAGCGCGCTGCTCATGTGCGGGTACGCGGCGGTGGCGATTCTGTGCGGCGGCGTCCTGCTCCGCCATCGCGACGCGTGACGAGCGACAATGGGGCTGATGACCGCGCTGCGTGCTCCGTTCACCACACTGGCCCTGCGTCGGGCGGTGTTCTGCGTCGTCGGCGTGCTCAGCGCGGCCGCGGTGCTGAGCGTGCCGGCGATCGTGCCGGCCCTGGGCGTCCTCATCCTCTGGGCGACCGGAGCCATGTCCAAACAGCCCGCACCTGCCGTCGCACCGATGTTCCTGGTCCTGTTTCCGGTCACCATCGTGCTCCTGGTCGTGCTGGCCGCCCCGATCGGGCGCGCGATGGCAGCCGTGCATCGCTCACTCGCCGGCCGGCTGCTCGACGTGCACGTGGACGCGCCGCCGCCCCGGCCCTCGAAGCGGATCAGCGCCGTGGTCTCCGACGGACCGGGCTGGCGCGCCGTCGGTTACGGCCTGCTCAAGGTGCCACTGGCCATCCCGGAGGGCTACGGCGCGTTCTGCTACGTGTTCGGCCTGGTCAACCTCAGCTACCCGGTGTGGTGGCCGCTGTTTCGCAACCACCCGGCCGGAACGCGCCTCGGACCGGTGTGGGCGCTGACGCCGTTCGGCGCCATCGGTACGCGGACGTTCACCGGAACGTTCCTCATCGCCGCGGCCGGCCTCGCCATGCTGCTGGTCGCACCGTGGTTGATGCGGGCCGGTACGAACCTGGACCTTGCCGCGATGCGACGGCTGCTCGGTCCGCGTCGGCTCGCCGAGCGGGTACGCGAACTGCAGGTCACCCGGGCCCGCGCGATCGACGACGCGGCCGCGATGATGCGCAGGCTGGAACGGGACCTGCACGACGGCGCGCAGATCCGGCTGGCCACGCTGGCGATGAACCTCGGCATGGCGACCGAGAAGCTCGGTGTCGACGGCCCGCCACCCGACCTCCCACAGGCCCGCGAACTGGTCGCGCTCGCCCACCGCGGAGCGAAGGATGCCCTCGCCGACCTGCGCGACCTGGTGCGTGGGATCCACCCGCCGGTCCTCGACAACGGTCTCGGCGACGCGCTGGCGACGCTCGCGACGAGCAGCGCCATCCCGGTCGCGGTGAACGTCGAGCTGCCCGACCGCCCGGCGCCCGCGATCGAGACCGTCGCCTACTTCTGCGCCTCCGAACTGCTCGCGAACGCGGCCAAACACAGCCGGGCGACCCGTATCGGGCTCGGCGTCGTCCGATCCGGCGAGCAACTGATGTTGACCGTCACGGACGACGGCATCGGCGGGGCGAACCCGGACGGCCCCGGCCTGTCCGGCCTGGCCCGCCGCATCGCCGTCGTGGACGGCCGGATGCGTGTACACAGTCCGACCGGTGGTCCGACCCGGGTCGAGATCCAGCTGCCCACACACGTGTGAACGGAGGCGACGACATGCGGGTGGTGATCGCGGAGGATGCCGCGATGATGCGCGAAGGGCTGGTCCGGCTGCTCACCGACCGCGGTTTCGAGGTGTGCGCGGCGGTGGCCGACGCGGATGCGTTGCGGTCCGCGATCGCCACCAGCATGCCGAACGTAGCCATCATCGACATCCGGATGCCACCGACGCACACCGACGAGGGACTGCGCGCCGCGATCGACATCCGACGCGACCATCCCGACGTCGGTGTGTTGATGTTCTCCCAGTACGTGGAGACCCGCTACGCGACCCGCCTGCTCGCCGACCGGCCGACCGGCGTCGGATACCTGCTCAAGGACCGAGTCGCCGACGTCGCCGATTTCGTGGACGCGCTGACCCGCGTGGCATCCGGCGGCACCGCGCTGGATCCGGAGGTGGTCGGCCACCTGATGCGGGCCGGGCAGCACACGGCCGGGGTGGCGTCGCTGACCCCCCGCGAGCGCGAGGTGCTGTCGCTGATGGCCGAGGGACGATCCAACGCCGGAATCGCGGCGGCTCTTGTCATCACCTCCGGAGTCGTGGAGAAGCACGTGGCGAACATCTTCGCGAAACTCGGTCTGCCGTCCTCGGAGAGCGACAACCGCCGCGTCCTGGCCGTCCTCCGCCACGTCGGCGGCGGCTGATGCTGAGCTCCTGCGCTCATGACCGCCCGGGGCAGGATCGGCCGGCCGGTGCTGATCGGTGCCACCGGTGGCACCGCCCGGCACTCGCTCTCCCTGGAGCACGCCGTGCGGCCCATGTTCAGCTACCTGCACGCCGTGGTGATGCCCACCGCGGTCTTCGCCGCCCCGGAGGACTGGTCCGCCGGCAGCGCGGACGGCGCGCTGCGGGCCCGCATCGACCGCGCCGGTCGCGAGCTGGCCGAGCAGGTCCGGCAACGCCCGCCGGCGGCCGGCCCCGCCGATCCGTTCGCCCTCACCACCAGCTTCGAGCAGCTGCTCAACCGCACCGAGTCCTGACCACCGCCGCACCCGCCGGGGCGTCCACCCCGGCGGGCTGCGGTCACCTCTCGTGGCGGTGGACGACCAGCACCGGGCAGTTGGCGTGCTGCACCACCGCCTGGCTCACCGAGCCGAGCAGCAGACCGGCGAAGCCGCCCCGCCCCCGCGAGCCGACCACCAGCAGCCCGGCCTGGCCGCTCGCCTCGATGAGCGCCTGCTCCGGCGCTGGCGCCCGGACCGGACGTGGCCGCGTTCGGCCCGGCGGACCCGGCCGACCACCGGGAGTTCGCCCGGCACTGGGCGCGGGTGCTCACCGACCCGGAGATCCTGGTCCGCACCGCAGAGGTCGACGGCGCGGTGGTCGGCCACGTGAGCGCCTTCCCGGACGGCGAGCGCACCGAGGTCACCTACTGGATCGACCCGGCCCGCTGGGGGCGGGGCGACGCCACCGCGGCCCTGGCCGCGCTGCTGCGCGAGCTGCCGCAGCGGCCGGTGCACGCCCGCGCCGCCAAGGACAACGCCGCATCCCTCGCCGTGCTCGGCAAGTGCGGCTTCGTGGTGGTTGGCGAGGACCACGGGTACGCCAACGGCCGCGGCGCCGAGGTCGAGGAGTATTTGCTGGAGCTGCCCGCCTAACGGGTCCGACCGGTGGCCAATGCCTCAGCCAGGGCCGAGCGCCAGTCCGCCAGCGGCCGCAGGTTCGCCGCACGCCAGCGGTCGTGGCCCAGGACGCTGTACGCCGGACGGGGCGCGGACCGCCGGTAACCGTCGCTGGTTGTCGGCCGGATGCGGTCCGGGTCGAGGCCGCGCAGGTCGAACACGGCGCGTGCCAGGCCGTACCAGGTCGTCTCGCCCGAGGCGGTGCCGTGGTAGACGCCGGGGGCGGCGTGGCCGGTCAGCGCCGCGCCGGTCAGCGCGACGAGCTGCTCCGCCAGCCGGTATGACCAGGTGGGTTGCCCCCGCTGGTCGTTCACCACGTCGAGCCGCTCGCGTTCCCCGGCGAGCCGCAGCATGGTCGCGACGAAGTTGGGCCCGTGCGCGCCGTAGAGCCAGGCGGTGCGCACGACGTAGCCGGCGTCGGGGAGCAACCGGGTCACGGCGAGCTCTCCGACGAGTTTGCTGCGCCCGTACGCGTTGACCGGACAGGTCGGGGCGTCCTCCGGGTACGGCTCGGTGGCGTCGCCTCGGAAGACGTAGTCGGTGGAGATGTGGATCATCCGCGCCCCGGTCGCGGCGCAGGCGCTGGCCAGGTTGGCGACCGCGTCGCCGTTGACGGCGGTGGCGGCCTGCTCCCGGGCTTCGGCCCCGTCGACGTCGGTCCACGCCGCGGTGTTGATCACGAGGTCGTGCCCGGCGACGGCGTCCCGCACCGCGTCCGGGTCGGCGATGTCGAGGTCGGCGCGGGTGGTGGCGGTGACCGACAGGTCGTCCCGCGGCCGCAGCGCGGCCAGCAGATCCCGCCCCAGCATGCCGCCGGCGCCGGTGACCAGCAGGCGACTCACGCGGCGACGGCCGGCCTGTTGGCCGCCTTCAGCGGCGCCCACCAGGCCCGGTTGTCCCGGTACCAGCGCACGGTCTGCGCCAGACCGCGCTCGAGGTCGATGCTGGGGGCGTACCCTAGCTCTTCGCTGATCTTGGTGATGTCCAGCGAGTAGCGGCGGTCGTGGCCCTTGCGATCGACGACCGGTACGACCCGGTCCCAGCCGGCGCCGCACGCCTGCAGCAGCCGGCCGGTGAGTTCCTTGTTGGTCAGCTCGGTGCCGCCGCCGATGTTGTACACCTCACCCGCACGGCCCTTGTGCTGGACCAGCGCGATGCCTCGGCAGTGGTCGTGCACGTGCAGCCAGTCGCGGATGTTCCCGCCGTCGCCGTAGAGCGGCACCGTGCCGCCGTCGAGCAGGTTGGTGACGAACAGCGGGATGATCTTCTCGGGGAACTGGTACGGCCCGTAGTTGTTGGAGCACCGGGTGACCACCACGTCCATGCCGTGGGTGCGGTGGTAGGACAGGGCGAGCAGGTCGGAGCCGGCCTTGGAAGCCGAGTACGGGGAGTTCGGCGACAGCGGCCAGGTCTCTGTCCAGGAGCCCTCGTCAATGGAGCCGTACACCTCGTCGGTGGAGACGTGCACGAACCGCTGCGTGCCGTGCCGCAGTGCGGCGTCGAGCAGGGTCTGGGTGCCGAGCACGTTGGTGACGACGAACGGCGCGGCGCCCTCGATGGAACGGTCCACGTGGGACTCGGCGGCGAAGTGGACGATCACGTCATGGTCGGCGACGACCTCGTCGACGAGGGCACTGTCACAGATGTCACCCGGCACGAGCCGCAGCCGTCGGTCATCCCGCACCGGCGCCAGGTTCTGCGGGTTTCCGGAGTAGGTCAGCTTGTCCAGCACCGTGACGGCGGTCGGCTCGACCTGCGGGTCCCTCGGGCCGGTGCTGCCCGGCGCGGCCAACAGCATGCGCACGTACTCCGACCCGATGAATCCGACTCCGCCGGTGACCAGGATTCTCACGGGTGACTTCCTTCCGTCGAGGCGGGCGTCGTACCGGAGGTCCGGCCGGCCAGCTGGGACCGGCAGGTCGGGTAGTCCGGGAGCTGGCCCGCTGCCCGCGCTTCGGCCAGGGTCGGCGCCGTGGCATCCCGCGCCGACAGCAGCGGCGCCTCGGTCGGCCAGCTGATCGCCAGCTCCGGGTCGAGCGGGTGCACGGCGTGCTCGGCGGCTGGGTTGTACCTGGTGGAGCAGAGGTAGCTGAGGGTGGCATCGTCGGTCAGCGCGCAGAAGCCGTGTCCCAGGCCCTCGCTTAGGTAGACCGCGCGACGGTCGTCGTCGTCGAGACGGACCGCCTCCCACCGCCCGAACGTCGGCGAGCCCATTCGGACGTCCACCACCACGTCGATGACCGCCCCCCGGACGCACGTCACGTACTTGGCCTGGCCGGGGGGCACGTCGGCGAAGTGGATGCCACGGACGACGCCGTGCGCGGAGATCGAGAGGTTGGCCTGGGCGAGCCGCAGCGGATGGCCGACCACGGCGGCGAGCCGGTCGGAGCGGTACCACTCCAGGAACAACCCGCGCGGATCGCCGTGCTGCTGCGGGCTGATCTCCCAGGCCCCGTCGATGCTCAACGGCCGGATCTTCATCGGCGTACCTCCCGGCGGTGGTGCTGGTCCAGCAGGCCGAGCAGGTAGTCGCCGTATCCACTCCTGGACAGTGGCTCGGCCAGCGTCCGCAGCTGGTCGTCGTCGATCAGGCCTGCCCGCCAGACGACCTCCTCGACGCACCCGATCTTCATGCCCTGGCGCTCCTCGATGACCCGGACGAACTCGGCGGCCTGCATCATTGACGTGAAGGTGCCGGTGTCCAGCCAGGCGGTGCCCCGGTCCAGCACTGTCACGGACAGCTCGCCCAGCTCTCGGTAGATCTCGTTCAGCGCTGTGATCTCCAGCTCGCCACGGGCGCTGGGCGTGAGCTTGCGGGCGAAGTCGACCACCCGGTTGTCGTAGAAGTACAGCCCGGGCACGGCGTAGCGGGACTTCGGCCCCGCCGGCTTCTCCTCGATCGAGAGCACTCTGCCGTCGGCGTCGAAGTCGACCACTCCGTACGCCCCGGGGTCAGCCACCTGGTAGGCGAAGATCCGACCGCCGACGAGGTCTCCGTGACCGGCGAGCTGCCGGCCGAGCCCGACGCCGTGGAAGATGTTGTCGCCGAGCACCAGGGCCACGGATTCGGCGCCGATGAAGTCGGCGCCGACGAGGAAGGCCTGCGCGATTCCCTGCGGGCGTGGCTGTACGGCGTACTCCAGCCGCAGCCCCAGTTGGGCCCCGTCACCGAACACGCGACGGAACTGGTCCTGATCCTCGGGTGTGGTGATCATCAAGATCTCGCGTACGCCCGCCATGATCAATGTGGACAGGGGGTAGTAGATCATCGGCTTGTCGAAGATTGGCATGAGTTGCTTGGACACTGCACGGGTGATCGGCCACAGCCGCGTTCCGGTGCCGCCGGCGAGAAGTATTCCGCGCATGGCGCGAGGCTACCGGCCGCGAAGGGTCACCTGGGGACCGGAAACCGAACGATTCTGACAACGTCCGAAAGTGTCACCGCCGCCTCGTTCGGTTGACCAGGGCAACTGGACGGCCATTGTGAAACGCCGGTTCGGTATGCGGTCGGCCGCCAGTCAGCGCGTGCGTAGTCGGCAATTCGACTTTGGCTCAGAAATGCCGAACACGATGCTGGCGCATTGAGTCCGTGGTCAGCATGCTCACCTCAGTCGGTCCCGCCTACGCCTCTGGGAAGGGGATCCCGGACGCATAGTCTTCGCGGGTACCACCAACTCGAGCCGGACGACGAGCCGCAGGGGTGTGGCTGGTCGGCCCGTGTACGTGGGGCGGTGTGCATTGGTAGAAATCGCGCAGGTCATTGACGACACGACTAGGCGGCAGGGTGAGTGGGCGCCGATAGGCCATTCGGTCAATCCACTGCGGACTGGATGGCAGTCCCGTTACGTGGCCACACTCTGCCTCGTCGACCTCGCGGCCAGTGCCGGGTCGGCCGGGGTGGCGCTGAGCCTTAGATTCGGCCCGGCGACGGCGGAGCCGTACAACCGTGGTCATCTCTGGCTCACCCTTGCGCTGCCGTTCGCCTGGGTGCTGGCGCTCACCCTAAACCGAGCGTATGAATCGCGCCATCTATTCGTAGGAAATGATGAGTACGTCCGGGTCTTCCAAACCGGTCTCGCCGTTACCGCCATGTTGGCGGTCGTCTCCCTCGCGTTCGACTTCCGACTCGCCAGAGGCTACGTGATCATCGCAATGCCACTGGTCACCGTCGCCGGCGTCGCGATGCGCTACCTGGTCCGCCAGCAGCTTCACCGGTCGTGGGCCCGCGGTGAGCGGCTGCACCGGGTGATCCTGGTCGGGCACGAAACCGCCGTCGCGGAGATGACCAGGAGGCTGCGCCGCGAGTGCTACCACGGGCTCGGCGTGGTCGGCGCCTGTCTCCCGCATCTGCCGGTGGCAATCGCGGAGCCACGCGCCAGCGGGCTGCCGCCGATCCTCGGCACCTTCGCGGACGTTCCGGCGGCCGTCACGGGCGCGGGCGCGGACACGATCGTCGTGCTCTCCTGTCCCGAGATGGCGGGATCCGCCCTGCGCCGGTTGGGATGGCAACTCGAACGCGACGAGGTCGACCTGATCGTCGCCAGCAACCTCGTGGACGTGGCCGGCGACCGCACCACCGTCCGACCCGTCGACGGCCTGCCGATGCTGCACGTCGAGCACCCTCGGTTGAAGGGCGGCCGGCGGGTCGTCAAGGCGGTCTTCGACCGGGTGTCGGCGTTCCTGCTGCTGATCGTCGCCGCCCCGGTGCTGCTCGCGATCGCCGTGCTGGTCCGGATGAGCCCGGGTGCCGGCGGGCCCGCCATCTTCCGTCAGGTGCGGGTGGGCAAGAACGGCCGGCCGTTCCGCATCTACAAGTTCCGGACCATGTACGTGAACGCCGAGGAACGCCTGGCGGAACTGCTCGACCGCAACGAGACCGACGGGGAGCTGTTCAAGATGCGCCAGGACCCCCGGGTGACCCGGGTCGGGCGCTGGCTGCGCCGGCTCTCGCTGGACGAGGTCCCGCAGCTCGTCAACGTGCTCAGGGGCGACATGTCGCTGGTCGGACCGCGGCCGCCGCTGCCGGGTGAGGTGGCCAACTATCCGTCGGACATGCGCCGGCGTCTGGTCGTCAAGCCCGGCCTGACCGGGCTGTGGCAGGTTTCCGGCCGGTCGGACCTGTCCTGGGAGGAGTCCATCCGACTCGACCTGTCGTACGTGGAGAACTGGTCGCTGACCATGGACCTGGTGATCCTGGTCCGCACGCTGAGCGCCGTCGTCCGGAGCTCCGGAGCCTACTGACCGCGCCGCACCCCGTCATCGCACGACTGGCGCACGCGCTGTCGGTCGCGTCCTGATCCGTCTGGAGGAAACCATGGACACCGGGTGCATCGAACCGGTGGGTTGCACTGCCCCCAAGCTCACCGTCATCGGCACCGGCTACCTGGGGGCCACCCACGCGGTGTGCATGGCCGCGCTCGGCTACCAGGTGCTCGGCGTCGACGTCGACGCGAACAAGATCGAGCGGCTGGCCGCGGGCGAGGTGCCCTTCTTCGAACCCGGGCTGCCCGAGTTGCTGGCGAAGGCGCTGGATTCGGGGCGGTTGCGCTTCACCACGTCCCTGGCCGAGGCGGCCGACTTCGGCGACGTCCATTTCCTCTGCGTAGGGACCCCGCAGGGGGCCGGTTCGTACGCGGCTGACCTGCGGCATGTCGAGGCGGCGCTGATCACGTTGGCCCGTGGCCTGCACCGACGTGCGCTGGTCGTCGGCAAGTCCACGGTTCCGGTCGGCACCGCTGCCCGGCTCACCGACCTGATGCACGCCGTCTCGCCGGCCGGCGATGCCGTGGAGCTGGCCTGGAACCCCGAGTTCCTCCGTGAGGGCTTCGCCGTCGACGACACGATGCGTCCCGACCGGTTGGTGTTCGGCGTTTCCTCCCGGTGGGCCGAGCGACGCCTGCGCGAGGTGTTCGCTCCGATGGTCGACCAGGGCTGCCCGGTGCTGGTGACGGATCCGCAGACCGCGGAGCTGGTCAAGGTCGCGGCGAACGGCTTCTTGGCCACCAAGATCTCGTACATCAACGCCATGGCAGAGGTGTGCGAGGCCAGCGGCGCGGACGTCCACGACCTGGCCACGGCCCTGGGACTCGACGAGCGGATTGGCAGCCGGTTCCTGCGTCCGGGGCTGGGCTTCGGTGGCGGGTGCCTGCCCAAGGACATCCGCGCGTTCATGCACCGGGCCGAGGAGTTGGGCGTGGGGCGGGCGGTGGCCTTCCTGGGCGAGGTGGACGGGATCAACCAGCGCAGCCGGGAACGCATGGTGGACCTGGTACGCGATCTTGCCGGCGGGGACCTGCGCGGGGTCCGGGTGGCGGCCCTGGGCGCGGCGTTCAAGCCGAACTCTGACGACATCCGGGACGCGCCCGCGCTCGACGTCGCGAGCGCCCTGCACCGGGCGGGGGCACGGGTGCGGGTCTTCGACCCGGTGGCCATGGCCAACGCGCGCCGGGCGTATCCGGCGCTCGAATACGGTGACAGCGCCTTCGATGTGGCGACCGGCGCGGACGTGGTGGTGCTGCTGACCGAGTGGTCGCAGTTCCGGGAAATCGACCCGGCGGCGCTGCGTACGGTGGTGGCGAGGCCGCGTATCGCCGACGGCCGGCACGCCCTGGACCCGGCCCGATGGCAAGCGGCGGGTTGGGAGTACCGGGCCCTTGGCCGCCCGTGAAGCGCCGGAGCGTACCGACGGCTGGGCCCGGCCGTCCGAACGGTGCCGACGGGCCACCACAGGTCCACATGCGCAGACGGCTAACCGACACCGGCCCCGGTTCACCTTTGCGTCGGGAGCGGGCACGATGAACCGCGGCGAAAACAGCGTTGTCCCGGGAAAGGCGACCGATGCAGATCTCCGTTGTCCGTCCGAGTGACCTCGGCCCGGCCGAGGTCACCGAGTGGCGGCAGATGCAGGAGTCCCAGCCGAGGCTGCAGAATCCCTTCCTCGCCCCGGAATTCGCCCTCGCGGTCGGTCGTAGCCGCCCCACTGCCCGGGTGGCGGTGCTGCAGGACGGCCCGAAGATCGTCGGCTTCTTCCCGTATGAGGTGAGGCATCGGGTCATCGGAGTGCCGATCGGCTCCGGCATCTCCGACTGTCAAGGCCTGGTGCACCGTCCCGGCCTGGACTGGGACCCGGTCCGGCTGTTGAAGGCGTGCGGGCTGGCCGTGTGGGAGTTCGACCATCTGCTGGCCGATCAGGCACCCTTCGCGCCGTACCAGGCTCGGGTGGCCGGGTCTCCCATCATCGACCTGTCGAAGGGCTACCAGAGCTACGTCGACGACCGGATGACCGACGGGAACCTGATTCGGCAGGCGCTGCGCAAGCAGCGCCGCATGGTGCGCGAGCTCGGCGAGGAGCGGTTCGAGTGGGAGGACCGCAGCGAGGGCGTGATGCTCGCGCTGCGGCGCTGGAAGTCGGACCAGTACCGCCGGACGCAGCAGTACGACCGGTTCCGGACGCCGTGGATCCAGGCGGTGCTCACGGAGTTGTCCCAGTCCTCCGCGGCCGGCTGCCGGGCCGTCGTCTCCACGCTCTACGCCGGAGACCAGCCCGTCGCCGCCCACCTCGGGCTGCGGAGCCGGTCGGTGCTCGCCTACTGGTTCCCCGCGTACGACGTCGACCTGGCGCGGCACTCCGCCGGCATCCTGCTCTGCCTCCGCATGGCCGAGGCCGGTGCGGCCGATGGGATCGAGCACATCGACCTCGGCAAGTCCGAGGCGCTCTACAAGAGCCGGCTGTCAAATGACGAGGTGCCGGTGGCCGAGGGACGCGTCGGCCGGTCGTGGGCGGTGGCCGGCGCCCGGCGGGCACAATTCGCGCTGGCGCGCTCGGTGCGCACCGGCGCCGTCGGGGCTCGACTCCGCAGCGGCGGGACGGGCCGAATCCTGCGCGGTCTCCGCGCCAGGCTGCACGAGCGGTGACACCCGGCATTTCATGGATGGGAGCACTTGATGAGCGTTACCGAGGTGAGGGTTGCCGTCGTTGTGGTGACCTACAACAGCGAGCGGCTGCTGCCTGATCTCCTCGCGGCACTGGGCCCGGGGCTGGGCGGGTTGTCCTGGCACCTCACGGTCGCCGACAACGCCTCCGCCGACGGCACCGTGGCGGCCCTGCGTCGCCTGGCGCCCGAAGCGACCGTGGTCGAGATGGGACGCAACGCGGGCTACGCCGCCGGTATCAACGCGGCCGTGGCCGCGGCGCCGCCGCACGCGGCGGTGCTCGTGCTCAACCCCGACGTCCGGCTCCGGCCAGGCTGCGTCGAGACCCTGCTGGCCGCCCTCGGCACGAACGGCACCGGCATAGCGGTGCCGCATATCGTGGATGGTGTCGGCGCGCTCATCACGACGCTGCGCCGCGAACCCACCATCCTGCGGGCCCTCGGGGACGCCATTCTCGGGGCTCGGAGAGCCGGCCGCTATGCCGTGATCGGCGAGGTGGTGACCGACGATCGCCGGTACGCCCGGGAGACGGTCACCGACTGGGCCGAGGGTTCCACGCTGCTGATCAGTCGAGAGTGTTGGCAGCGGTGTGGCCCGTGGGACGAGTCCTTCTTCCTCTACTCGGAGGAGACCCACTTCGCCCTGCGGGCCCGGGACGCGGGTCTCGTCACGCGCTTCGTACCCGGTGCCCGCGCCGTGCACCTGGAGGGTGACTCCCGGCACTCGCCGAAGCTGTGGGCGCTGCTCACGCTCAATCGGGTACGCCTCTACCGCCGTCGGCACGGCCTGGCGTCTACCGCGGTCTACTGGTTCGTGCTCCTGGCTCGTGAGGCCAGCCGCGCCCTGCTCGGTCGGCAGACCAGCCGGGCAGCAGCGCGGGACCTGCTCAGGCCCGCGAAGATCCGGGAGGTGCCGGGGCCGGCGACCGTGCACTCCGCCGGGTGACGCCGGCTACCGCCAGCGCTTGGCCACGCTCACCAGCTCGCCCCGGATCCGTCGGGGCCAGCCTCGGCTGGCCCCGACGGCAGCCCGCAGAGTGGCGGGCGTGTCGTCGCGGCGGACGCTGAATCTCGGCTGGAGCCATGCCGCTCGCCTGGCCGGCCGGCGATCACTGGTGAAGACTGCGGTGTAGCCCAGCCGCCGGAGCTCGCCGAGCGCCCGCCGGTCGTACTGCCCGAGCGGGCAGGCGGCCGTCGTGATGTCCTGCTCGACCACCTCGACGAGACGGTACCGGGCCGTCACGAGCTCGTCGTACGTGGTCTGCTCGTCCATTCCGCGCCACGAGCGGTGGTGCAATCCGTGCGTGCCGATCGTCATGCCGTGACCCTGCAGTTCCCGTACGTCGTCTGCGTCCAGGCTGCCGGCCGTCCCGAGCCGCCCCGCCAGGACGAAGAACTCGGCCGACAGGCCGCGGGCGGTGAGCCCGGGCAGACCGATCCGCACGTCGGAGAGGTTGCCGTCGTCGAAGCTGATCCGCGCCGACGGCCAGCTGAGCAGGTCGTCCAGGATGGCGTGGAACTGGTCCGGCCGGATCCAGTAGCGCTCCTCGCCGGGCTCGAGGTCCCGGCGCGGCTCGCCGATGCCGTGGAAGCAGATGTTGACCGTGGTGCCGGTCGGCACGTGCCTACCGTCGGACTGGGGCATGCGCCTCTTCCTGTCGGGACGAGTCGTCGCGCCCCCAACCGGCCGCGCCTTCAGCGTGGCTCCGGGCGGACAGCGCGGCGAGGACCGTGATCGCCACATAGCAGAGCGCCGCCGGGGCGAGCCAGGGCCGGGGGATGACCACGTCACGGAGCCAGGAGAGGCGGGCCGCGGGGTGGACGCGCGCCCCGACCTGGCCCTGGCCGGCGGCGGCACGCATGGCCGAGTTGCCTCTGCGGACCCGGCTTAGCCGGCGCACCAGGTCCCCGGTGCGCCGCGGGGTCGCCACCCGTGAGCTCACCGTGTCGACCTGCCGTTTCTCGGCTGCCCCGAACAAGGAGTCGAGGAAGAGGTCGTCGGCCACGAGCGCCGGGAACCGGTCAAAGCGATGCCGACCGGCCTCGGACAGTCCGATCACGCCGCGCCCGAAGAGACCGTCCCGGAAGACCGGCAAACGGCGGTGGACGCTGAAGTAGGCGCGCACCAGTATCGGCCGGCCGGTTAGGTCGAGCTCCCGGCGGACCGTCGCGGCCAGGTGCGGTCCGTCAAGCGCCGCGGCGACGGCCCGTACCCCCTGTGTGGAGAGCACGATGTCGGCGTCGAGATAGATGCGCGGGAATCCGCGCGTGGCCTCGTCCCCCGCGTTCAGGGCGGCCGGCTTGCCGGCCTCGGCGAGTTCGACGACCCGTACCCCCGGTCGCGCGGCGGCGATGGCGGCGGTCTCATCGGTGCAGCCGTTGGCGACGACGGTGACTTCGAACTCGCCGGGCGCGGCCTCGGCCAGCAGGGCATCGAGGCAGCGGCCGATGACGGCGCGCTCGTTGTGGGCGGCGATGACGATGCTGGTCACCGCGTGGTTACCCGGTCCTCGGTCGCCGCCGACGGGTGGTGCTCGGCCGGCGCCGCGTCGCCCGCCCGCGTGGCCGGTCCGGCCACCGCGCCGGCGGGGGAGGCGGGCGTGGCAACGCCGTCGGGGAGTCGCTTGGCGAGGAGCCGGCGCCACACCGCGACGTAGGCGTCGGCCTGGTGCTCCCAGGCGAGGGTCTCCCGGAAGCGGGCCAGCCCGACGGCCCGCATCTGCGCCCGGCGAGCCGGATCGTCCAGCAGCTCGTCGATGGCCTCGGCGAACTCCTCCGGTGCACCGGTGGGGACGTAGGCGCCGGCCTCACCCACGCTGCGACGGGTCTCGAGGAGGTCCACCGCCACGACCGGCACACCACGGCCGAGGTACTCGACGGTCTTGGCCATGGTGGACAGTTCGTTCATCCGGGTCGGCAGGTCGGGCTGGATCGCGACCGTCGCGGTGCGCAGCAGTTCGTCGACGGCCACGCCGTCGAGCCAACCGGTGAACTCCACGACGTCCGTCAGGCCCCGGTCCGTGGCGAGCCTGGTCAGCGCCGGCATGCTCTCGCCGTCGCCGGCGAGCACCATGCGCCAGCCGGTACGCCCGCGGCGACGGATCAACTGCTCGGCGGCCAGCACGGCTCCCTCCACGTTGTCCTGTGGTCCGAAGACACCGAGATAGACCACCTTCTGGTCGGCCTGGCGGCCATCCGCCGGGTCGGTGGTTTCGCCCGGCTCGGCGACCTCCCCCCGGGTCGGACCGTTGCGGACCACCGTCACCCGTGCCGGCGAGACGCCACGCCGTACGGCGTTGTCCCTGAACGACTCGTTGGTGGCCACGACCTCGGTGGCCGTATGCAGGGTCAGCCACTCGAAGGCCCGGAGAACCCGGAAGGCCCACTTGTTCGGGGTGCCGACGCGGGACGCGTAGACCTCGGGGCATAGGTCGTGGTGGTCGAAGACCCAAGGGCGGCCCAGGGCCCGCAGCAGCAGCGCCAGCGGCCAGTAGACATCGGGCGGGTTGCACACCTGCACCGCGTGCGCCCGTCCACCGAGCACCTCGGCCAGCAGGCGGACGGCGATCCAGAGGAACGACCAGGCGAATTCGACGCCGTACGAAAGTACCCCGTGGCCGTAGACAAAGGTTGGATAGGGGCGTAGCCGAGTGCTCCGACTGCCCGGCAAAGTGCGCAGGCTTTTGTCGCCACGTGGCGCGATGACGGTGACGTCGAAGCCATCTGCCTCGAGGCTCAGGCATTCCCTGATGACTCGGCGATCGCGTTCGGCGGGAAGGTTGGCCACGAGGATGGTGATGTGGGGCCGGGAATTGATCACGTCCGGGTCACCTCGGTTCACGTTCGAGCTGATTCCCTGCGTACGCTCCCCGCCGCTGATTGAGTAAACAATCAACCGTTGGGTCGCCCGGCGTGTCGGGATGTTTACAGAGGACTCACCGAATGTGCCCGTTTCCTGGCCCTGACCTGCGGCAACGTCGGCAACTCTGATGCGGACGATCGGTCACCGGGTCACGTTCACCGATCGGCGCGTGCTGCGGCGGCGGAGAAATTCGTCGGTCCAGAGGGTCACCGCCAGGGTCGCGATGACGCCGAGCAGCCCGGCGCCGACCAGGGCCCGTGACGGCGAGTGGGGCTGCAACGTCGCGCTCGGCGGGACGAGGACGGCGGTGGTGATGCGCAGTTGCCGAGCCACCTTCCACCGGTCCTGCAAGCTCTTGAGCTCCTGCTCGAAGGCGTCCCTGAGCACGGCGAGCGCGCGCAGCCCACTCTCCTCGTCGGATGCGATCGTCGTCATGGTCATCGAGCCGATCACGTACCGGGGCTCCTGGTTGGTGCCGGTGTTGCGGGGCTGGAAGGCGTACGGACCGGTCACTCCCGCCGTCCGCAGGCGCGCCTTCGCGTCGGGCGTGCTCAGCCGCTGCGCCACCGCCGCTCCGGTGATCGAAATCGACGGGTAGAGCCCGGTCATCGGGTTGGGCGCGTAGGGCGAGACCGGCGGCTGCATCACGACGACCTCCGAGGCGAGGTAACGCGGCGTGACCTGGGGCGCGCCCAGGCCGGCCAGCGCGGTGACCACCAGGCCGGTGGCGACGAGATACCACCGCCGACGCAGCGTCGCCAAGACATCAGACATATACACGCCCTTCGGGTCCTTTCTGGTCCGCTCGCCGCTTATGCTGTGTGACGACTCAGGCGTGGAGGATGCCACGGGGCATGGACGAATGCAGCAAGCAACTCGACCGGATCGGCGGTAGCCGTCGTGCCTCCGGTCTGTATAGCTTGACTTCGACCTTCGGCGCGGAACCGTCCCCGGTGTCGAGGAATGCTCTTTCAATTACCGACGACTGACGTCCTAGAGAAGTTGGAGGGGCGTCGTGGACCTAGGCGAGATCCTCTCGGTGGCTCGCGCCCGCTGGTACATCCTCCTGCCGATGATGGTCCTGGCGGTCGGGCTCGGCATTGCCGCCTTCGTGCTGGTGCCGACCTCGTACCAGTCGACCACCACCGTCAGCCTGCTCAGCTCGCCGGTCGCGACCGATGCAGCCACGCCGGGCGAGCACAACGACAACCCGTTCCTCAACTTCAACGGTTCCCTGGTCGCCACCGCCGACTTCCTCGGTCGCAGCCTCCAATCCACCGATGCCCAGGCGGAGCTGCTCAAGATGGGGGTGACCGAGGACTTCGAGGTCGGGCTGGCCGAGGGCGCGCAGGGACCCTTCCTGACCTTCACCATCACCGGCACGGACCAGGCCCACCTGCTCGCCTCGACCGCGACGATCGCGCGGTACGCCGAGGCCAAGCTGGCGAAGATCCAGTCGGAGAACGACGTCAAGGAGCGGGACATGATCCGGATGACCGAGATCATCCCGCCACAGAAGCCCGAACCGCAGCTCAAGGACAAGCTCAAGTTGGTGATCGCGGCCGGTGGCGGCACCGCCGCGCTCGCCCTGCTGCTGACGTTCGTGGTGGAGAGCCTGGCGCGGTCCCGCCAGCGACGCCAGGAGCTGGCCGCCGCCGCCGCGCCCGCCCCGGTCGCTGCCGGCGGCTCCGCCAACGTGCCCGGCCGACCGGCCCCGGCCCGGCCCCCGCAGCGGCCGCCGAACCCCGAGCGGGACGACCGTGCCGCCCAGGGAAAGCCCGCGGTGGCCACGAACGGCGTCGAGGGTCGCGGCAATCGCGTCGGAGCCGACGAGACGGTGATCCTCAGGCGGCCCGGGACGGGGCCGGCTCCGCGGCCGGAGAGCGGGGCGTGGAAAGCCTCGCCGTCGGGGCCGCCGTCCACCACGTACCGGTCCTCGGAGAGGTCCCACCACAGAGGCCAGAATGTCGACCGGCTTAACGGAACCTAGTTTTTCCGCCGCGGTCCCGGCGCCGCGGCGAGCCAGCCGGGTCTACCTCTCCCAGCAGCGCCTCGCCAGCCTCGGACCCCATTCGCTGCTGACCCTCTACGTCGTTTTCCTGATGCTCGTGCCGTCCCGGTTGGTCTTCCCTGGCATCGGGGCAACCGGGACGGTGGCGAGCCTGTTCGTCCTCGTCGGCCTGGTGTGGTTTCTGGCCAGTTGGCTGATGCGGCGGGCTCGGCCGGCGCCGTTCACCCGGGCGCCCCGGCTCGCTCTCTTCGGCGTCGCGGTGGCCGTGCTGCTCAGCTACGTCGCCGCCGCCCGACGGGACGCGGAGCCGCTGGAGGTGAGCGCCGCCGATCGGGGGCTGATCCAGCTCCTGGTGTGGACGTCCATCGTGCTCCTCGCCACGTCGATCCGGAACTACGACCACCTCGACCGGCTGTTGCGGGTCTTCGTGCGGTGCTGCACCGTCATCGCGGTCGTCGCCCTGGGCGAGTTCGTGCTGGGGACGAGCCTGACCGCCTGGATCCAGATCCCGGGGATGTCGAGCGGCGCCCAGGAACTGGTCACCAGGGGTGCCTTCGTCCGGCCCACCGCGACCGCCGCGAACACCCTCGAACTCGCCGCCGTCATGGCCCTGGCGCTGCCGTTCGCCCTCCAGCAGGCATTCCACGGGGGTGAGCGCAAGGCGATGCGCCGCTGGTTGCCGGTCGTGCTGATCGCGATGGGCGCCATCACCACCGTCTCCCGGACCTCCGTGGTGGGTCTGGGCGTGGTGCTGCTCGTGCTCCTGCCGACCTGGAACGCGCGGCGGATCGGGTGGACGTTCGCCACCGTGCTGCCGTCGCTGGCCGTGGCGAGGCTGGCGCTGCCGGGCCTCTTCGTGACGATCATGGGCCTCTTCACCGCGATGTTGAACGGCGGCGACAACAGCACCCAGTCCCGCACCGCGACGAGCGCGGGCGTCAACGCCTACATCGTCGAGCGACTCTGGACGGGCCGGGGTTTCGGCACCTTCCTGCCGCTGATGTACCGCTACACCGACAACCAGTATTTGCTTGCCCTGTTGGAGATGGGCGTCGTCGGCGTGGTGAGCATCGTTCTCGTCTACGTCACCACGCTGCACTGCGGCGGCGCCGGCCGGCGGCGGTTCACCGATCCGGCCCGCCGGGAGACCGGCCAGGCCTTCGTAGCTGTCGGATTCGTGATGCTGGTGGTGACCTTTACCTTCGACACGCTTAGCTTCCCGATGGTGGCCGGGACGTCGTTCCTGTTTCTCGGTCTTTCGGGCGCGTACCTCGGCATCGCCCGCTCCGAGGAGTTCAAGAGGGGAGACCCGGCTCTGTGACGGACCTGAACCAGAAGGTCGCCGCGGCGACCCGATGGAGCATGATCAACACCATCGTACGTCGAGGGGGCACGTTCGCGACCGGCGTCGTGCTGGCGCGGCTGTTCTTCGGGCCGTACGAGTGGGGGCTGTACGCCGTCGGGTCGCTGGTCCTGGCGATGCTGCTCTCCCTGAACGAGATGGGCGTCAGCCTGGCCCTCGTGCGCTGGAACGGCGACATCAAGCGGTTCGCGCCGACCGTCCTGACGTTGTCGACTATCTCCAGCAGCGCCTTCTATCTCGTGCTCTTCGTCACGGCGCCGACGGTGGCGCGCCTGCTGGGGTCGCCAGAGGCGACGGCGATGCTGCGGCTGCTCTGCCTCACCGTGGTCATCGACGGCATCGCCTGTGTGCCGATCGGCAAGCTGAACCGGGAGTTCCAGCAGTTCCGGCGCACCGTTGTCGACGTCGCCAACTTCCTCGTGAACACCGCCGTCACGATCGCCCTGGCCGCCGCCGGGATGGGGGCGATAGCCTTCGCGTGGGGCTCGCTCGCGGGCAACATGGTGGCGCTGGTCGGGTTCGCGCTCTGTGCCCCCGACATGCTGCGATTCGGCTGGGACCGGACGCAGGCCGTCCGGTTGCTGCGGTTCGGGCTTCCCCTGGCGTCGGCGAGTCTGCTCACCCTCGGCATCGTCAACGTCGACTCCGTCGTCGTCGGCTCGGTGCTCGGTCCGGCCGCGCTCGGCCTGTACGCGATGGCCTTCAACATGTCGAGCTGGCCGGTCCGGATCGTGTCGGACACCGTCCGCCGGGTGTCGTACGCCGGTTTCTCCCGCCTCGCGGATTCGCCGGAGGCGTTCGCCGCCGGCTTCCAGCGGGCGCTGGCCATGGTGCTGGCCGCCGCCGTGCCCTGCTGCGTGCTGCTGGGGGTGCTCGCCGACCCGGTCGTCCGCCTGGTGTACGGCGACCAGTGGGCCGGGGCGGCGGTGGCGCTGCAGTTCCTGGTGGGGCTGGGCCTGATCCGGGTCGCCGTCGACCTGGCGTACGACTGCCTGGCCACCCGGGTGCGCAAGACCCTGATGCTGATGCAGGCCTGGTGGCTGTTCAGCCTGACTCCGGTGCTCCTGTTGTTCGCCCACCGGCTCGGCATCGCGGGCGTGGCCGCCGGGCAGGTGGTGGTGGCCGGTCTGCTCGTCACGCCGGTTTTCGTCGTGGTGCTGTCCCGGTTGGGCATCCGGCCCGCGCTGATGCTGCGCGCCTGCGTCCGGCCGGCGCTCGGCGGGGTGGCGGTGGGCGCCCTGGCCTGGGGGATGCACCTCGTCCTCGGCGGCGGCTTCCTCCCGCTGGCAATCATCGGGCTGGCCGCAGTGGCGGTCTATCTGCCCTTCGTCCGGCCGCTGCTGCGAAGCGGCCGGGCGGACCGGTCGCAACCCGGCCGCGAGGCGGAGCCTCACGGTGAAAAGCCGTTGGCGACGGTCACACGGAGCTGAGTGGAGACTCATAGATGAGTTGGGTGAAGCGGCGCCTGCGCGCCACCTTTGGCTGGCTGCCTCTCGAGGAGTTGCGCAACAAGGTGCTGCTCGGGCACACCGCGGTCGGGCTCTACCGGTTCGAACGGTCCGAGATCGCCCGGTTGCTGGCCACGCTGCCCGGCGGCGTCAAGCCCCGGGCCCTGGTGGCGACGATCGTGTTGACCTACAAACGGCCGGATGGATTGCGGCGGGCGGTGGAGTCGGTGCTGGCCCAGACCGTGACCGACCACGTCGTCATCGTGGTCGACGACGGCGGCGGCCAGATCCCCGAACTGCCGGCCGACCCCCGCCTGCACGTGGTCAGCCTGCGCCGCAACATCAACGTGCTGGGGATCAGCCGCAACATCGGGATGGGCCTGGCGGATTCCCGGTTCGTGGCGTTCCTCGACGACGACAACGCCTGGCATCCGCATCACCTGCAGACCGCGCTCGCTCGGCTGCAGGACGACGACCCGTCGCGCCCACGGCCGGACGGGGTCTACACCGCGATGCGCCGGGTGACGCCGGACGGGCTCCAGCGCGACATCCTCTCCGTGGCGTTCGACCGCAAGCTCGCCTGGGAGAAGTGCTTTTTGGATTCCAACCCCTTCGTGGCGAGACGGTCGTCGGACCTGGTGTTCAGCCGGCTGCGCCGCAGTTCCACCGTGGCGCCGAAGGAGGACTGGGAGCTGATCTACCGGTTCAGCCGGCGCCACCGGGTGGAGCACATCCCCGAGCCGACGGTCGACTACGTGATCAACCCGAACAGCTACTGGACGGCCTGGGAACGGACCTAGGTCGGGCGTGCCGGAGGGAGGTCGGGTGTCGATGCCCGGGAAGAGGCGTAGCACCGGCAGGCGTTGGCCGGTCCTGGCGGCGGCCGGCGCGCTCCTGGTCGGGGCCGCCGTCACGGTGGTGGCACTGGAACGCGGCGTGGCCGAGCCGACCGGCTGCGCGATCCCGGCGCGGTGCCAGGCGGCCACCGCTGCCGGGGCCACGTCCGCGCCGACCCGCACCACGCCGGCCACTCCCGCGCCGACCCCCACCGCGGCGGGATCCGCACCTGCCTCCGCCACGGCGCGGGCAGCCGACCCCACCGGTGGTGGCCGCTATCCCGCTCGCTTCTCAGTCGGCGCACCGGGCGTCGGGCGTTACCGGCAGTCGGACGCCCAGCTGCCCGTGCCACGCGGCTACCGGGTGTACGAACCGCACGACGGGGCCAGCAAGGAATGGGACCTGTACGACTGCAAGGGCACGGTCAACCTGGACCGGATCTACTTCCGTGCCTTCATCTACATCGGCACCGACTGCCACGGCACGGTCAACATCACGAACTCGATAATTGCCCCGCCGCCGGGCTCGGCCAACCGGGCCATCCTGGTCAACGCCAACTCTGCCGGCCGCCTCACGCTGAACATCAGGAACACGACCATCCGGCCGGAGCCGGTCGCCGGCGGGCAGCAGAACGCCGCGCTGACCGATCACGCGATCAACGACTGTGCCACCTGCACGATCCGGATCAGCGGGGTGGACGTGGCGAACACCGGCGGCATGTGCCTGTGCGGAGCCAACGTCACCATCGAGCGGAGCTGGCTCCACGACAACTACATCGCCCACCTCGCCGACCCGTCCCAGGCGCACACCGGGGGCGTCTTCCCGTACGGCGGCAGTGGACCGGTGACCATCAGCAACAGCCGCCTGGAACCGGGGGTCGACGCCTTCACCGGAAAGGAGGTGCCGGGCTACTGGAAGGCGATTACCGCAGTGTTGTTCACGCAGAGTGAGGGCACCTCCACTTTGCGGGATTACCTGGTGCGGGACAGCTTCATCTCGCTCGGCGCATTCGGCCTGTACGCCCAGGACGGGATCGGCCTGCGGCTGCGCGACAATGTCTTCGGCCCCACCCATTGGGGGCACACCAGCCAATGCGGTGCGGACTGCTCGGTCACGTATGCGGAGTGGTTCAACAATGTCGTGGGTTCGATTGACGGTACGCCCACCGGTAAGGCGGTGCCCCGACCGTCCTGACCGGATTCCGTCCGGTCGGCTGCGCGTGGCGAGCCGAGTGGCTGCGCGTCGGGAACGATCATCCGCCGAGACTCGGCGCGATACTGACCGAATGGTGTCGCGGCGCGACACCTGCAGATCTGGTATCTCCCCGGCGCTTACGTACGCTCAGTAGCGTCCGGCGGCCCTCCTTTGAGAAGCAGGCGATCTGTAATGAGGTCTCGGGTGTTTCGGGCCGCGGTAGCGGCCGCCACGGGAGCAGCCTTGGTGCTGATTCCCGCGTCAGCGAGTTCAGCCGTGTCCGATCCTTGTGGCACCGGCTCCAACCCTGTTGTCTGTGAGAACTCGAAACTGGGCACACCGCTTGACGACTGGTACGGCGAAAGTGCCTGGGGCGATATCGAGGGATTCGGCACCCGGATGAGTGTGCAGCCGGGCGAGACGCTCCAGTTGAAGGTGCAGTCCCCGACCACCTTCGAGGTCGACATCTACCGGCTCGGCTACTACGGCGGTGACGGTGCGCGGAGGATGCCGACCTCACCGACGAGCAGTTTCCCCGCCCGGACCCAGCCGGCGTGCCTGCACGACGCGGGCACCGGACTGGTGGACTGCGGCAACTGGACCACCAACGTGACCTGGACGGTGCCGTCGAACGCCGTCTCCGGGGTCTATCTCGCGACGCTCGACCAGCCCAACGGCGCGGGCTTCGCGCACGTGCCGTTCGTTGTCGTGGATCCGGCGAACCACTCCGACATCCTGGTGCAGACCTCGGACCAGACCTGGCAGGCGTACAACGACTGGGGCGGTCAGGACCTCTACGGCGGGGGCGGGCCGGCGTACGACGGCCGGGCCTACAAGGTGAGCTACAACCGTCCCATGCGGATCGCCGGGGACAACGGCGTCCTCTCGGCCGAGTACCCGATGATCTACTGGCTCGAGCGCAACGGGTACGACGTCAGTTACGCCTCGAGCATCGACGTGAGCACCAAGCCGGCGAGCCTGCTCGACCACCGGGTCTTCATGTCCTCCGGGCATGACGAGTACTGGAACCAGGCCCAGTGGAACAATGTGGTCGCCGCCCGCGAGGCCGGCGTCAACCTGGCCTTCTTCAGCGGCAACGAAATCTTTTGGCGCACCCGGCTGGAGCCGTCGGTTGCCAGCGGCGGCGGGGACAACCGCACCCTCGTCTGCTACAAGATGACCAAGATGCGGCAGAACCCGCCGAACGGGATCGCGGACCCGAGCGGGCAGTGGACCGGCACCTGGGTCGACTCGGTGGGCGCCGGCTCCGGCGGCGCCACCCCGCCCAACCAGCTGACCGGAACCATTTTCACCGTCAACGGCTACCGCAACGACGCGATCACCGTCCCGGCCGCGTACCGGAACCTTCGCCTCTGGCGGAACATCCCGTCCATCAACAACCTGGCGCCCGGGCAGGTGGCCACGTTCCCCGTCGGCACGCTCGGCTACGAGTGGGACTCCGACGTCGAGAATTCGGTCCGCCCGCCGGGCGCGGTGGCGTTCTCGTCGACGACGCTGGCCATCACCGACGGCACCTTGCTGCTAGACGAGGGGAACGACTACGGGAACGGCACGGCCACGCACAGCCTGGTGGCCTATCGCGACCAGTCCTCCGGCGCGTTGGTCTTCGGCGCGGGCACGGTGCAGTGGTCGTGGGGGTTGAGCAGCCTTCACACGATGCTGCCCTCCACCGAGGACCAGCGCATGCAGCAGGCGACCGTCAACCTCCTCGCCGACATGGACGCCCAGCCGCTGACCCGGCAGGCCAACCTCTTCGCCGCCGTCAGGTCCACCGACGCCACCGGACCGGCGGTGACCATCACCGCGCCGGCGGCCGGTAGCACCCTGGCGGTCCTCACGCCGGTGACCGTCACCGGGACCGCGACGGAGGTCGGCGGCGGCCAACTGGGCCGCGTGGAGGTCTCCACGGACGGCGGCAACACCTGGGCGGCGGCCACCGGGCAGGGAACCTGGTCCTACACGTGGACGCCGAGCACCCAGGGCACCGCACAGATCATGGTGCGGGCCTCCGACGACAGCTTGAACATCGGGGCGGTCACCACCCGGAGCGTGACCGTCGGACCGCAGCAGTGCCCCTGCACGGCGTTCCCGGCCACCGCCGTGCCGACCGGAGTCGACTCCTTCGACACCTCGCCGAACGAGCTCGGGGTGAAGTTCCGGGTCGGCGCGCCGAGCCTGGTGACCGGCGTCAAGTTCTACAAGGCCAGCACCAACACCGGCACCCACCTCGGCAAGCTCTGGACCGCCTCGGGCCAGCTGCTCGCCTCCGGGACGTTCACCGGCGAAACCGCGAGCGGTTGGCAGACCCTGACCTTCGCCAACCCCGTGCCGGTGGCCGCCAACACCACCTACGTGGCGTCGTACTACACGCCCACCGGGCACTACTCGTACACCAGCAACTACTTCGCCAACCAGGGCGCGGGGTTGACGGCCGTCCGGTTGCTGCAGTCGGGGGTGGACGGCGCGAACGGCGTCTACCGGTACGGCTCGGGCGGGGGCTTCCCGAACCTGAGCTGGAACAACACGAACTACTGGGTCGACGTCCTCGTCGACACGGTGGGGGCCGAGACCGCGCCACCGACGATCACCGCGAAGACCCCGGCGGCGGGCGCGTCCGATGTCGGGCTCAATGCCACGCCGACCGCGACCTTCAGCCACGACGTTGACCCGCAGAGCATCGAGTACTCGCTCACCTCGAGTGGCGGTTCCGTCCCGGCGGGCTTCCGCTACGACAACACCACGCGCAAGCTGACCGTCCAGCCGCAGCACGCCCTGACCCCGTCGACCACCTACACCGCCTCGGTGCGGGCGACCGACGCCTGGGGCAACACAATGGCGGCGCCGTACACCTGGACCTTCACCACCGGCACGTCGGTCAGCTGCCCCTGCTCGGTCTGGAACGACTCCGTGGTACCGGCGATCCCCAACGCCTCCGAGGTGAACTCCCTGGAGCTGGGCATGCGGATCACCTCGGCACTCGACGGCTACGTGACGGGCGTGCGGTTCTACAAGGGCAGTGCCAACACCGGCACGCACACCGGCACCCTCTGGTCGAACACCGGCGCGCAGCTCGCCACCGGGACCTTCACGAACGAGAGCAGCACCGGCTGGCAGACGCTGCTGTTCAACCAGCCGGTCGCCATCACGGCCAACACACCGTACGTGGTCTCGTACCACACGGATGTGGGTCGCTACGCCTACACGGGTAACCAGTTCACCCAACCGACGGTGTCCTACCCGCTGACGGCGATCGCCGACTCACCGAACGGCGGGAACGGCCTCTTCCGAGCCGGTTCCGGTGTCGCCTTCCCGACCTCCAGCTGGAATGCGGCGAACTACTGGGTTGATGTGGTTTTCACGACGACTCCGTGAACGGCCGCAGGCCCGCACCGGTACCGGTGCGGGCCCGCGGCACCGGGCGCGGACGGGCCAACGGAAGGGTGTCAGTGAGTACGGTCAGTGTGGTCATTCCGTGCTACCGGTACGGGGACTATCTCCAGGCATGCGTGAGCAGTGTGCTCGAAAACCAGCCTGACGTCGACGTACGCGTGCTCATCATCGATGACGCCTCGCCGGACGACTCGGCGACGAAGGCGCGTGCCATCGCGGCGGCGGACCCACGGGTCGAGGTCCGGGTCCACGAGACCAACCGTGGCCACATCGCCACCTACAACGAGGGCTTGCTGGAGTGGGCCGACGGCGACTACGCCGTGCTGCTCTCCGCCGACGACCTCCTGACGCCGGGCGCCCTGACTCGGGCGGCAGGCGTGCTGGACGCCAACCCGAACGTCGGCTTCGTCTACGGGCACCCGTTGCATTTCACCCACCCCGGTCCGCCGCCGCCGGCCCGCACCCGGGACCTGGGCCACACCGTCTGGCCGGGGCACTGGTGGCTGGAGCGACGGTTTCGCGAGGCCACCGGCTGCATCACCTCGCCCGAAGTCGTGGTGCGTACGGATCTGCAGCGCAAGGTGGGCGGCTACGATCCCGAACTGCCGCACGCCGGCGACATCGAGATGTGGATGCGGCTGGCCGCGCACGCCGACGTCGGCTATGTGCGCGGGGCGGACCAGGCGTACTACCGCCTGCACGGCGCGAACATGTCGCAGACGGACTACGCCGGCCAACTGGACGACCTGCGCCAGCGTAGGACCGCGTACGACGCGGTGATGCGGCGCTGCGGCGATCTGCTGCCCGACGCCCACCGGCTCGACGCGATGGTGCGCCGGCGCCTTGCCCGCCACGCCCTGCGGCGCGCGGTGCGGGCCTACGACCGGGGGCGCACCGCGAGCGTGCCGGAGGGCGAGCTGATCGCGTTCGCCGCGGATTGCTGGCCGGAGTACCGCGCGCTGCCGGAGTACCGCGGCCTGCGCCTGCGGAAGCGGATCGGGCCGGCCGTCATGCCGTACCTTCAGCCGCTGGTGCTCACCGCGGTCGCCGCCAAGGGCCGGGAGTGGCTCTGGTGGCAGTCGTGGAAGCGGCGCGGCATCTGACGGACCAACCCGGCCCGGGCGGTGCTACCGCCCGGGCCGTCGCTGCGGCACCACCGTCGTCGTGACGACCTTCGTCTTGACGGCGTGCTCGGCCGGCACCGATCGGACGATGACCGCGCCGGACGCGACCACCACCCCGTCACCCAGGACGACGTCCGGCTCGATGAAGATGCCTATCCCGAGGCGTACCCGGTCGCCGACCGTCACCTTCCCCGACGAGACACAGGACGGGCCGGTGGCGTTGTCGGAGCCGATCCGGCTGTGGTGGTCGAACGAGTTGTAGGCGGAGAGGAAGTTGTTGTCGCCCATCCGCACCCCGGTGCCGAGGTGCGCGAAGGCGCAGATGATGTTCCCCTGGCCGAGGACCACGTCGGTGGCGATCTTGGCGGTGGGATCGATGGCGTTCGCCAGGGGGATCCCGGCCTCCGCGCAGACCTCCCGGAAGCGACGTCGGGTCTCCACCGACGTGCCGATGGCGATGATCGCGGCGTCGTAGGCGCCCTCGGCGAAGAGCGCGGCGAGCCGGTCCGTTCCGCCGACGATCGGCACGCCGTGCACGTCTGCGCCCCACCGCTGCCGGTCGTCGTCCACGATGGCTACGGCCCGCTGCGTCGCGGATCCGGCCAGGATGTCGAGGACCTGAGTGGCACCCAGCGCCCCGCCGATGAGCAGGATGCGCTGCACCCTGGGCTCGGCCCCCAGCGGTGCCGGGAGGTCGTCGGGCCCGACACGGGTCTCCCGGGCGGCCCCCTCCACGTCCTTGACGGTGATCAGCCGTCCGAGCTGGAGGGTGGCCAGGTCGACGCCGAGTTCCGCAGCCCGCCGCACGGCCTTGACGCTCGCCCGGACGGGTGCCGGAGCCGCCGCCGCGGCCGCCGCCCGGGTCTCCCGCTCCCGCACGTACTCGGCGAGGTCGGCCGACGTCTCGAAGAGCATGGCGATCGGCTCGGCGAGGGGGACCTCCTGCAGTCGCTCGGCCAACTGCAGGACGATGCCGGCCTCGGGGGCGACGACCTCGAGCACCGCCTTGCTGGTCTCGATCTCGGCGAGCAGGGTGTCCGCCTCCACCTTGGCCCCGTCGTCGACGAACCAGGCCACGAGCACGCCGTGCTCACTGTTGACGTCGCTGGTCGGAACGATTACCGGCTTCACACTCTCTCCTCAACAGGCCCTGAACTCAGCCGGCCGCGGCGCGCAGCGCCGCCTCGATCCGGCCCTCGCCAACCAGGACCCGGCTCTCCTTGCCCTTGGCCGACGGGATGACGGTGGGCTCGCTGGCCACGACGTCGACGGGGGAACGCAGCTCCCGGAACAGCCGGCGGGAGATCGTCGCGGCCGCCTCGGTGCCCCACGACCAACGGCGGCTGCCCTCCTCCACGGTGACCAGCCGTCCGGTGACGCCGACGGAGCGCTCGACCGGCGCCCAGTCCATCGGTGCGAGCTGAGCGGGCACCAGCAGCTCGACGAAGATCTCTTCCTCGACGGCGAGCCGTTCGACCACCTTCGCGGCGAGCATGGCCTGGTATCCGTAGGCCAGCACGGTCACCGCGCACTCCTCGCGGGGCACCGCGGAGAGGCACACCGTCGGCAGCATGCCGGGGCTGGCGTCCCGCGTCGCCAGCAGGTCGCCCCACCGACCGTCCTCGGGCACGGTCAGGTGCTGCGGGTAGAGCAGCTTGTGCTCCACGTAGAGGACCGGGCTGTCCTGGCTGAGGAACTCGTCGAAGACCGTCCGGGGATCGTGCAGCAGCGACGCGGCGACCACCCGCAGATGCGGCACGCCGAGGAAGTGCTTTTCCAGGCTCTGGCTGTGCGTCGGACCGTATCCCCGGTGGCCGCCGGAGGGGGCGCGCATGATGACCGGGCAGGTCGCCTGGCCGGCGTACATCGCCTGGTACTTGGCGATGTGGTTGACCACCTGATCGAAGACGAGGGTGAGGAAGTCCCCGAACATGATCTCGGCGATGGGCCGGTAGCCGGCCAGGGCCAGCCCGGCGGAGATCCCGGCAATTGCCCCCTCGCTGATCGGCGTCGTGCGGACCCGGTCCGGGAAGGCGGTGGAGAGCCCGCGGGTCACCTTGAACGCTCCGCCGTACGGGTCGGCGATGTCCTCACCGAGCACGAGCACCCGGGGGTCGGCGGTGAGGCAGGCGCGCAACGTCTCGTTCAACTCCTTGGCGAAGATCACCGCAGCGCCCTCGCGGTCGCGACCACCTGGGCCAGCGCGGTCTCCACCTCGCCGTCGACGATCCGCCGTTCGTCGTCGCGCAGCCGTCGACCGTGGACCAGCAACGGCTCGACGGCCCACCGGGCGGCGATCTCCTCGGCGGGACGTTCGTCGTCGCTCTTGGAGTGGTGGCACAGCCGGTAGGTGTGGATCAGCAGGACCCGGGGACCGGCTCCGCCGCGGACCGCGTCGACCTCCGCCCCGGCGGCCGCGCGCAACTCCAGCACGTCGGTGCTGTCGATCTCGCGTACCGGGATGCCGAAGGCCTCGAACCGGCCCGGCATGCTGCCCGCCAGGTTGGCCTCGATCGGCGTGCTCTGCGCCCACTGATTGTCCTCGCAGACCACGAGGAGCGGCAGCCGCCAGAGCGCGGCGATGTTCAACGTCTCGTAGAGCGACCCCTCGCCCAGGGTGCCGTCGCCGATGAACACAACGCTCACCCGGCGGCTGCCGTCGAGCTGGCCGGCGAGGGCGATCCCGGCGGCGGCCGGGACGATGCCGCCCTGGACGCCGTTGGACTTGAAGCCGGGCGCGCAGATGTGCTGGCTACCGCCGATGCCCCGACACATCCCGGCCTCCTTGCCCATGATCTCGGCGAGCAGCCCGAGCGCGTCGCCGGTGCGGGCGAGGTAGTGACCGTGGCACCGGTGGTTGCTGAACACGTGGTCCTCCTCGACCAGGTGCTCCATCACCGCCACCGCGTCGGCCTCCTGACCGATGCACGCGTGTGTCGTGCCATTTAGGACGCCCTCTTCAAAGAGCGAGAGCAGGGTTTCCTCGAAGCGGCGGATAAAGCGCATGCGCCGGTAGAGCCGACGCTCGTCGGATTCGCCGGGTAATCCGCTGAGCCGTTCGTCGACAGGACCAGGAACGTACGGAGAGGCGATGCCATCAGCACCAGCCGCCGGCCGGAGATCAGGTTCGGCGAGATTCACGCCGCGCCATGTGGTTGCCGTCGACACTGTCCGCCTTCCTTTTCCGCACGGCACGCTCCGTGCCATGGGGCACAATGACCCGGGCCTGCCGCAGCCACGTTACCGGGCTTCGTCCATTCGACGGGAGAAACCTTTATCCATCCCGTGTCGACGGGGATCTCGGGAATCCGACTGAATGGACAACTGCCCGTGGCCGTGCGGCGGCTTCGCCGCGCCGCCGTCGCTGGCACACTAGCCCAGTCGGTATGGCCTGGGGCGTGACGAGAACCGTTCTGCCGGATACCCGTCACGGTCCTTCCGCCGCCCGCATCGCTTGGTAGCTTGCCTGCCGGGTCGGCCGGTACGAACGCCAGCCGCACCGATCGTCACCCGCACCGACCGGTTGCCGACCGAGGCTCCGGGCCGTCCGGTCACCGTCGGGTCCGCCCGGTCGCTGATCGACCCCTGCCCGCCGCGATCGCGGCAGATGGAGTAGCGCCAGATGATTCCACTCGTCGACCTGCGGGCCGCCCACGTCGAAGTGGCCGAGGAGGTCAGCACCGGCTTCAAGCGCGTCATCGAGAACACGGCGTTCGTCGGCGGCGAGGAGGTCGCGGCCTTCGAGCGGGAGTTCGCTACGTTCTCGGGCGTCCAGCATTGCGTCGGGGTTGCCAACGGCACGGACGCAGTCGAGCTGGCCCTGCGGGCGACCGGCGTGCGGGCCGGGGACGAGGTGGTGCTGCCGGCGAACACGTTCGTCGCGACCGCCGAGGCCGTGGCCCGGATCGGGGCTCGCGTCGTGCTCGTCGACATCGACCCGGCGACCTACCTCGTCGACGTCGACGCCGCCCTGGCCGCCGTCGGCCCGGCCACCCGGGCGGTGGTCCCCGTCCACCTCTACGGGCAGCTCGCCCCGGTCGAGCGGCTCCGCGCCGGACTCGCCGGCCGCGGCGTCGCGATCGTGGAGGACGCCGCGCAGTGCCAGGGTGCCACCCGCACCGGCGCCGGAGCCGGCACCGGCGGCGTCGCGGCCACCAGCTTCTACCCGGGCAAGAATCTGGGGGCGTACGGTGATGCCGGGGCGGTGCTGACGGACGACGCCGGCCTGGCCACGGTGGTACGCACCCTGGGCAGTCACGGCGGCCTGGCGAAGTACGTCCACGAGTTGATCGGGGTCAACAGCCGGCTCGACGCGCTGCAGGCGGTGGTGCTGCGGGCCAAGCTGACCCGCCTGGCCGCGTGGAACGACGCCCGCCGGGCCGCGGCTGCTCGCTACGACGAACTGCTCGCGTCCCTTGACGTGACGCGTCCCGTCGTTTTCGCCGGGAACGAGCACGTGTGGCACCTCTACGTGGTGCGGATCCCCGGGGGCGCCGGGCGCCGCGACGAGGTCCTGCGGCGGCTGAACGAGGCCGGCGTGGGCGCGGGCATCCACTACCCCTGTCCGGTCCACCTGACGCCGGCGTTCGCGGACCTGCCGTACGGTCCGGGCAGCTTCCCGCATGCCGAGCGGGCGGCCACCGAGATCCTGTCCCTGCCGCTGTTCCCGCAGATCACCGCCGACCAGCAGGCAACCGTCGCGCGCGCGCTCGCGGCCGCGCTGCGGTCAGTGGCCTGACGCGACCCCGCCATGTACGTATCGGTCCGGGACCGCCCAGGCGCGGATCCGGCCGGCGAGCGCGGCAGCAGGCTGCCCCGGGTCGGCGCCACCGTGGTGCTGCTCGGCGTCGTCAGCCTGCTCACCGACGTCTCGTCGGAGATGGTCGCTGCGGTGCTGCCGGTCTATCTCACCGCCGAGCTCGGGCTCGGTGTGCTGGCGTACGGCCTGGTCGACGGGCTCTACCAGGGCGCCAGCGCGCTGGTCAGAATCCTCGGCGGGTATGTCGGCGACCGGTCCGACCGGCCGAAGTGGGTCGCCACCGCCGGCTACGTCCTCTCGGCGGCGAGCCGGCTGGCCATGCTGCCCGCGCACGGGCTCGGCGCGGTCACCGCGGTGGTGACCGCGGATCGGCTGGGCAAGGGGCTGCGTACGGCGCCACGGGACGCGCTCATCGCGGATGCGTCGGATCCGCGCACGCTGGGCCGCTCGTTCGGCGTCCACCGGACCCTGGACACCATCGGAGCGGCCGCCGGCCCATTGGTGGCGTTCTCGCTGCTGTGGTTCCTGCCAGGGGGCTACTCGGCGGTATTCGTCGCGTCGTTCGCGTTCGCCGTGCTGGGCGTCGCCGTCATGGTCCTCTTCGTGCCGGACCGGCGCCGCCGACCGACGGCGGCCCTGCCGGTACGGCGGGTGCTCCGGGAACTGACCGGTCCCCGGCTCCGGCGTCCGCTGATCGCCGCCGGCGTGCTGGGCCTGTTCACGATCGGCGACGGGTTCGTCTACCTGTCCCTGCAGGATCGCGACCAGTTCGCGGCGAGCTATTTCCCGCTGCTGTTCGTCGGCACGAACGTCGCCTATCTCGCCTTGGCGATCCCGCTGGGCCGCCTCGCCGACCGGGTCGGGCGCTCGCGCGTCTTCGTCGGGGGCCACCTGGCGCTGCTCGTCGCGTACCTGGTCGCCGCCGCGCCGCTGGGCGGCCTGGGGGTGACGGCTACGGCCCTGGTTCTGCTGGGTACGTTCTACGCCGCGACCGACGGCGTGCTCGCCGCGCTGGTCAGCCGCAGAGTGGCCAGCGACGCGCGGGGGAGCGGTATCGCCGCCGCCCAGACCGTCGTCGTGATCGCACGGTTCGCCGGCGCGCTCGCCTTCGGCAGTCTGTGGCAGCTGTTGGGCCGCCAGGCGGCACTCTGTCTGTTGGCCGGCCTGTTGATGACGGGAGTGGTGATGGCCGCTTTGCTGCTGTCGGGGCAGGACCGCCTCGATCCCGTGGCGGTGCCCGGCGTCGACGCGGCGGCGGAGGATCAGCGATGAGCGGGCGGGTACGCCTCTGGACCCTGGCCGTCATCGTCCTGGTCACCCTGCTCGGCACGGTCGGCTACATCTACTCCGTCCGTCGGGAGCAGAGCCAGGTCGTGGCGACGGCGCCGCAGATGCCCACCGGTCCGGACCTCACGGCGGTGACCGCCGACGCCCATGTCGCTTTCCGCAGCACCGCGGCCGGTAACGACTACGGCCGGGTGGCGGTGGTCCCGCTCAGCGACCCGGCCGGGCCCCGAACGTTCACCCCGGCCGCCTGCGACCGCGTCTACGCCCGGCGCGGCGAGGCGGTGTGCCTGTACGCCAGGCCCGGCCTGGTCACCACGTACCGCGCCCAGGTTCTCGGTCCCGACTGGAGGGTCATCCGCGAGCTGCCGCTCTCCGGCGTGCCGAGCCGCACCCGGCTGTCGCGTGACGGGTCGCTCGTGGCGACGACCACCTTCGTCGCTGGGCACAGCTACTCCACCCCCGGCCAGTTCTCCACCGAGACTCTCGTGACCAGGGTTGCCGACGGGCATTCCACCAACATCGAGCACTTCCAGCTGATCGTCGACGGCAGGAGGGTGACGACCGCGGACCGCAATCTCTGGGGGGTCACGTTCGCCGACGGGGACACCTTCTACGCGACGGCGGCGTCGGGCGGCCGGACCTGGCTGGTCCGGGGCAGCCTTCGCGAACAGCGACTCGTCGCGCTTCGAAAGGACGCGGAGTGCCCCTCGCTCTCGCCGGACGGCACCCGGATCGCGGTCAAGACGCGGGCCGGCCAGGCGCCGGGGCACTGGCGGATCGCGGTGTACGACCTCGCCACCGCCAGGTCGACCATCCTGTCCGAGCAGCGCAGCGTGGACGACCAGATCGAGTGGCTCGACGACCGCCGGGTGATCTACGGCCTGCCGCGCAGCGGGGAGGGACCGTCGACGAGCGACCTCTGGGTCGTGCGCGCGGACGGCGGTGGGATTGCCGAGTTGTTCATCCGCGATGCCTGGTCGCCGGCGGTCGTGCGGTAGTCGCCTCCTCCGCCCCGACCGCGGCGGGGACCTTCCCGGTCGCCGGCTCCGGCGCTCGTTGGGGGACCTCCGTCGTGGTGTCACGACGGCGTGGCGACCAGGCCTTCAGCGCCATCGCCGGCCGCTCCACCAGGTGCCAGGATCCAACGGCGAGCGCGACCGTGGCGACGGTGCAGATCGCGACGTAGGGAACCAGGCCGAGCCGCGGCACGCCCACCAGGGCCAGGAGTTGCTGGACCGGGAAGGCGTAGATGTAGCAGCCGTAGGAGTAGTCGTGCCGGCGGCCGACCCGGCGGGTCCAGCGCGGCAGGCGGACCGCCAGCCACAGGACGAGGTAGGCGAAGGCGGGGTAGCCCAGCACCGCGAACGCGCCGAACTGAGTGGTGGCGAGCACGACCGCGGCGGCGGCGACGGCGAGGCCGTCGTGCAGGACGAGCCGCTCCCGGTAGAGCTGGCACACGGCGCCCAGGAGGAAGACGTAGGTCAGGTAGACGAGGGAGTAGCTGTCCAGCCCGCTGACCCCGAAGACCGGGCCGTGCACGCCCTGCGGCCCTGGGATCTCCGGTGCCCGGAGCAGGTCGTGCAGCAGGACGCCGGCCCCGGCCAGCGCGAGGATCGTCACGAGCCACCGGGCCCGGCGCAGCACACCGACGGCCGCCAACCCGGCGACCAGGAGGTAGCAGAGCACCTCGTAGATGAGGCTCCAGAGCGAGCCGTCGAAGACCGACGTGCCGGTGCGCTGCCCGTACGGGGTGTCCAGCAGCAGGCCGGAGATGCCGTACTGCCCGATCGCGATGAAGGCGTTGCTGACGACGTACTGGAACGGTCCGTCGGAGGCGGCGAAGAGGCCGTGGAGCGTGCCGCGCTCCCACAGGGACACGATCGGGGCGAAGACGAAGGCCGTCACCACGAGGCACACCCACAGGCCCGGAAGGATCCGGAGGCCACGGTGCCAGAGGTATCGAAGCACCGGAACCCGGGTGCCGCTGCGGGTGATGAGAAAGCCGGAGATGACGAAGAAGCCCAGGATTCCGATCTCGCCGAGCGCCGTCTGGCCGTTCGTGCGGCCGGCGCCCGGGTCGTCCGCGCCGAAGCCGAGCGGCAGTGAATGGGACACGAGCACGGCGAAGGCGAACATCAGCCGGAGAAAGCCGAAGCTGTTGTCCGCCGACGCACAGGCAGCGGCGAGGGTCTGCCTCGCCCGGATTCCGGCCACCACGGCGAAAGTCAACCACGGCGGGGGAGCAGGGTAGCTTTTTTTCCTTGGTCGGGAAGTCGACACCGACATGCCGGAAATCTGTTACCCCATATGGCCTTTGCCGTATTGGTACTGCTTTCCTTGGGTGTTGACGGAGATTACGCTGGCCGCCATGTCTGCCCAAGGTGAGATCGCAACGCCGCCCACGGTGCTGCCGAGATGAAGTCGTTCCTCGCCGTCTCGTACGCCCCGGGCAGGCTGACCGCGACCGAGGAGGCGTCCCGGGCCGACGCTCTCACCCGCCTCGGTGCCGACGCGCGGATACTGTCCACCGAGGACGGCTGGCTCGCCTTCCAGGGCGCGGACCCGGGCGATCGGGTCGACGACAGCGGCAACGCCTTCACACTGCGCCTGGGCCGGGCGGCTCGTACCCGGACCGCCGATGTCGCCACCGCCGAGTTGGCCGAGCAGTTGGGCCGGGGCACGAAGGCGGACGGCGCCGCGCTCGCCGCGCTGGTGCCCCCGTTCGCCGCGGCGCACCGCTCCGGGCCCGGCGAGCCGATCGTGGCGGCCACGGACTGGCTCGGCTTCCGGCAGCTCTTCTGGTGGCAGGGCGATGGTGTGGCCGCGGTGTCGACGAGTGCGCTCGCGCTCGGCGCGCTGGCCGGGGCGGGGCTGGACCACGGCGCGCTCGGCCTGCAGGGCCTGGTGGGCTGGCAGGTGGGGCTCGGCACGGTCTTCGCGCAGGTCGAGAAGGTGCCCGCCGGATGCTTGGCGGTGCTGGACGCGGGCCGGGTGGAGACGCACCGCTACGTGGAGCAGTCGCTCGCCCTGGACGGCCCGGCACCGTCCCTGCCCGAGGTCGCCGACGAGATGGCCGGGATGCTGCGGGAGTTCCTCGCGGCCTACCTCGCTGACCATCCCAGCACCGTGCTCCAGTTGACCGGTGGCCAGGACACCCGCGTCCTGCTCGCGGCGCTGTCCCCGGAGACTCGCCGAGGGCTGCGCGCGCTCACCCTGGATGTGCGGGGCGGCTCGGACGCCACGCTGGCCCAGCGGCTGAGCGCGCTGGGTGGGCTGGATCTGCATGTCCACTGGCTGGACGAGCAGCCACCGGTCACGCCGGCCGCGGCGCACTCCGCGGCGCTACAAGCGGCGGCGGCGCTGGACTGCATGGCCAGCCCGCTGGCCCTGGCCCCGTTGCTCCTCGCCGAGGGCCACCTCGAGCAGGGGCATCGCCTCTCCGGCCTCGGCGGGGAAGCCTGCCGCGGGTTCTACTACTTCGGCCAGCCCCGCGACGCGACCACCTCGCCCCACCTGATCGGCCAGTTGGCGAACTGGCGCCTCTACGCGAACGAGGCCGTCGACGCCCGCGCACTCGAACCGGGCTTCGTGGCCGCCGCGCGCACCGACGCGCTCGAACGGATCACGGCATCCTTCGACGGCGCTCCGCCGCAATGGCTGCAGGCCACCGACTACTTCTATCTCTACCAGCGCATGCAGCGATGGGCGGGAGCGCATGGCTCGGTCGCGGCCGTCAACCGCTTCTTCATCAACCCGATGTTCGATCGCCGCTTCATCCAGTTGGCGCACTCCGTGTCGCCCGACCAGAAGGGGAGCGGCCTGCTGACCGGGCAGCTCATCCACCGGCTCGATGCCGAACTGGCCGCGGTGCCGCTGGATTCCGGGCTGGTTCCCGCCCGGTTGGGGCAACGCGGCATCCGTGACCGCGCGGCGGCGGCCCGGGTCACCGCGCGGAAGCTGTCCGGCAAGGTACGGCAGCGGCTGCGCCATTCCGGCCGGGCGCAGCTGGGCGCGGCCGAGGTGGCGGCGCTCGTGGTCGAGCACTGGCGCAGCGAGCCGGACGTCCTCGCACCGCTTCGGACCACCGGCATCGTCCGGGACGCATGGCTGGACGAGTTGCTGGCGGGGCGGCGGGAGTGCGCCCCTGCCACGGTGGCCTTCCTGACCAACCTCGTGGTCGCCACCGCGCCGCAGCCCGTCACCTGAGGTCACCTGCCCGCCGACGTGCGGCGCACCGTGACCCGACAGCGGAGCCCGCTCCTCCCGACACCGGGAGGAGCCCCTCGCTCACGCCGTCCGCGCAGGTCACCCATGGTCCAACGTCGATACCGGTGACTTAGCGGCATTTCGATCGTTGTGTTGGTGTGTCCCGTGCAGGGGTTGTCAGGCGAGCATCCTCCCGGATCGCCCGGCGAACGCGGTGCTGAGCCCAACGCCTTCGCCGCCCCCGTGAACCGTGCGGCGGGCCCCCGCGCGCGTCCGCCGCTGGCCAGGGCAGACGACGCGAGGAGTCTCACCTGGGGCTGTGGCTGGATCGCGTCGGACGCACCAGCCGTCGACGTCCGCGACACCGCATCTTCCGTACCGGCGTTCGCCCGCCCCGCGTCGAGTGACACCACTTGTGGAGAAGGGAACCACATGGTCAGGAATTCGCGAGCGGTCATCGTGCTAGCCGTTGCCGGCGCGGTGGCGATCTCTGGGACGGCGCTGGCTGGTCGCTACGCGACCAGCCCGGGCGGCGCGGAGCCCGCGGCGGCACCCTCCGGAACGTACTCGCTGTGGAGCAGCTCAGCAGTACCGGGCACGGTTACCGACCCGGACAGACAGGCCGTGGAACTGGGGGTGAAATTCACCGCGACCCAGGACGGCAGCGTCCTCGGCGTCCGGTTCTACAAGTCGAGGAGGAACACCGGCGTGCACACGGGCAGCCTCTGGGCGATCAACGGCACCAGGCTCGCCACCGTGCGGTTCACCAACGAGAGCCCGTCCGGATGGCAGTACGCCGCCTTCTCGGCCTCGGTGGCCGTCAAGGCCAATGCGCTGTACGTGGTGTCGTACCACACCAACGTGGGGCAGTACTCGGCCGACGACCGTTACTTCGCCGCAGATCGCAGCCGGGGCCCGTTGCGCGCGCCGGCCGACGGGTCGCAGGGCGCCAACGGCGTGTACCGGTACGGCGCGGGCGGATTCCCGAACCGGGGCTACCGGGCCACCAACTACTGGGTCGACGTCGTCTTCAATCCCGGCGCTCCCGCCACGTCCAGTCCTACCCCTCGACCCACGACGGCATCCCCCCGCCCCACCTCGCCGAGTCCCACCCCGACCGCGGCGCCGACGCCCAGCTCCACCCCGCCCGCACCGACTCCGACCGTCACCGGCAACCCCGACAGCACCGGTGGCGGCAGGTACCCCCAGCGCTTCTCGGTGGGCGCACCCGGGGTCGGCAGGTACCGCCAGTCCGATGCCCGCCTGCCGGTGCCGGCCGGCTACCAGGAGGTGTTCCCGCACGACACCGGGAGCAAGGAGTGGGACCTGTACGAGTGCAACGGCACCGTGAATCTCGACCACAAGTACTTCCATGCCTTCATCTACATCGGCACGAACTGTCACGGCACCGTCAACATCACGAACTCCATCATCGCGCCGCCACCGGGTTCCGCCAATCGGGCCATCCTGGTCAACGCGAATTCCTCGGGCAGCCTTCGCCTCAACATCAGCAACACGACCATCCGGCCCGAACCGGTGGGCCTGGGCATGAAGAGTGCACCGTTGACCGATCACGCGATCAACGACTGCCCCACCTGCACGATCCAGCTCAGCCGCGTCGACGTGGCGAACACCGGCGGCATGTGCCTCTGCGGGGCGGATACCACCATCGAGTACAGCTGGCTCCACGACAACTACATCGCCCACCTGGCCGACCCCTCCCAGGCCCACACCGGGGGCGTCTTCCCCTATGGCGGCACCGGTCCGCTGGAGATCAGCCACAGCCGGCTCGAGCCGGGCGTCAACGCCTACACCGGCGCGGAGATCCCCAACTACTGGCAGGCCATCACCGCCGTGCTGTTCACCCAGAGTTCGGGCGGCTCCCGGCTGCGCAACTACCAGGTCCACGACAGTTTCATCTCGCTCGGCGCCTTCGGGCTGTACGCCCAGGACGGTGAGGGGCTGCGACTGCGCGACAACGTATTCGGGCCGACGCACTGGGGCTACACGAGCCGGTGCGGGTCCGGATGCTACGTCACCTTCGCCGACTGGACGAACAACGTCGTGGGCACGATCGACGGCGCCCCGACGGCGCAGCTGGTCCCCAGACCCGCATAGGTGGTGACCACCCGGGGCGGGCGTGGTGGTACGCGCCCGCCTGCCCCGGGTTCGGTCGCCCCGTGACGGCCCGACCTAGCGGGCGGCCAGCTTGCGGAGCACGGCGACGATGTGGTCCTGGTCGTCCTCGGTCAGCGCGTGGTGCAGCGGCAGGATGAGCGAGTCGCGGGTCAGCCGCTCGGTCACCGGCAGCGGCGCGGGCGACACGTCGGCGTAGGCCGGCTCCAGGTGGGCGGCCATGATGCCGCGTCGGGCCGACACTCCGGCGGCGGCCAGCTCGGCGAGCACCTCGTCGCGGCCGGTCCCGTACTCCGGGTCGATCAGCAGCCAGAACGACTGGAAGTTGGTCTCGCCGTACTCGGGGTCGCGGACCGGGGCCAGACCCTTGAGGTCCGCCAGCAGCTCGTGGTAGCGGGCCGCCAGCGCGCGCCGGTGAGCCACCAGATCCGCGAGGCGGCCGAGCTGCACGAGACCGATCGCCGCCTGGATGTCGGTCATTCGGTAGTTGAAGGCGGTCTCCAGGTAGGCCTCGATGACCGGCTGGGAGCTGGCGTGGCGGTCGGCCGCGGAGACGTTCATGCCGTGTTCCCGCAACCGGCGCAGCCGGGCCGCCCACTCCGGATCGTCCACGGTGACCATGCCACCCTCGCCCGTCGTCAGCAACTTGCGGGGATGGAACGACCAGGCCGAGATCGTCGCGCCGGCGCCGACCGGCCGTCCGTACGCCGTCGACCCGGCGGCGCAGGCCGCGTCCTCGATCAGCGGCAGCCCCCAGCGGCCGGTGGCGTTCCGCAGCGCGGCGACGTCGAACGGCACGCCGCCCTGGTGCACCGCGATCACCGCCCGGGTCCGGGCGGTGCGCACCGCGTCGATCGTCGCCACCGTCAGGTTGCCGGTGCGGACGTCGACGTCGGCGAAGACCGGGGTGGCGCCGACGTAGCGCACCGCGTTGGCGGTGGCGATGAACGAGAACGATGGCACGATCACCTCGTCGCCCGGGCCGATCTCCAGCACCACCAGCGCCAGATGAAGTGCGGTCGTGCACGAGCTGACGGCCACGCCGTGGCCGGCGCCGACCAGGGCTGCGAACTCCTGCTCGAACCGAGCCACCCGGGGCCCCTGGGCCACCCAGCCCGACCGTACGGCGTCGGCGGCGGCCTGCGCCTCCTCCTCACCGAGGCGGGGGATCATCACCGGGATCCGGGTGCTGCTCACTTCTCGGCCCGCCACCAGTCGACCAGCCCCTGAAGCCCCTCGTGCAGGCCGATCTCGGCGCGGAAGCTCAGCTTCTCCGCGGCGGCGGTGGTGTCGGCCAGTCGGCGGGTGACGCCGTTGACCGCGCGGGCCGGACCGTGCTCGGGTGCGAGGTCGGACTTCATCACGTCGCTGAGCGCCTGGGCCAGCTCCTTGAGGCTGGTCTCGGTGCCGCTGGCGATGTTGAACACCTCGTCGGTGACGTCCGCCCGGGCGGCCAGGATGTTGGCCCGGGCGATGTCGGCGACGTGCACGAAGTCCATCGTCTGCAGGCCGTCACCGAGGATCAGCGGGGGCACACCCGATTCGATCCGCTCCATCCACCGGATCAGGACCTCGGTGTAGAGGCCGTGGATGTCCATCCGGGGGCCGTAGACGTTGAAGTAGCGCAGCGCGATGTAGTCCAGGCCGTACATGCTGTGGTAGCTGCGCAGCATGCCTTCGTTGAACGCCTTGGCGGCGCCGTAGAACGTGTCGTTGTGGTACGGGTGGTGCCGCTCGGTGGTCGGGAACTCGTCGGCGAGCCCGTACACGGAGGCCGACGAGGACAGGATGACCTTGCGGACCCGGGCGGCGGCGGCCGCCTCCAGCACGTTGAACGTGCCGTCGACCAGCACCTCGTTGGCCAGCCGCGGCTCCTCGGCGCACTGGGTGATGCGGATGGCGGCGAGGTGGAAGACCAGGTCCTTGCCGCGGGTCAGCTCGTGCACCAGCCCGACGTCGCGGATGTCTCCCTCGACCAGGCGGACACCGGCGTGCGGCAGGGCCCGGGCGAGGTTCTCCCGGCAGCCGCGGACGAAGTTGTCCAGGACGACGACCTCGGCCGCGCCGCCGGCGACCAGCTGGTCGACGACGTGGGAACCGATCGTGCCCGCTCCACCGGTGACCAGGGCCCGTGTCCCGGCGGTCTCCACCGCGCTCATGCCGCTGCTCCGCTTCGCTCCGCGCCGGACTGAGCAATTGCCCTACCGGTTTCGACGATTTGTCCGTGCACGTCTGTCCATTCGTTGAGATTGACCACTGATCCGCCACTGGCGAGGCTGCGCGAGGCGGCCTCCAGGATGGCCATCACCCGCAGGCCGGACCGGCCGTCGGTCAGGGCGGGCGTGCCGGTGCGGATCGACCGGGCGAACTCCTCGACCATGGTCCGCAGCGCCTCCCGCTCCGTCAGGGCCGGCGCCACCATGTCGCCCGAGCGGTACGAGACCAGCATGTCCCGGCGCTGCTCGTCGCCGAGCTCCTCCGCCGACGCCACGTCGACCCCGCGGTCGAAGATCGAGAGTCGCTGGCTCGGGTTGAGGTCGTCCCAGACCAAGGTCCGCTTCGACCCGCCGATGATCGCGGTCCGGATCTTCACCGGGGAGAGCCAATTGACGTGGATGTGCGCGATCGCGCCGGTGTTGAGGTGCAGCGTCAGGTAGGCGACGCAGGCCCGCCCCGCCCCGATCCGGTCCGCGCCGTGCGCGGCCACCGAGACCGGCGCCACCCCGGACGGGAGGATGAAGTCGAGAATCGACAGGTCGTGCGGCGCCAGGTCCCACATCACGTCGATGTCGCGCTGGACCAGCCCGAGGTTGATTCGTACCGAGTCGAGGTACTGCAGCTCGCCCAGTTCCCCGCCGTGCAGCAGCTCGCGGATGCGCAGTACAGCGGGCGTGTAGCAGTAGGTGTGGTCGCACATCAGCGACAGTCCCCGGCCCTCCGCCTCCGCCACCAGCGCGCGCCCCTGTTCGACGTCGGCCGCCAGCGGCTTCTCCACGAGCACGTGCTTGCCGGCCCGTAGCGCCGCCATCGCCACCTCGAGGTGGGTGCCGGCCGGGGTGGCGATGGCCACCGCGTGTACGTCGTCGTCGGCCAGCACCGTGGCCAGGTCGTCGGTCGCCTGGACTGTCGAGTAGTCACCGAGCGCGCGTCGGGCCCGGGTCATATCGAGGTCGCAGAGCCAGCGCAACCGGAATGCGTCAGAGGTCTGGAAGTTACGCACAAGATTCGGCCCCCAGTAACCGGCACCGATGACGGCAACGCCGATTGGTTCGACGGCAGCGGGCGATGAGTTCACTGATACCCGTTTCGCTAGTCAGGACAGGAAAATCCGCTGAGGGGGGAGTTGGTGGCGACGTCCATTTGGCAAGCTACCGAGGTCGTCCTCGCCAGCGCCAGCACCGACCGGGAATTCCGGCGGTGCCGCCGGGGTCATCCGGTCCGTTTGGTCTGCCCGCGCACTTCGAATGGCCCGTTCTGCGGCCACTGGGTCGGCTTTCTGACATTGCCCTTGTTGCCGACCGTCTACCGTTTTCACCCCACAGAAGATCGCCGCACCGCGGAGGGAACGAGAGATGACGGACGCCCACTGGGCATCGCACGACGGTGCGCAGATCGCCGCGACGGCCGATGTGGACGAACGTGCCACCATCCGTCCCGGCACGCGCGTCTGGCACCTGGCTCAGGTCCGCGAGCATGCCTCGGTCGGCCGGAACTGCGTCATCGGTCGCGGCGCGTACGTCGGGCCGGGCGTCCGCTTGGGCGACAACGTCAAGCTGCAGAACCACGCCCTGGTGTACGCGCCAGCGGAACTGGCCGACGGGTCTTCATCGGGCCGGCCGCGGTGCTCACGAACGACGAGTACCCGCGCTCGGTCACCCCGGAGGGGCGGCTGAAGAGCGGCGACGACTGGACAGCGGTCGGCGTGGTGGTCGGCGAGGGCGCGGCGATCGGAGCGCGGGCCGTCTGCGTGGCGCCGGTCTCGATCGGCCTGTAGGCCCTGATCGCGGCCGGCGCAGTGGTCACCCGGGATGTTCCCGACTTCGCGCTCATGGTCGGAGTTCCCGCCCGCCCGCCCGCCCGCCCGCCGGGCGGGCGGGCGGGCGAGCCGCTCGTGGCGAAGGACGACGGCCGGTGGATCTGTCCCGCCGACCGGCCCGAGCCGGCGGGGGGCTACCCCCGCCGGGGTGAACTGGCTGGAACTCGTCGGCTGGGCCGGCTCCGCGCTGCTGGTCTGGTCGCTGCTGCAGACCCGCATCCTGCGGCTGCGCGCGCTCAACCTGCTCGGCTGCCTCATCCTGATCGGCTACAACGCCGCCGTGCACGTGTGGCCCATGGTCGGGCTGAACGTGGTGCTCACGGTGATCAACGTCTGGTACCTGCGGAAGATGCTGGCCACCCGGCACGACGCGCAGACCTACGAAGTGGTCGAGGTGGGCACCGGCGACGCATTCCTGGCCCACACCCTGCGGGTGCACGCCGCCGACATCGCCCGGTTCAACCCGGACTTCCGCTGGGACCCGGCCGCCGCCGACCGGTCGGCGTTCCTGGTGGTCCGCGCCGACGAGGTGGTCGGCGTGGTGGTCTCGCACGCCGAGGCCGGCGGGGTGGCTCAGATCGACCTGGACTACATGACCCCGCCGTTCCGCGACTTCACCCCCGGCGAGTTCGTCTACCGGCGCAGCCGCCTGTTCACCGACCGCGGTTTCCGCCGGGTGGTCAGCCCGCCCGGCATGGTCGCCCCCTACTACCACCGGCTCGGCTTCCGCCCGGAGGGCGACGCGTACGTGCTGGAACTGCCCGCGCCCGCCTGACCCGCCGGCCTGAGGATTGCGCGGCCCGCCCGCGGGGCACAGAGGGGCGACGCCGCCCGGGCCACGGTCGGCGGCGGGCCGGCCACCGCGGCCGGCCGGGTCGGGGTCGAGGGGAGAGAACCGGGCGTGCAGAGCTACTGGAGCCAGCTGGCCCTGGTCGGAGTTCTGGTGATCGTCAACGCGGCCTTCGCCGGCAGCGAGATGGCCCTAGTCTCGCTGCGCGACAGCCAGCTCCAGCGGCTGGAACGCGGCAGCCGCGCCGGCCGCACCCTGGCACGGCTGGCCAAGGACCCCAACCGGTTCCTGGCCACCATCCAGATCGGCATCACCCTGGCCGGCTTCCTGGCCTCCGCCGCTGCGGCGGTCTCGCTCGTCAAGCCCCTCGTGCCGCTGCTCGGGGTGTTCGGGGGCGCCGCCGAGACGGTGGCGATCGTGGTGGTCACCCTCGCGCTGACCTTCGTCACCCTGGTCTTCGGCGAGCTGGCCCCCAAGCGGATCGCCCTGCAGTCCGCCGAGCGGTGGGCGCTGCTGGTGGCCCGTCCGCTCGACCTGCTCGCCACCGTGACCCGACCGGCCGTCTGGGCCCTCGGCGCCACCAGCGACCTCGTGGTCCGGCTGGTCGGGCTCAACCCGAAGCACCAGCCGGACGAGATCGGCCCGGACGAGCTGCGCGACATCGTCGCCGGCAACCATGGCTTCACCAAGGAGCAGCGCACCATCATCGCCGGCGCCGTGGAGATCGCCGACCGGCGGTTGCGGGCCGTCCTCGTACCCCGGTTGCGGGTCTTCACGCTCGACAGCGGGACCAGCGCGGAGTCCGCGCGACTGGTGCTGGCCGCCACCGGGCACTCCCGGGCACCGGTGGTGCGCCACGGCGGCCTGGACGACACGCTCGGCGTGATCCATCTGCGTGACTTGGTGGGGGTGCCGGACGACCGGCCGGTCGACGAGATCGCCCGCCCTCCGATGCTGCTGCCCGACTCGCTGCCGGTGGTGGACGCGCTGCGCCAGTTCAAGGCCGAACGCCAGCACATCGCTCTGGTGGTGGACGAGCGCGGCGCCGTCGACGGCATCGTCACGCTGGAGGACATCCTGGAGGAGATCGTCGGGGAGATCTACGACGAGACCGACCGGGACGGCTACTCGGTGCGCCGCGAGCCCGACGGCGCGCTGGTGCTGCCCGGCACCTTCCCGGTGCACGACCTGCCGGACATCGGCGTCGAGCTGCCGTCCCGGCCGGCCGGCGACTACACCACCGTCGCCGGGCTGGTGCTGGCCTGCCTCGGCCACATCCCCACCGTCGTGGGGGAGGACGAAACCCTGGACGGCTGGGTGCTGGTGGTGGCGGGCATCGACCACCGGGCGATCACCGAGGTACGGCTGAGCCGGGTCCCCGACGAGGCGCACGTCGACCAGGACGCCGAGCCGGTGCTGGACGAGGCCCGCAGCTGAGCGGGCGCGCCGCGACGCGTGGGTGCGTCGGTTCAGGCGGGGGAGAGGTTCTGCAGCCTGACCTGGCCGCGGGCGACCAGCCGCTGGTCGGCGTCGGTGATCTCCACCTGCCAGAGCTGCTGGCTGCGACCCCGGTGCACCGGCGTGCCGACCGCCGTCAGCTCGCCCTCCCGGACCGCCCGCAGGAAGTCCGTCTGGTTGCTGACGCCGACGACGGTGCCCCGGTCGCCCAGCCAGAGCGAGCCGCCCACGCTGGCCGCGGTCTCCACCACCGAGCAGTACACCCCGCCGTGCTGGATGCCGAACGGCTGGTGCAGCTCGGGCCGGACGCGCCAGCCGATGACGACCCGGTCGGCGGTCGCCTCCTCGAACTTCAGGCCGAGCAGGGCGACGAAGCCACCCGTCAGGTCCGGCATCTCCACGGCAAACCCTCCTCGATCAACGGAGCGCAAGCCTAACTGGGGCGGCTTGCGCGAAACCCGGTACGGGTCGGTGCCGAGGATGGGGGAGAATTGGCGACCGTGACCGACAGCAGCCTTCCGCCGCCCGGGCGGGACTCCCTGACCGACGATTTGCTCTGGCGTGGCCTGATTCAGGACTCGACCGGCCTCGACGAGCTGCGCGAGCTGCTCGACGGTGCGGACGCCGCCACCTTCTACGTGGGCTTCGACCCCACCGCGCCGAGCCTGCACGTCGGCCACCTCATGCAGGTCACCATGGCCCGCCGGCTGCAACTCGCGGGCCACCGCCCGTTGCTGCTGGTCGGCGGGGCGACCGGGCAGATCGGTGACCCGAAGGAGAGCGCCGAGCGGACGCTCAACCCGCCCGAGGTGATCGCCGGCTGGGTCGCGCGGATCCGCGAGCAGTTGGCCCCGTTCGTGTCGTACACCGGCGACAACGCGGCGCGACTGGTGAACAACCTGGACTGGACCGGCGAGATGTCGGTGGTCGAGTTCCTCCGCGACGTGGGCAAGCACTTCCCGGTGAACAAGATGCTGGCGCGGGAGGTGGTGCGGGCCCGGTTGGAAACGGGAATCAGCTTCACCGAGTTCAGCTACCAGCTGTTGCAGGCCAACGACTTCTTCGAGCTGCACCGCCGGCATGGCTGCCAGCTCCAGTTCGGCGGCTCCGACCAGTGGGGCAACATCACCGCCGGCGTCGACTACGTACGGCGGCGTGGGGCCGGGCCGGTGGAGGCGTTCACCACGCCACTGGTCACGAAGTCCGACGGCACGAAGTTCGGCAAGACCGAGGGCGGCGCCGTCTGGCTCGACCCCATGTTGACCAGCCCGTACGCGTTCTACCAGTTCTGGCTGAACGTCGAGGACCGGGAGGTCGACCGCTACCTGCGGTACTTCAGCTTCCGGTCGCGTGACGAGCTGGAGGAACTGGCGAAGGCGACCGCCGAACGGCCGGCGGCCCGGCTGGCACAGCGGGCGCTCGCCGAGGAGCTGACGACCCTGGTGCACGGGCCGGAGGAGACCCGGCAGGCCATCGCCGCCAGCCAGGCGTTGTTCGGTCGGGGCTCACTGGATGAGCTGGCCCCGGAGACGCTGCGCGCGGCGCTGACCGAGGCCGGCCTGGTGCAGCTCGCCGGCGAGTTGCCGGACGTGGCGGGCCTGCTGCGCGACTCCGGCCTGGTGCCCAGCCACAAGGAGGGCCGTCGCGTGATCGCCGAGGGCGGCGCCTACGTCAACAACAACCGGGTGGCCGAGGTGGACGCCACGGTGTCACCGGCCGACCTGCTGCACGGGCGGTACCTGGTGCTGCGCCGCGGCAAGCGCTCCTTCGCGGGCGTTGAGCTGCGCGAATAGGTACCTGTCAACGGTGTGACGGGGGACGCGTCCGGCGGATTTGACGATCATCCCGCCGGACGCGTAACTTTCTCTCTGCCAGCGCGGAACGGACGAAACAGGCGAAAGTCTGAGAGGCCGGAGCGCGGTGAAGACCACCGGGTCGGAGGGGTTGCACCTCTCAGACCTGGTACCGGGTGGGGCCCCAGAGTCGCCGCGAGGCGGATTTGGTGAGGCGGAGCCGACCGGGTAAGGTTAACGACCGGCAGGGCACCGGGCGAGTTCGCGGGAAACCGCGGCGGCCGGCCTGCCGAATCCATGATGAGGGCGGCGCAAGCCGGTCGAGACATGGTGCCCGCATGACGGAGTGACGCACGACAGACCGCGAAAACAGCGGTTTGACACGGCGGAAACCGGCGGGTAACGTAGTAAAAGTGCCTGACGCCAGATGAGCGTCAGGGACACGGTACGGAAAGCCCCGAGATGGGGTCCCACTGGTTGGGGCTTTTGATCGGTGTGTGGTTGTTCTTTGAGAACTCAACAGGGTGCTTGAAAAGCCAGTGCCAATTATGATTTATAACCCGGACTGGTGGTCCTTTTGGATTGCTGGTTGGGATTCCTTTGGCAACACTTTTGTTGTCAGGATGCTGTTCGACAATTTTTTGTTGGAGAGTTTGATCCTGGCTCAGGACGAACGCTGGCGGCGTGCTTAACACATGCAAGTCGAGCGGAAAGGCCCTTCGGGGTACTCGAG